>JAPUHN010000269.1 GCA_027297685.1 Alphaproteobacteria bacterium | reverse complement strand
TGATCGCCTTCGTCGACGATGACAAACCGATCGTCGCGATAAACCTCTTCGGCGGCGCGCGCCAACCCGGCCGGCCACATCAGCAGGACAGTGGTGAGCAGAACGCTGGCCAGTAACCGAAGGAGCATGATTGACCTCTGGCGCCAAACCCTCTCCCTTAGGAGACGGGCGTTAGCAAAACCTAAACGTAGCCCTCCGGCATCTTGAACGGGTGGGCTCGCTCGTAGGCGCGTGCGGCGCGGAGCACCGTCGCGTCGTCGAAACGCCGGCCGACCAGTTGGAAGGCCACTGGCATGCCGTCGTCGCCGAAACCGCAGGGAACCGAGGCCGCCGGCTGCATGGACAGGTTGAACGGATAGGTGAACGGCGACCAATCGACCCATTCCGACATGTCGCGTCCGTCGGGATAGTTCTTGCCGGCTTCGAACGCCTCGAGCGGCATCTGCGGCGTCAACAGCAAATCGTAGGTCTGGTGGAAGCGCGCCATTCGCACGCCCAAATCGACCCGCGCCGCGTGGGCGCCGACCAGGTCCTGCACCGACAGATTGCGGCCTTGCTCGGCGACGGCGAGCAGACCGGGATCCATTAGTTGGGCTTTTTCCGATCCCATCTGGTCGACAATCCAGGCGTCGGCGGCGAACCAGATGGTTTCGATGATTGGCCGGCAGGCGGGAATGTCGGGATCGACCTGCTCGACCGTGGCGCCAAGCGCTTCGAAAACCTTGACGGCCGCGGCAACGGCATTGGCGACGTCGTCGTCGGCCCAGCCATCGCTGCCCAGGGTTGGGCTGTAGGCGATGCGCAGCCCGGCGACGCCGTCTTCGAGGCCGTCGAAATAATCGCGCCTTTGCACCGGCGGGGCCATGAAGTCGCGAAAATCCGGTTGCGCCAGGACGTTGAGCATCACCACCGCGTCGCGCACTGTGCGGGTGATCGGACCCATATTGGCCAAGCTGCCGATGTGGCCGGGCAGCGGATAGTTGGGCACCACCCCGAAGGTCGGCTTGTAGCCGAAGACACCAGAGAAAGCGGCCGGGATGCGGATCGATCCGGCAGCATCCGAGCCCTGGTGCAACGGTCCCATGAACGCTCCCGCCGCCGCCGCCGCGCCGCCGCTCGAGCCGCCGGGGGTGCGCTCGGGGTTCCAGGCGTTGCGGGTTATCCCGGTGAGCGGATTGTCGGTGACGCCTTTCCAGCCGAATTCCGGCGTGGTGGTTTTGCCAGCGATGACGGCGCCGGCCTCGCGCAGCCGCTCCGTTGCCGGTGCGTCTTCGTCCCACGGCCCCGCCGGATCGGTGGTCTTCGAGCCGCGCAGGGTCGGCCACCCTTTCGTCAGGGTGAGATCCTTGATGGTTACCGGCACGCCGTCGAGGGGCCCGATCGGCTCGCCCTTCTGCCAGCGCGCTTCCGAAGCGCGCGCCATGTCCAGCGTGGTCTCTTCGTCGATCAGGCAGATGCAGTTCAGGGTGCCATTGTGCCGGTCGATCTGATCGAACGTCGCCTGCGCCATCTCGACCGGCGAGGCATCGCCCCTTTCATAGCACTCGGCTAACTCGAGCGCCGTCATCGCCAGCAGATTGTCGGTCACGTCTCTCCCCTTGTTATTGTGTTTTGTGTTTATTCAGCAGCGGCGAGGCCTTCGCCGCGAACCATCTCCCAGGTGTCGTCGAGGGCCAGGCGGAAGCGCGCGATCATCTCTTCGATCTCGTCCTGGCTGATAATCAGCGGCGGGCAGAACGAAATGGTGTCGCCGATGGCGCGCACCATCAGGCCGTGCTCCTCGGCCCGCCGGTTGCAGAACGGGCCGATGGCGAGCGCCGCGTCGAACGGCGCGTGGGTTGCCTTGTCGTGCACCAGCTCGACCCCGGCGAGCAGGCCTTCGCCGCGAACCTCGCCGACCAGTGGATGGTCGAGCAATTCCCGCAGGCCGCCTTGGAAATGTGGCATCATGCGCCGCACATGGCCGACAATATCCTCGTCCTCGTAGATGCGCAGCGCTTCACGGGCGACCGCGGCCGACACCGGGTGGCCCGAATAGGTGAAGCTGAGGCCGAACACGCCAACGCGGTCGCTTTCTTCGCAAATCGCGTCGAACACGCGGGCGTTCACCATCAGTGCGGCGATCGGAATGTAGGCGCTCGACAGGCCTTTGGCGCAGACGATCATGTCCGGTCTGAGCCCCATGGTGGTGCTGCCGAACATATTGCCGGTGCGGCCAAATCCGGTAATCACCTCGTCGGCGATGAGTAGGATGTCGTACTTGGCCAGCACTGCCTGTACTTTTTCGTAATAGGTCGGCGGCGGCACGATGACGCCGCCCGCCCCCATCACGGGCTCGGTGAAAAAGGCGCCGACGGTCTCTGGTCCCTCCGCCTGGATCAACGCGTCCAGTTCGTTTGCCAGACGGCTGGCAAAGTCTTCTTCGCTCTCGCCCCGTTCGGCGAAGCGGTAGTGGTGGGGCGGCGTAATGTGCAGGAAACCGTCGAGCGGCAGGCCGAAGGAAGCGTGGTTGTAGTGCATGCCCGACAGGCTGGCCGCGGCGATTGTGTTGCCGTGGTAGGCTTGGCGGTGAGAGAT
>JAPUHN010000268.1 GCA_027297685.1 Alphaproteobacteria bacterium | reverse complement strand
AGCGCGATGCGGGGCCATCGGGCAAGCCGCGCAACGCGGCCGGAGGGCCAAGCCGCCCCACCGTAGGCCGCCATCCTTTGTCCGCCGGAGTTGTTGCGGGCTGCTTGCGGTGCCTGCACCGCGGCACATCCCGCGCCTATCTGGCGGACAAATTATTGGCGGTAAAATGAGTGCGTATTAACGAGACTTGGTATTAATCGGTCTGGAACTCGTCGATGTCGGGTCGCGATCCCCAAACGCAAAAAGATTCGGCGGTAAAGGGAAATTGTCGGGGACGCCATTCCTCGTCGACCATACGAACGCCTGACGAGTACTCGTAGGTCATGCCGTCGGGGCCATCATAGTAGAGGAACATGGCGTTCGAGGTGGCGTGCCGACCGGGGCCGAAACGGATGCGGATTTGGCGGTCGCGGAAGAAGTAATAGGACCGCATGATGTCGTCGATGCTCTCGGTCTGAAAATTTATGTGCTGCAGGCCGGCGTGATCGGTCGGGAACAGGGCAATACGGTGGTGGACTTGGTCGAACGACATCAAGGGCGCCGAGCCGATCCAGTCGTTGACGCGGAAGTTGAAGAGGGTGCTCCAGAACGCCTCGTCGCGCGGCGCATCCGTCGTCTTAAGCCCGACATGACTAAATTCGCAGATGCCGGCGTCGCGGCTCGCAAAGTAGCGGTTGCCGGAATGAAACGGGCGCACCACCAGATCGACGGAATTTCCGGTCGGATCTTTGAAGTTGATAAACCCCATGCAGCGCCGCGCCTCGGCTTCGTCGTCGCTGCCGCGCCGGGTTTCAACGCCGGCGGTTTGCAGGATGGCCTCGGCGGCTGCGAGATCATCGAAGGCGCGCACCTCGAGGCCCAGCGTTTGATCGGCCGGATCGCCTTCGAAATAACAGATGTTATGGTCGCGATCGTCGCCGCGAACATAGGCGGCGCCGTTTCCGCGGTCGACCAGTTCCAGTCCGATGAGCTCGGTCGCAAATCGCACAGCGCCGTCCAGATCGGCGGTGCCGAGCCGGCAGTAGCGGATATCGACGATTTCAATCATCTGGAACCGTCGCGGTTATTGCGCCTCAGTTCGACGCGCCGCTGGAGCTGAGAATACTGAGATCGGGACGCGAACCCCAGGCGCAGAACGACGCGTCGGCGATCGGGAACTGGCGCGGCCGCCACGTGTCGTCGACCATGCGCACACCGTGCGAATATTCGAAGATCATGTCGTCCGGCCCGAAATAATAAATGAACCGCGCGCCGGAGAGCGCGTGACGGCCCGGTCCCGCCTGGATACGCACCTGGCGGTCGCGCAGGAAATAGTTCGATTTCATCACGTCGTCGGTTTCCGCAACTTGAAAGTTAATGTGCTGAATTCCGGGGCGGTCGGAGGGGAACAGGGCGTAGCGGTGATGGACTTTGTCGAACGTCATGAGGGCCGACCAGCCAATCCAGTCGCTGGTCGTGAAATTGAACACTTCGGACCAAAACTTTTCGGCCTCCCGTGGGTTGGTCACCCGCAGACCGATATGGCTGAACTCGGTGATGCCGGCATCGCGTGACGGAAAGTAACGCCGGCCGGCAGCGAACGGGCGCACCGTCAGGTCGATGGAATTGCCACTATTGTCCTTGAAATTGACGTAGCCCATGCAACGCCGCGCGGTTGCTTCTTCGTCGCTGCCCCGGTGAACGGTCAAGCCGAGATCCTTCAGGGTGCTCTCCGCAGCGTCCAGCTCCTCGAACGTGTCGAGTTCGAGCCCGACCGTATGATCGTTGGGATCGCCCTGGAAATAGACGATGTTATGATCCCGGTCGTCGCCGCGCAGATAGGAAAATCCATTGTCCTGTCCGACCAGTTCGAGGCCGATGATTTCGGTCGCGAACTTCACCGCTTCTTCGAGGTCCGCTGTGCCCAGGCGGCAATAACGGAAACCGGTGACTTTGATCATGCAATCCTCCGGGTTTGGTGCGTTGCGGCGCCTATTGTAGCGCAAAATCGGGCATTTGACTTGTCCGTGCGGACAGGCGGTTATACCTTATTGTTTTGCGGTAATGTAATACCGCTGATCGATGTAACGCTCAGGCTCGACTAAGTTCTTTTGCGGCTCACCATACTTGCTGCGCAAGGCCAGAATAGTTGCTACGCCGGTGTCGTCGATGACGTCGCTGCCGGCTAATCCGAGAACGGGGTCGAGTACGACCTTCATCGCCGCCCGGGCGCCTTGCATGTCCATGCCGGGCATATTGCGTTGCAGCGTTTCGGTGGCGGCGTCGGCGTTGGCGGGGTCGGTAATCCAGTCGATCGCCTGCAATTCGGCGCGGATGAAACCCTGCAATGCTTGCCGATTGGCCTCGGCCCAGCTCCGGCAGGCCGCCATCACACCGATCTGGCAGGGCGGCAGGGCGTCTTGGCTGTAGTCGATGACACTCAGACCGGCGGCCTCGCCAAATTCCGTAAACGGCGGGTTGAGTAACGCCCCGGCATGCTCACCCGTAAGCAGCGCGTCGAGGCGCGCCTTGGTGGCGCCGACGGGGATGAGTTCGTATTCGTCGTGGCCGATGCCGTTTATCTCGAGCATTTCACGCAGCATAAAGGCAAAACCGGTCGATAACGCGTCGACGGCCAGCGTGCACCCTTTGAGGTCGTTGTAGTTTGCGATGTGGTCTTGCACCACCAAACCCAGATTGACTTGGGACGCGCCCATGAAGGCGAACAGATCGGGGTCGCGCGACAACTCGGCAACGCCCTGACCTTCTTGATAAGCCACCACATTGTCGATGGCGGTTCCGGCGATCTCAAAATTGCCGTCGATCAGGTTGGTGATTTGGAATACCGAATTGGGTGTCGGCGTGAGTTCCACGTTCAGCCCCTCGGCCTCGAACAGGCCGCGTTCGATGGCGACATAGTGCGGCAGCAGGCCAGTGCTGGGGAATTCGATCACGCGGATGGTGGTAATTTCGGTCATCGGTGTTTTCTCTCGAAGGGACATTCAATCGCTGATTGTGAATTACAAGGTGCGGCAAGGGGCCGGTTGCGGTCAAGGGAACGCCGAAGCAGATTTCAGTCTCACGGCTATTGCCAGCCAACAAAAAGGTGACCGGCACGGTCTTTCTGTCGGCGCTCGATCAGGGGTATTCTTGAGCCATGATATTTCCCACCTCGCGTATCCTGTCCGGCCTGACCTTGGTGGTCGCCATAGCAGTTTCAGCGCCGGCACATACGCAAATTGTGAATTCGCAAAAACAGGCTTTCCGGCCGGTCGTCGTGGCAGCGGGGTTAGAGCATCCCTGGTCGATGGCCTTTCTGCCCGATGGACGCGTGCTGGTCACCGAACGTCCCGGCCGGCTGCGGCTGATCGTGAACGGACGTTTGCAGGCGGCGCCGGTTTCCGGCGTACCCAAGGTCGTCGCCAGGGGCCAGGGCGGATTGCTCGACGTCGTGCTGCACCCCGACTACGCCGACAACGGTTGGATCTATTTATCCTTCGCCGCACCCAGCCCGCGCGGCGCCCACACCGCAGTGGTCAGGGCGCGTCTCGACGGCAACCGGCTGGTCGATCTGAAAACTATATTTCGGGCCAATAATGTTGCCGGCGGCAGGGTTCATTTCGGATCGCGCCTGGCCTTTGGCGGCGATGGAAAATTGTACGTAACCGTGGGCGAGCGCGGCGACAGCGACCGGGCACAGGATCTGGACAGCCACAATGGAACCACGGTGCGCCTCAACGACGACGGCACGGTGCCGGGCGACAATCCGTTCCTGAATACCGCAGGCGCGTTGCCGGAAACTTATTCTTACGGCCACCGCAATTCGCAGGGTATGGCGCGCCATCCCGTCAGCGGCGAAATCTGGCTCAGCGAGCATGGACCACAGGGTGGCGACGAGATCAATATCGTCCGGGCGGGCGTCAATTATGGCTGGCCGGTGATTACCTACGGGCGCAGCTATGCCGGTTTCTCCATCGGCGAGGGTTCGAAAAAGCCCGGTATGGCGCAGCCGATCCTCCACTGGACCCCCTCGATCGCGCCGTCGGGAATGGCGTTCTATACCGGCGACAAATTCCCGGCGTGGCGCGGAAATCTGTTCGTTGGCTCGCTGAAGTTCCGCCACCTGGTTCGTCTCGAACTCGATGGCGAGCGGGTGGTCAGCCAAGAGCGGTTGCTGGAGGGAGCGTTTGGCAGGGTTCGCGATGTTCGCCAAGGGCCCGACGGCTTGCTGTACCTGCTCACCGACGAGAACGAAGGTGCGCTCATCCGACTGGAACCGGCGTCAAACTGAGTAATCATCGCAGTCGGTCGGTCATTGTTCTAGGTCAAATGCGGGTGCTAGTAAGTCTCGCGAGGGCGTGGCGTCGGCGCGCTAAGTTCCGATCAGACCGGTTTGGGGGAATCCATGAAGTTCGGTATGCAGTTTTTCCCCTGCGTGGGACCCGAGACCAAGCCGGCCGATATATATTTCGACGAATGCCTGTCGCTGGTAGCGCTGGCCGATGAGCTCGACTATGAGCACGTGCGAATCGTCGAGCATTATTTTCATCCCTATGGCGGCTATAGCCCCAACCCAATCGTGTTTCTGACAGCGGCTTCGCAGCGCACGAAAAAGGCGCGCCTGATCACCGGGGCCATATTACCCATCTTCAACAGCCCACTGAAGCTGGCCGGCGAGATCGGCATGCTCGATGCGATTTCCGGCGGCCGGCTAGAGGTCGGATTTGCGCGCGCTTTCCTGCCCCACGAATTCGCCCGCTTCGGCATGTCGCTCGACGAAAGCAAAGGCCGCTTCGCCGAGGGCATGGCGCAAATCCAGGGCTTGCTGGAGACCGAGGGCTTTGCATCGGACGGCGAATTCCACAGCTTTCCGGAAACGACGTCATTTCCCCGGCCGACGCAAAAGCCCCGCCCGCCATTTTGGATCGCCGCCTTCGCGACACCGGAGTCTTTCGTCAACGCCGGTACCGCCGGCCATGCGGTGATGGCGATCCCGCTGTCGGGCGGCAAGATGGCTGAGCTCATTGCGCTCTATCGCGACGCCTGGAAGTCCGCCGGACACAAGGGCGAGGGGCGCGTTATGCTGGCCTTCCACATGTTTTGCTGGCCTGACGCCGACGAGGCGATCGGCCACGCGAGCGCGCGCATCAATAAGTACCTCGACGCGCTGGTCGACGCCGCCTCGGACTGGGTCGGCGGCGCGTCGTCGGACGATTACCCCGGTTACGATCAATTGATCGCCGGACTGGCGAAAGAGACGTTCGAAAGCCAGGTCGAGAAAGGTGCGGCGTGGGTCGGCACGCCAGCCCAGATCTGCGACCAAATTGCCGACTATCAAAAACTCGTTGGTGAATTTGAGGTCGCCTCGCTGCAAGTCAATTTCCACGACATGCCGCTCGATCTGGCGCAACAATCGGTGCGGTTATTCGCCACCGAGGTGATGCCCAAATTTTAGGGTGCCGCGGCTTTGGCGTGCTGTTTGCCTCGGCGCCCCTTGCGGCGCCGGCGGGTTGATTTAAATTATCGCTTGACCTTCCAGTTACTGGAAGGATTACCTATATACAGGTAACACGAGGGTGCGTGACGAGGCGCGCCGGAACTATTGCGATGACGCCATGAACATCAGCCAAGCAGCCGTTCGCTCGGGTCTGCCGCCTAAAACCATCCGCTATTATGAGGACATCGGGCTGGTCGACCCAGCGCTTCGCCGAGACAACGGCTACCGCGACTACGGTTCGCGCGACGTTCACCTGCTGCGGTTTCTTCATCGCGCCCGCAATCTGGGCTTCACCGTCGCCGACTGCCGCGCGTTGTTGTCGCTGTATACCGACCGCAAACGGCGCAGTGCCGACGTCAAGGAAATTGCGCTTAACCGCATTGCCGATATCGATCGCAAAATCGGTGAACTCGGTGAAATGCGCACCGTGCTGGCGACCCTGGCCGACAAATGCCATGGCGACGAACGACCCGATTGCCCGATCCTCGACGAGTTTGCGGCGGGACAGGAATGAGGAAAAGCTTTGCCATACTGGCGTCGGCATCGGTGCTCGCTCTGATGGCGACGGCTGCGGCCGCGCAGAATCCGCCGCCAATTTCCGGTCAGCAGGAACTTTCCGTGGGCGCGCGGGTTTATGCCAAGAGCTGCGCGAGTTGCCATGGCGCCAACCTGGAGGGCCAGCCCAATTGGCGCCAGCGCAACGAAAACGGCCGTCTGCCGGCGCCGCCGCACAATGTGCGTGGTCATACGTGGCACCACGACGACGAAACCCTATTTGGCATTACCAAACTAGGCACGGCGGAATTTACCGGCCTGGACATCGAATCCGACATGCCGGCGTTCAAGGATATTTTGAGCGACGACGATATTCGGGCGGTGCTCACCTATATCAAGAGCCGCTGGTCGGACCGTATTCGCCAGCGGCAGGACTCGATCAACCGCCGCGCCGGCAACCGTTAGACAGGGGATAAAATGATAGCCCAAGTTCAGGATAACGTGACCGAAACAGTGAAGGATCCGGTCTGCGGTATGGATGTGGATCCAGCGGCGACACCGCACCATCATGAGCACGCCGATGAGACTTATCACTTCTGTGATCAAAGCTGTCTGACGAAGTTTCGCGGTGATCCCGAGCACTATCTGAGTGGCGACCATCGCAAGACGGCACCAGACGCGCCGGCGGACGCCGAGTACACCTGCCCCATGCATCTGGAGATCGTCCAGGTAGGGCCGGGGAGTTGTCCGATCTGCGGCATGGCGCTGGAGCCGATGCTTGTGAGCGCCGAGGCAGCCCCCAATCTCGAGCTAATCGACTTTACCCGGCGATTTTGGGTCGGCGTCGTCTTCGCCCTGCCCCTGCTGCTCATGGCGATGGGCGAAATGCTGCCCGGATTTTCGTTTCACGCCTGGTTGCCCGGCGCCTCGTTCGGTTGGACCCAACTCGTCTTGGCAACCCCAGTGGTTCTGTGGTGCGGCTGGCCGTTTTTCCAACGCGGCTGGTCCTCGATTGTGACGTGGAACCTGAACATGTTCACGCTGATTGCGATCGGCACCGGCGCGGCCTTCGCCTACAGCTCGGTCGCCGTAGTTGCCCCTGGGATTTTCCCCGACCGTTTTCGCGACTCCTTCGGCCGGGTGGAAATCTATTTCGAAGCCGCCGCTGTAATTGTCGTTTTGGTGCTGCTCGGCCAGTTGCTCGAACTGCGAGCGCGCGAGCGCACCGGCGGCGCTTTGCGGGCCTTGCTCGACCTGGCGCCGAAAACCGCCTGGCGCCTGCGCGACGATGGCACCGACGAAGAAGTCACCCTCGATCAGGTCGTCGCCGGCGACCAATTACGGGTACGCCCCGGCGATGCCGTACCGGTCGATGGCGAGGTGCTGGAAGGCCACAGCGTGGTCGACGAATCGATGGTGACCGGCGAATCGATACCGGTTGAGAAGTCAGCGGGCGAGCGCGTCATCGGTGGCACGCTGAACGGCACCGGCGGTTTCATCATGCGGGCCGAGCGGATCGGTGCCGAGACCATGCTGTCGCAGATCGTCCAGTTAGTCGCGCAAGCCCAACGCAGCCGAGCGCCGATCCAACGGCTCGCCGACCGCTTTGCCGGCTATTTCGTGCCGGCGGTTGTCGCCATAGCGATTACCGCCTTTGTGGTGTGGGCAGTTTGGGGTCCGCCGCCGGCGATGGCTTTCGCCATCGTTGCCGCGGTATCGGTGCTGATCATCGCGTGTCCCTGCGCGCTCGGTCTGGCGACGCCGATCTCGATCATGGTGGCGACCGGGCGTGGCGCGCAGGCTGGGGTTCTGGTGCGCGACGCCGAGGCGCTAGAGATACTGGCGCGCGTCGATCTGTTGATCGTCGATAAGACCGGCACCCTGACCGAAGGCCGTCCGCAGCTCACCTCGGTGATGACAAACGAAGATATTTCGGAGGACGTCTTGCTCGGCCTTGCGGCTGGCCTCGAGCGGGGCAGCGAACATCCGCTGGCCGCCGCCATTATCGCCGGCGCCGAACAGCGGAGCGTCGCTCCTGCCGAGGTTGCTGGGTTTCAGTCAATCACCGGCAAGGGTGTCAGTGGAGAGGCGGGCGGTGTACGGATCGCCCTGGGCAATGCCGCGCTGCTCGAAGAGTTCGGCATTGCCGACGGCGGTTGGACTGCCCGTGCCGATGAGCGCCGCCGCGACGGCGAAACCGTCATGTTCGTCGTTCGCGGCGATGGGGTGGCAGGCCTGATCGGTGTCGCCGACCCGGTCAAGGAAACCACGCCGGCGGCGCTGGAGGCGCTGCGGAGTGAAGGTATCGAGATTGTCATGGTGACCGGCGATAATCGCACCACGGCGGAAGCCGTTGCGCGCCGCCTGGGCATCGCGGCGGTCGAAGCCGATGTACTGCCGGAGGACAAGAACGCCATCGTCGTGCGTTATCGCGATGCCGGCCGCACGGTGGCAATGGCCGGCGACGGCGTCAACGATGCCCCGGCGCTGGCCGCCGCCGATGTGGGTGTCGCTATGGGTACCGGCACCGACGTGGCGATGGAAAGCGCCGGGGTAACCCTGATCAAGGGCGATCTGATGGGGTTGGTGCGCGCCCGCCATCTCAGCAAGGCGACCCTGCGTAATATCCGCCAGAACCTGTTTTTCGCTTTCGTCTACAACGCGCTGGGCGTGCCGTTGGCCGCCGGCGTGCTGTTCCCGGTATTCGGTCTGCTGCTCAACCCGATGATCGCGGCAGCGGCCATGAGCCTAAGCTCGGTATCGGTGGTGACCAACGCGCTGCGGCTGCGCAACGTGCGGCTGTAGTTAACCCTCATCCGCCGGAGAGGGGCGCGTTGCTACGCCATAGCGTTGGCGGTGCGCAGGCCGGCGAGCATCGACGAGTCCATCAGGAAGGCGTGCCGCTTTTCCGGGTCTTCAGCCGTGCCACGCATGGCATCGTGGCTCTCGCGGCGGGCAGCCGGGTCCTTTTCGTTCAAAAACCTGGTGTTGCGGATAGTCTGCTCGCGGACATCTTCCAGGGCGACGTAGCGGCGTTGGCGGGTATAGCGGTCGAGCTCGCTCTCATCGGCCTCGCCGCGCCAAATCCGCCCCAACTTGTCGGCCAGGTTCATCGCGTCGTGGACGCCGGAATTCATCCCCATGCCGCCCATCGGACTGTTGATGTGGGCAGCATCTCCGGCCAGTGCGATCCGCCCCTTGCGAAAGACGTTGGCGACGCGCTGGTGGATACGCCAGATGGAGCGCTGCAGTGCGACGGTCGCACCTGCCTGGCCGAAAAATGCCGCCATGCGCGCTTCGGCAATGTCGTCGCGCAAGGCGGTTTCGTCATCCTCGCCATCGCGCGACGAAAACGAAACGCGCCAATATTCCGGGAGTTGCAAGAGCACGCACCACTCGTCCGGGTCGGAGATATAGGCGACCCCGGAAACGTCGGGCAAGGCCGCGCCGACATCGAAATGAGTACCGTACTGCACGATTTTATCTTCATAGGTAAACCCCTCGAAACCGATATCGAGGGAGCGGCGGATATTCGAACGCGCACCGTCGGCGCCGATCACGTAGCGTCCTTTAAACGTCTGTTCCCCGTCCGGCGTATCGACCCGTACCGAGGCGGAATCGGCATCCTGCTCGGCGCTTTGGACCTCGTGAGCAAAGCGGATATCGACGTGGGAGTAGTCGCCCAGCATTCGAAAGAGCACCGTGTTCAAGTTCATCTGCTCGTACTGCACCCGGTAGGGATAGTCGGTTTCGTCTTTGATTGCGGCGAGATCGAATTCGGCGACGAGGCCTTCTTTGCGGTCGCGAAACTGCCAGATCGGGGTAATAAGGCCGTTCTCGATGACGCTGTCGACGGCGCCGAGCTGGCGCAGATATTCCAGCGTTGGCGGATGAAATGTCGTCGCCCGGCGGTGATCGACCGGGCTCGGCTGCGCTTCCAGCATGAGAATGGGGATATCCTGCTGGGCGAGCGCCAGGGTGGCGATCAACCCGGCGGGGCCGCCGCCGACAACGATAATGCGGTTATGATTGCTGTCGCTCATGATTGATACTCCCTATCGTCAGATACGCGTCGCTCTACGCAGCCAGCGGTGAGGTGGGCCGATTGCCCTCGTAGGCATTCTGAAGCATTTCGCGCAACGGGCCAAATTCAAGCGGGCGCGGATTATAAGCGGTTACCTCGATCGCCTGTTCGGTTGCCGCGTCGAGGTCGCTCTCCTTCATGCCGAGTGATTTGAGGTCGGTTGGTGTACCCATCGACTGAGCGAGATCGTAGAGCGCCGCGGCCGGATCGTCGCTGCCCATGGCCTGGCCAAGAATTGCCATCGCCGCCGGGGTGGCGGGCGCGTTGTAGGCGGTCGCGTGGGGCAGGATCACGGCATTGGCGTCGCCATGGGAGATGCCGTA
Organism: Alphaproteobacteria bacterium; assembly: GCA_027297685.1. GTDB lineage: Bacteria > Pseudomonadota > Alphaproteobacteria > UBA6615 > UBA6615 > JAPUHN01. The sequence continues at coordinate 2,155 of JAPUHN010000268.1, read as the reverse complement.
GCTGCCGCCGAGTACGTGACAGGTGCGGTGGTGCAGGGCGATGCCGACCAAGGTGACGACGGTTCCCCCCAGATAGGCGCCATAAAGCGCCTGGGTCCGGGCCTGCAAATCCCCTGATGTGGCAACACTGGCCGGCAGCCCGGCAACTAAAGCGCGGATTCCAGCTTCGGCGAAGAGGGTAGCGATGGGATTTGGCGTGGCCGGGTACAACGCCTCGACACAATGGGCGAGGCTGTTCATACCGCTGATCGCCGTCGCGTAGGGCGACAGGCCGGTGGTCATTTCGGGATCGTAGATGACCGTTCTCGGCAGCGCGCGGTCGTCGCGGTGGCCCTTTTTCCGGTCGCTGATAACGATGCCGTAGAGCGGCGTCACCTCGGAACCGGAATAGGTGGTTGGCACGGCAATCGTCGGCTTGCCGGTCTCCACCGCAAGCGGCTTGCCGGTATCGATGCTCGAGCCGCCGCCGATCGATACCAGGCAGTCGGCGTCGAGGCTGCGGAACCGTTCAATCGCCGCCAGGACGACTTCTTCGGGACAGTGGGGCTGCACTTCGGCGAACACGCCAACACAGGCCGAACCGAGAGCCTCGACAATTGGCGCAATCCGGCCGGCGGCGCCAGCAGTGCAAACGATCATGGCCCGCGAGCCCCCCAGGGCGTCGATTTCTGCCGACAGTTTAGCTGTCGCGCCAAGGCCGAACACGATGCGGTTGGCAAGGGGGTTGATGGTAAAGTCCATGATCCTATCCTAGCAATGTTGAAATGCGACGTTAACCGCCGCTCACTGCCGCTTTTAGCGGTGGGTATTGGGCGAGAAGACTGGCGGTTTCGGCCATTTCTTCGCAATCGTTGAACATCGCCACGCCCGCCGCCTCCATCGTCGCAAACCACTCCTGTTTATGTTCCAAAGTCCCCATCATGCTGTGCAACAACGGCAAGGGGGAGTCTTTGGCAAGCCGGGCCAATTCGTCGATGATTGGGCTGGCGTCGACCATGAACGGCACCACATGGATCATCAATATGGCATCGAATTGCTCGCTTCCGTGGCGCAGCGCCGAGCTGAACGCCGGTCCGAAACGGTCTTCGCGGGCGTCGGCAAGCATGTCGATGGGGTTTGCAACGGCAGCCTCGGGCGGCATCAAGGCCGCCAGATCCGCCGCATAGGCGTTGGGGAGCGGCGGCATTTCCAGCCCCCCGTCGATGATCCGGTCGGTGGTGATAACGCCAGGGCCGCCGGAGTTGGAAAACAGCAGGACGCGTTTGCCGATGCCTTGGGGATGAAACCCGAAACCCTTCGCCGCCAGCAGAAACTGGCGCAGGCTTTTGACACGGATGACTCCGCACGAGCGCAAAAACACTTCCGCTTCCGCATCCGGCATGGCGACGCCACCGGTGTGGTTGCGCACCGCGCTGCCGCCCTGTCCGGTGCGGCCGCCGACCATGGCGACGACCGGTTTCTTGGCCACGACCGATCGCGCCACTTCAGCGAACCGGTCGGTGTCGGCGATAGATTCGATGTACAGCAGAACACAGGTGCACGCGTCCTGCTCGCCGAGATAAGACATATAGTCGGCCACCTCGAGATGAACCGCGTTGCCGACCGAAACAATGGTGCTGATCGGCAAGCCGCGGGCATTGCCGGCGGCGACGATCTCTTCGGTGATGGCGCCGGACTGCGAGATAACGGCAATTCCGCCGCCGACCGGCAGGTCGCGCAGAAATGTTGCCGCGAATGGCGCGCTTTCGGTCAAGTGAATGCAGCCGGCGCTGTTGGGCCCGAACACGGTAATGCCAGCCGCTTCGGTCTTGCGTAACAATTCGCGCTCGCGCGCTTCGCCGTCCGGCCCCGCCTCGCGAAAACCGCCGGGTAGGATCATCAAGTTCTTGTGTCCGCTCGCCGCGGCTTCGTCGACGATGTCGAGGATTAGGTCGGGGCGGACCACAATGACAGCGAGATCGGCCGGGCCAGGCAAATCGCTAAGCGACGTCTTGGCCGGAATGCCCAGCACGTCGCCGCCGCGCGGGTTCACCGGGATAATTTCTCCGGGGTATTTCGAGGCGACCAGGTTGCGCAGAACCGCGCCGCCGGAACTGGTCATGCGTTCGCTGGCGCCGACCACCGCGACACTCGTCGGCTGTAGGAAGGGACGGCA
>JAPUHN010000267.1 GCA_027297685.1 Alphaproteobacteria bacterium | reverse complement strand
GGCGTGAACATGAAAATATCGGGTAGGTGCGAACCGCCCTCGTAAGGGTCGGACAGGATGATGCAATCGCCCGGCGCTAAATTGTCACGGAACTTGTCGGCGACGATGTAGAGGGCGTCGGGGGTCGAGCACAACATCACCGGAAAGTTGACCGCCTGAGCAATCAGGTCGCCGCTAGCCGTGCACAAAGCAGCCGAGTAGACCATGCAATCCTTGATCATGGTCGACCGCGCGCTGCGCACCAGTGTGTAGGCCATCTCGTCGGCAATCGCATCGAGGCCGTTGCGCAAAACCTCGAATGTGATGGGATCGATGGCTGTCTGGTCGACGGTCGTTGTCATCATGTTTCGCGCTCCATCTTGAGGAAGCCGTATGCGGGTTGGTGAACCGTCCAGGTCGGCGGCACGACCACGGTCGAATCGTATTCCTCGACGATCAGCGGTCCGCTGACCGGCGTGTCACCGATATCGCCGCGCTCCACGATGGCGGTGTCGAGGCTGCCGTGATCAGGCCCGAAGTCAACCCACCGGTTCGTGCGTGGACTTGTTTCGGCGGGTGCGTTCTCCCACGGTACGGTGCGGGCTCCGTCGTCGCGCCGTCCGCGCGTGCGTAGTTTGACCGCGACGATTTCGATCGGTTCGTCGCGCGTATCGTAACCATAGGTCGCCTTGTGTTCGCGGTGAAAGGCGTCTTCCAGCGTGGTCCGATCGTCGGCCCGCAACGGCCGGTCGGGCAGGGCGATCATCAGTTCTGAAATCTGCCGGCGGTAGCGCAGGTCGACGTAGCGCTGCAACTCTACCCGGTCCCCGGTGAACCCTTCGGCGGCGAAATCGGTGCGCGCGCGTGCCGCCATCCGTTCGAACAGCGCTTCTGTTTCGTCGATATCGAGATCGGCGAGCCGGCCGAGCGCCGAATGGGTATAAAGCTGCTCGACCTGCGAGGTTAGCAGACCGATGGCACTGAACAGTCCGGGCCATGGCGGCACTACGATGCGGGTGATGTCGAGGGCTTCGGCTAGACCCGCTGCATGGACCGGTCCGCTGCCGCCGAACGCCATCAACGTGAAGTCGCGTGGGTCGCGGCCACGCTCGATCGAAACCGCGCGGATGGCGCGCTGCATCGTGGCGTTGGCGACCCGGTAGATGCCCGCCGCGGCCTGCTGGAGCGATAGGCCCAACGGATCGGCAATGCGCTCGGCGATCGCACGTTCGGCGGCCGTGGCGTCCAGGCGAAGATCACCGCCGAGCAAGTATTCGGCGTTCAGGTATCCCAGCACCACATTTGCATCGGTCACGGTCGGCAAGTCGCCGCCACGACCGTAGCAAGCGGGGCCGGGTTCGGCGCCGACGCTCTCCGGACCGACACGCAGAGCGCCACCCGGATCGATCCAGGTGATAGAACCGCCGCCGGCGCCGACTTCGGCAATGTCGATCGCTGGTACGCGAATCAGGTGTCCGGCGCCCTTGATCAGGCGACTGCCCTTGTTCACGCCACCGCCCACTTCGTACTCGGCCACGAGTGTCAGATCGCCGCTCTCTATCACCGACGCCTTGGCGGTGGTGCCACCCATGTCGAAGCTGATGATGTTGTCGAGGCCAAGATGGTGGCCGGCGGCGGCCGCGGCGACGACGCCGGCGGCGGGTCCGCTTTCGATGATGCGTACCGGCTGGGCCACCGCGCTGGCATCCGAGATGACGCCGCCGTTCGACTGCATCACCATCACCGGGGCATCGACACCGAGGTGGCGGAGCTGATCGTTCAGGCGGCCGAGATACCGCCGCAACACCGGCTTCACGTAGGCATCGACGACCGTCGTCGCGGTGCGTTCGTACTCCCGCAGTTCTGGTAACACATCGCAAGATAGCGAAACGTCACCGAAAGCTTCGGCGGCAAGTTCGCCAATTGCCCGTTCGTGCGTATCGTTCGCGTAGCTGTGCAGCAAACAGACGGCGAGCGACTCGACTCCCTGCGCCTTGAGTGCCTCGATCGCGGTTCGGACACTGTCGGGGTCAAGAGCCTGCCGCACGACGCCACCCGCTCCGACACGCTCGCCGACTTCGTGCCGCCGCTCTCGCGGCACCAGCGGCGGCGGTTTTTCCCATTGCAGATCGTACAGAACGGGCAGCCGGACCCGACGAATTTCGAGCACGTCGCGGAAACCTTCGGTCGTCAATAATCCCACGCGCGCGCCCTTGCGTTCGAGAATGGCGTTGGTCGCCACCGTGGTGCCGTGATTTATTTCGACAACCTCGGCGGGCGACGCGTCGCCAGCGGCGAGGTAGTCCCCAACGGCATTGGAGATAGCGCGCGCGTAGTCGTCCGGCGTCGACGAAACCTTAGCTGTGTGCACGCTACCGTTGCCGTCGAGAAACACGATGTCGGTGAACGTGCCACCGATATCGGCGCCGATGCGAATCTGACCTGACATATTCCTTCCCCGGGGCTCAGGCTTGGCTTTTTCCCGGTCTCGACCGCTGCTTCGGGCCGAAACCGGGGAATATCATGCGTCGCCGGCTAAATCCGGGTCAAGCGGCAAGTGCATTTTTGATCAAATATTGTAGATCGAAAATTCTTCGAAATCGCGGGGAAACAGAAAAAATGACCATATCCGGGCAAACGCTGTCTTCTCGGTTATGATCAATAATTGCCTAGGAGGTGATCGCAAGGGCGGTGTTGGCGATTATCTCGAGTTCATTGGACGCGAAGGCCTTGTCGGTTGGCGGGTTGCTGTCCCAGTCGATCTCGCGCAAAATGGCGTCGAGGATTCGGCTGCCTTCGGCGATCTCGGCCCGTAGGGCCGCTGCTGCGCCGTCGCCGTCGCCGCGTTTAAGGGCGTTGATCAGCGCGCGGTTATTGTGGTTCTGGATCTCCGAAGGATAGCGCGGCAGGAACTCGGGCCGAAAGGCAATGCTCAACGTGGGTGCGGAATGCAACCACAGCGTGGCGATAATATCGGTCAGGACCGGAACACGCGCGGCACGGTAGATGGTGAAATGAAACTCCTCGTTCAGACGCGCCAATTGGCGCCCGTCCTGGCGCGCCCGCGCAGCCATCAGCGCGATCATCAACTGGGTTACCTCGCCCAATTCGGTCGAGATAATTTGGTGCGCCGCCTCGAACACGGCATAGCCCTCGATGAGTTCACGGACCTCGCGCAATTTGAGGATATCGGTGCGTGACAGGCGCGGCACCCGAACCGAGCGGTTCGGCTGCATCTCCAGGGCCCGTTCGGCGGCGAGCCGCCGCAGTGCTTCGCGCACTGGCATCGCGCTGACACCGAGCGCACTGGCGAGGCTGGCTACAGTGATCTTCTGGCCGGGTTCGAACGATCCGCCCATGAGAGCGCGGCGAACCTCGCGATAAACCTGCTCGCGTCGTGTTTCCTGACGGTTACTGCTTGGTCTCGCCGCCATTACAGGCCTCTCACCGACTGGTTCGGGTTTACTGTGCAAGAATGCGGTAAATTGTATTTGATCATGTTCTTGTCAAGGCTGGTTGTGGGGCAGGTTCTACGGCAGGCAGCGAATCGACAGCTGTTTCAAGGTGCCCGGGTACTTGCCAGTCTGGACAGTATCTTGCAAGCCACTTTTCAGCTGTTCCATTACAATGCTATGCTGCAAAAAATTTGATCAAAGATTTTACAAACCGAACTAATGGGAGAAACGACATGACCATAAATAAGCTGTTGCTCGGTGCGGTAGTCGTTGCGGTTACGAGCACTTTTGGAGGGGCCCAGGCGGCAGAGGAAATTCGACTGGGTCTGTTAATGCCGACATCGGGACCGGCGGCCAAGTCGGGCCAGGAAACGCTCGAAGCCGTGCGCTTCGCTGTCGAGTTGATTAACAACAAGTTCGATATCGACATGCCGTTCGCCCGCACCGAGGGACTCCCCGGCCAGGGCGGCGCCAAGATCAAACTGTTCGTCGAGGATCATGGCGGTCGGCCGGAACGCGGTGCGGCGATTGTCGATCGCATGGTCGTCGAAGAAAAGGTACATATTCTGCAGGGCTGTTTCCACAGTTCCGTCTGCGCGCCGGCCAGTCAGGCTGCCGAGAAGCACGGCATCCCGATGGTCACCGGCACATCGGAATCGCCGGCGCTGACCGCGCGCGGCCTGCGCACCTTTTTCAGCGTGACGCCGACCGCGTCGGACATTGCGCGCGATTTCTTCACGTTCCTGAAAGAGGTCAGCGGAAAGGCCAATGTGCCGCTGTCGACGGTCTCGGTGATACATGTCAACGACGTGTGGGGTTCCGGCCTGGCCAAGGCGGCGAAAGCAATCTACAAGGACTTCGGCTACAAGACGCTCAAGGACGTCAGCTATCCGGTTAACGTCTCGGATCTGAAAAGCGAGGTGCTGCAGCTCAAGCGCGACAATCCGGATGTTATCCTGCAAGCCTCGTTCGATCCCGACGCCATCATGTCGGTGAAGACCTACCAGGCGCTACAAATACAGCCGAAGGCGATCTTGGCGATGGGCGCTAGCTTCAACACGCCGGAATTCATCAAAAGCCTTGGCAAGAGTGCCGACTACAACTTCGCGCACACCAAATATCATCCTGCCCTGTTGAAGACCCGCAAGGGCGCGGCTCAGGTCGCGGCGGAATACAAGAAACGCACGGGACGGGACATGTGGGATGCACCGGCGCGTGCGTTTACCGGAACCATGGTTATCGCCGATGCGCTCAATCGCGCGAAGTCGCTGGCTCCGGACGACATCATCGCAGCGTTGCGGGAAACCAATATCGACGGCGCTGACACAATTGTCCCGTATCGGGGCGTGCGCTTCAACGACAAAGGCCAGAACGAACTCGCTAACGGCCTGATTACCCAGATCCGCGACGGCAAGCACGTCGCCGTCTGGCCCGCCGCGGTCGCCGAGCAGGAGGCGGTGTTCCCGATGCCAGCTTGGGACAAGCGCTAACGCAGTGCACGCTACCGTCATATTTCTAGGGGGTCTGGCTCGTGCCGGCCCCCTGGCTCGTGCCGGGCCCCTGGTCCATGTGGCGCTGCTGTTTAAGGTAGAAACTGTCGACAGTTGGGCGTAGCGTTTCGCGATGATTTACTTCCAGGTGCTAGCCGATGGCCTGATCGTTGGGCTTATGTTTGCGCTTGTCGCGATGGGCCTGTCGATGATCTACGGCATCATGAACATCGTCAATTTCGCCCATGGCGAATTCATGATGTTGGCGATGTACCTGGTCTTTTTCCTGTGGGCGGTCGGCGGTATCGACCCGCTGTTGAGTTTGCCGATCGCCGCGGTTGTGATGTTCGGTTTTGGCGTCCTGGTCTACCGCTTCCTGGCGCGCTATCTGGTCGGCGCCAATCTGATCTCGCAGATATTCGCCACCTTCGGCCTCATGCTGTTTCTGCAAGCGGGCGCCAATTTCCTGTGGAAGGCGAACGTCCGCACAGTCGGCGATAACTGGTCGACCGGCTTATTTCAGGTAAGCG
>JAPUHN010000266.1 GCA_027297685.1 Alphaproteobacteria bacterium | reverse complement strand
CGGCGGCGCCGAAGGCGAAGGCCTCGGGATCCACATCAAAGATCCCGAAGGCAACACCGTCGAGTTAAAAGGCCCACCCGACCCGGCGTATAACTAGACCATCGACTTTACTCCCGCCTTGGAACGAAGATGCGGTTAGCCCCTCTCCCTGCAGGAGAGGGATTTTGCGCGCACGTCGCGTAGCGCAGGCTAATACCGGCCCAGCAGGGAGTGCACGGTCAGGCGCAGCGGTTGCGCGGGCGCTGCCGCAGGTAGCGCGAACGGATCGTGACCGGCGCGGGCGATGTCGCGCAGATAGCGATCGGCGAGCGGCGCCAGCAGCAGTCCGCAGCGCGCTGCACGCGGAATTTCGCCCTTGAGGCCGCGCGCCTCGGCGAGCATGCCGGTGGCGCGGTGCGTAACGTCGCGCACCACATGGTTCAGCGCCGGCGACGGCTTGAGCTCGAACAGCGCGCGCCGGTCGACGCTGTGGCCCTGTAACAAATCGTCGGGAAGATAAAGCCGTTGTGCCTGCGCATGGAAGGCGACTGCCCGCATCAGGCCGATCAGCGCCCACGCCGTTCCCACCAACTGAGCGGCGCGCGAAGGCGCGCCATCGGCGAAACCGAGCACAGCCATCGCCAGCACGGACAGCGTGCCAGAGGTCGCGTTGGCATACGCCTCTAACGCCGCCAGGTCCGAGGGTGGCGAATCATCGAGATCGTCAGCCCGCGCGTCGAGCAGGGTTTCGAAGTGCGCCCGCTCGAGGGTGTAGCGGCGAACCGCGTCGCTCAGTCCTTCGACGACCGGGTGTTCGCGAACCGTGCCCTGGTAGATGCCTTCCAACGCTTCACGCCACCACTGCAGGCGGATCTGGCCGAGGATCGGCTCGCTGACCGCCTCGCGGGTGCGCGCCACTTCGGCATTGAAGGCATACAGCGCGAATACTGCCTCACGGCGGTCCGAAGGGGCAAACAGCGCCGTCAGATAGCGGTCGTGGTCGTGGTCGCGTACTTCGCGCGCGCAATAAGAGAGCGCCTCGTTGTCCTTACGCATCGGTCCGGTCGGCATGAAATTCCATAAACGCTAGTCTACATTGCGGCGCCGGACGGTGTACGATTCTGGCGCCGGAAAAATGGATACGTAGGTTCGTCGCCGTATTTTTGCTATAACTCGATTCGGTTTTTAAAAAAGGGGGAACCCATCTATGAAAAACCCACTGGAATCACTCACATCGACGGTCGTCTTGGGTGTGGTCTTGACCGTAATCATGGTCTTGGTCGCCCTTGGCATCGGCGCTTAGGCGTCAGGGGAGGAAATAGAAATGGAATTCGCCGAACATCTCATTCGCTGGTTCCACGTCCTCAGCGGCGTCATGTGGATCGGCCTTTTATGGTACCTCAATTTTGTCCAGGTGCCGACAATGGCGAAAATTCCCGACGAACTGAAGCCGGCGATCGGCAAGCACATCGCACCGGCGGTGCTGTTTTGGTTCCGCTGGAGCGCCGCTTCAACCGTCCTGTGGGGCCTGATTCTCGCCTGGATGGAGGGGTACATCGGATCCGCGCTGGCGATCGGCCTAAACGGTGGCGGCGCAAGTACCGCGTTGCTCGGCATCGCCATGTGGTTCGGTCTGATCATGGCCTTTAATGTCTGGTTCGTCATTTGGCCGAACCAGAAGATCGCGCTCGGTATCATCGACGCGGAAGCCGAGGCCAAACCGAAATCGGCGCGCAAGGCGATGCTGTTTTCGCGCACCAACACATTGCTGTCGATCCCCATGCTCTATGGCATGATCGCCTTCCAGAACCCACCGTTCTAACGGACGCGACATCGATACGAAATCAGCGGGGCCTTTTGGGGCCTCGCTTTTTTTGACGAAACGGAGATCAGTCGACCGCTACCAGCGCCGCGGCGATCCGTCGGTTTTCACCGAGTAGGACGTTGTAGGTGCGCACAGCGGCGCCAGTATCCATCGGGTCGATAACGGTTCCCACCTCGCTTAACGCCTCACGCAGCGCGCGTGGCACCGGCTGTACGCGCACGCCACAGCCAAGTAACAACAACTCGACGTGAGCATCGCCGAACAGCGCCGGCGGCAACGAGGCTTCATCGATCTGCGCAAACTCTTCGACCGACCACTCGGCGATGCGCGTCGGCAGCACGATTATCGAGCCTTTGTGAAGTACCCCGTCGACGCGAAATCCACCATCGCCGTATCCCTCTATCGCCGGCGACTGGTTCGCAGGGTTAGAATCGTTGGTCGTTGTGCCGCCGGTGGCCATGCCGCGCGGGTCTAGCCGCCCTGCCCGTCCTTGGGATCTTCCGCGCTGGACTCGGCGGATCCGTCGTCGGCCTCCTTACCTTCTTCCGCGTCATCGCCGCTCGAGAATGCGTCGCGGCCCAAGTTGAGCAGCAGTAATGTCGGTACCGCGACGAAGATAGAAGAGTAGGTGCCGATCACGACCCCCCAGATCATTGCTAGCGAAAAGTCGCGAATGATCGGGCCGCCCAAAGATGCTAGCGCCGCCAACGCGATCAACGTGGTCACACTCGTCAAGAAGGTCCGCGACAAGGTGCGGTTGGTCGCGAGATTGAGCAGATCGGGAATCGCCATCTTCTTGTAGCGCCGCAATTCCTCGCGCACCCGGTCATAGATGACGACCGTATCGTTTATCGAGTAACCGGCAATGGTCAGAACCGCCGCCACCGTGGCCAGGTTGAATTCCAGTTGGGTGACGGCGAACAACCCGATCGTCGAGATCACGTCATGGCTCAACGCGATGACCGCGCCGACGCCGAACTGCCACTCGAAGCGGAACCAGATGTAAACCAGGATCGCGCCCAAGGCGGAGGTCACAGCCCAAATTGCCGCCTTGATCAGCTCGGCACCCACGGTCGGACCGACAAATTCGGTGCGCCGGTATTCGGTGACGACATCGCCCAACGCTTCCTTGATAACGGTAATCGCTTTCAGCTGGGCGTCCTCGTCGCCTTCCTGTTGCTGGACACGAATGAGGACGTCAGTGGGTTCGCCGAACTCCTGAACCTTGACCTCACCCAGCCCCAGCGCACCGAGGGTGCGCCGCAAAGCCCCAATGTCAGCCGGCCCGTTGGTTTCGATTTCCATCAGGATACCGCCGCGAAAGTCGATACCGAAATTCAGTCCTTGCGTCAGGAATGCGCCGACCGAGATGAGGATGAGAATAATCGAGAAGCCGAACGCCAATTTTCGCTTGCCGACAAAATCGATCGTCGTATTCGCCGGAACTACTTTGAGTAATCGCATTGCCGGCCCCTAGATCGGCAGCTTAGAGGGCCGCTTGCGGCGCAACCAGATCACCACCAGCAGCCGCGTCAGCATGAGGGCGGTAAACATCGAGCTCACGATTCCCATCGACAGGGTCACGGCGAACCCTTTGATCGGCCCGGTGCCGAAATTGAACAACAGCAGCGCCGCAATCAGGGTCGTCAGGTTGGAATCGATAATCGTTGTCAAAGCTCGCCGGTAGCCGGCATCGACCGCGGCGATCGGCGATCGCC
>JAPUHN010000265.1 GCA_027297685.1 Alphaproteobacteria bacterium | reverse complement strand
TCGAGGCGCCTGGTTGAGCGAGGCGCTGGAAGTCTTGCGCGAAAGCGGTATCGACCACGTCAAAGTGGAACCCCTGGCAAAACGATTGGGGGTGACCAAGGGAAGTTTTTACTGGCACTTCAAAGACCGCGCCGATTTGTTGCGGGCCCTGCCGGAACACTGGGCGAAGTCTCAGACCGAGCCGGTTATCGCACACGCTCAGTCGATCGGTGGCGGACCGGTCGAGAAAATGCGGGCAGTGCTCGAATTTCTAGCCCGCGAGGATCCCGACCGTTACGATAACGCCATGCGTGCATGGGCGCAGTTCGACTCCGATGTCGCCGATGCCGTGGCCGCTATCGATACACGCCGGATGGCATACGCCGGTGAGCTGTTTAAACAAGCTGGCCTGCCGACCGAGGAAGCCGCTTTTCGCGCGCGGCTCTGGTATTTCTACGACGTCGGCGAGCATATTACCGGTGACACACCGACAGATACCGCCGAGCGGCTGCGTAGGGCCGAACGGCGCTTGGCCATATTGACGGCCGACCTGTAGTCTCGAAATAGACGTTTCACTTTCGCCAGAGGTAACGATGTTCATTGATCCCGCCATCGATATGAAACCGGCGCCGTTGCGTTATTCGCCATTCAAGGCGCTGGTGGTGCCGCGGCCAATCGGCTGGATTAGCACGATAAGCGCCGCAGGCGATATCAATCTCGCGCCGTTCAGTTTCTTCAACGGCGTTTCCGATGACCCGCCCTGCGTTATGTATTGTCCCAATGGCACACACCGCGATGGTGGTCCGAAAGACAGCCTGAAGAACGTCCAGGAAACCGGCGAATTCGTCTTCAATCTGTGCAATTGGGACTTGCGCGAGAAAATGAACCGAACGGCGGAACATTTTCCGCGAGACTTCGATGAGATGGCAGCAGCCGGTCTCGATGCGGCGCCATGTGAAATGGTTGCTCCGCCTCGCGTTGCGGCCGCTCCCGCGGCCTTTGAGTGCCGCTATATTCAGACGGTCGACCTACCGGCGAGTAGAGCTGGTAGGGTGGCCCATATGGTGATCGGCGAAGTGATTGGTATTCACATCGATGAAAGCGTCATCGTTGACGGCATCGTCGATATCGGTTTGTTGCGACCCGTCGCACGGTTGGGCTACACGGATTACGCGGTCATTGATGAAGGGTTTACGATGGCGCGGCCCGACTAGGCGTGACGCTGTTTAAGCGATTGCGGCTAAAGCGTCGGCGCGATCGATGCCATAGATTGCCAGCAGGCAATCGAGCAACTCTCGGTGCTGAACGGCGTAGACCTGCGGGCCGCCCCTGCGCCATTGATCTTCGAGCAGATTAACGGCGTGAGCGTTTGCGCTCAGGCATGCGGCAAGGGCTAAATACTGCTCTTGCGCGTCACCCAGGAAGCGTTTGAAAGGCTGGGGATTGCCGTGTTCGATAAACTGTTTATAGCTGTCCTCGTAGACCTCGAGGATCGACATTGTTTCGCGGTAGTATTCTCTCATGCGCTGCTTGAGGAGTGTAATCTCGGCCTCGATTTGATCGCGCAATTCCTCACGCAGGGTCGTTAGATCGACAGGCAACGCCGTACGGTTGTTGCCAATCCACTGAAACAACTTTTTCAGAGAAGGTTCGAGCGCACGCGATTGTGCCTGATAGTAACAAATCGCTTTCCAGGCAAAGAAAAGCTCCGGCGCTTGGTCTCGCGGAATGTCCATGCTGTCGACGAAGGCCTCGATATTCTCGATGTTGCGCGCCTCCCAGATTTTATCGAGAAAATTTGAAACGTGATCGGCGATGTCCAACGTCTCGAGACCGTGGGTCACTCCCAGTGCTTTGCGCACCAGGGCGTCTATCTTTTCGCGAATGGGCGCCTGGAAGGTCGACCATTCCTCATGGGTCAGATTGAAATAGGCCGGACTAATTTCGCCTTCTATGTCCAATTGCGTAGCTTTCTCGCGCAGCAGAAACGGATCGAGCGTTGGGATTTCGGCCAACATTTCGAGCATTTTTTTGTCGTGTTCGATATCGTCACGTTGTGCCGGATCGTCGGGGTCGAAGCCGCATTTTTGGCTCAGCATTGCGTCGCGTTTGGGATCGCTGAAAAGAACGGAATCGCCACCCTCGTAGATATTCTTAGCGTTAAAGGGAAAGTAGAAAAGAGTGTCGGTCGTATAAGCGCGTTGCCGGTTCTGTCGCACGAGGGCGATGATTTTTAAGACGATGCAATTGTTGAGATATTTATTGCGGAACAGCGCACCGAATTTATCGTCGTCGTGCACCTCGGCACTCATCGCCGCAATGTCGGCGGTGGTGACGAAACAATTCAGCGTCGAAGCACGTCCGGCGTCGAGCGTTCTGGCTAATGTTTGCCGGTCCATTGCCACGGGGCTGGGTCTCCTGCCTGATGGGCCGGTCTTAGTCAGAATACGTTGAGCAATCCTAAATTTTGGCGTGTATTGGCTGTTTTTGCGCAATCAGGCCGGTGACCCCGCGTGCTCAGTTCTGTTATAGTTACGGTGCGAACCTTGAACTGCACCACTTTTGAGGGGAGGAGGGAATGCGGGGACCGCATGACTTGGGTGGCCTGCCGGGCGGCCCGATTGAACCTGCGGTGCACGAGCACGAGCCCACGCATTGGGAAAAACGCATCGAGGCCATGATGGTATTGCTGTTCGATACCAAACGGCGGCTCGGGCGGGTCGATGAATCGCGCCGCATGCAGGAAGCGCTCGGCGAGGATTATCACAAATATCCCTATTACGAGCGTCGGCTGCAGGCGGTTTCCCGGCTCATGCTCGAGAAGGGTGTGTTTAGTCAGGAAGAGCTCGAAGCAAAGCAGCGCGAAGTTCGGGCGCGGTTGGAGGCCGAACGTAGTGGATCCTAGATTTCATCCTGGAGATTCAGTTCGTGTACTGGAACGGAACCAGCCCGGACATGTCCGAACCCCGCTGTATGTTCGCGGCAAGGTTGGCGTTATCGAGCGGATAGTCGGATCGTTTCCCAATCCAGAAACCCTTGCCTACGGCCAAACGGGGTTGCCGTACAAGATGTTGTACCGGGTGAATTTCGAGCAGAAATTACTTTGGCACGACTATGACGGAAAGCCCGAAGATAGCCTCGAAATTGAAATCTACGAGCACTGGCTGGAACCGGCCTAGGCGGCATTCCAGACGCCGCGATACCACAGAGCAACGACGAACGAACCATGAGCGACCAGCACCACGACCTTGTCCATGCGACACACACACATGATGGCAAACCGATTCAGAACGATGACCGGCCGCCTCTGGAGGCCGAGACGCTGGAAACAGCCATTCGCGAACTATTGATCGAGAAGGGCGTGATATCGTCCGACGATATCCGCCGCGCTATCGAAACGATGGACGATCGTGGCGAGGCTCTTGGCGGCAAGATCGTTGCGCGCGCCTGGGTCGATGAAGATTTCAGACAGCGCTTGTTGAGCGAAGGCGACGCTGCCGTGCGAGACTTCGGCATCGATATGCGACCCACCGAACTCTGCGTGGTCGAGAACACCGACGAAGTCCACAACATGGTGGTGTGCACCCTGTGTTCTTGTTACCCGCGACCAATTCTGGGCCTTCCACCGGTGTGGTATAAGCGCCGCGATTACCGCGCCCGCGCTGTGCGCGAACCGCGCGCGATTTTGGCCGAGTTCGGAACGACGATCCCGGAACGAAAGCAAGTGCGTGTGCACGACAGCAACGCCGATCTGCGCTACCTGGTTCTGCCGCAGCGTCCAGCGGGAACCGATGATTGGAGCGAAGAACAGTTAGCGGAACTGGTGACGCGCGACAGCATGATCGGCGTGGCCGATGTCCGCGGTCCAACGGATTAAGCCTTGTTAACCATATATTGAAACACAACGCGGATTATCTCGCCCGATCATGAGTTACTCAAGATTCACTTCACTAATGGCCCGCTTGGTGCCGCCTCGGCGCGAATTTATATTACGCTCTTCCGGTCATGTGCGTTATCTCGGCGTCGGGCGTTTTGGCCAGATAAGTTTCATGTTCCTGGTCGCGCTGATTGTCGGTTGGGTAGGGTTCGCCAGCGCCGGTTACGTGTCCAACGCTCTGGTTGTCGCGGAACGAAATGTGCGCATTGCGACATCCGACCGCGTTATTCGCAATATGCAGGAAGAAATCGATGGATTGAAGCGCGAGATCGAAGATAGCGCCCAGTCGATGGATCAACAGGCAGCGGCCAGCGATGAAATCGTTGACCGGAATTCGTCATTGCGCGACGAGATTGGGACGCTCGAAACGGAGCGCGACCGACTCTTAAATATTCGCAGCGCGCGCGAGCGTGAAGTTGCTCTATTGAGCGAACAATTGGGCCAAAGTCGGGATAGCCAAGACACCGTTGGCCGCCAACTCGACGAGGCAGAACAACGAATCGACGCAAACCAGGCCGAACGTGAAAAGCTGGCGAAACAAGTAAAGACCGCCGGCGATGAAATTGCTCAATTGAACGCCAAGATCAGTCTACTGTCTGGCGAACAAACCGGCCTAGTTGACGAACTGCAATTGGCCCGCGGCGCTTTGCAGGCTGCGGCCGGCGAACGGGCCCGTGTAAATTTCGAACGCAATCGATTGAATGAACGCGTGACGACGTTGTCGGACCAGTTAGAATTATATGCCGCCTCACAATTGGATTCGATAAACCGTCTCGGTGAAAGCGCCGATCTTGGCATCGATGTGCTCGAACGCACACTGGTTGTCGCCGGATTGGATATACCGCTCATGCTGGAGCGTGTGATGGGTGAGTATTCGGAGCAATCGGAGGGAGTCGGCGGGCCCTTGGTTACGCTGGATGATGAACCTGGTTCCGAGGCCGGTGAAAAATTGGCGCTGGTCGAGCAGCGCCTGTTTCGGTTGCAGGGCCTTCAAGGATTGATGAAACATGTGCCGTTTGCCGCACCAGTAGACGAAATTCGTTTGACCAGTGGATTTGGGCGCCGGCGCGATCCATTCAACAATCGGTTGGCGATGCATCCCGGACTGGATTTCGCCAGCCGCAAAAAGATAGCGGTTCACGTGACGGCGCCAGGCACGGTAGCCTTTGTGGGCTGGAACGGCGGCTACGGGAAAGTCGTCGAGGTTGACCATGGCTTGGGTATCCGCACGCGTTTTGCCCATCTTTCACGTATTTTTGTAAAACGCGGACAGAATTTGGAATTCCGTGAAAAGGTCGGATTGGTTGGCAGCACTGGGCGCAGCACGTCGACGCATCTGCATTATGAAGTGATGGTGGATGGTCAGCAGTTAGATCCCGCAAACTTTCTGAGGGCTGGACAATATGTTTTCAAAAACTGAACGTGGTGGCATTGGCCCTTCGGGTTTGCCGTCAATCGTTAGCAAGGATATGACCATTACCGGTAACGTTGTGTCGCCGGGGACAATTCAGGTCGAAGGAACGGTTGTGGGCGATATCGAGTGCCACGAACTTACATTGGGTGAAACGGGCGAGATTCGCGGTCAAGTAAAGTGCGAGATCGCTCAGATCCACGGTACGGTGAACGGTGAGCTGCAGGTAACCACTCTCTCGATAGCCGCTTCCGCGACGATAAGCGGCGATATCGTCCACGAAAACGTATCGATCGAGGCGCACGCGCATGTCGAAGGTCGATTGGTTCGTCGCGAGAGCCAACAAACCAATCTCAATCTGGTGAGCGACGATACAAGCTAACGCCCTTCGGCGTCCTTCAGAACTTCCCTGAACACTGCGGCGTCGATGTTGGCGCCCGATAGTACGACGGCGATTACACGGTCCCCGCAGTCGACCGCGCCGCTCAAGACGGCCGCCAGCGCAACCGCGCCACCGGGTTCGACAACCAGTTTAAGGCTCTGCCAAGCGAATAGCATCGCTCGGCGCACGTCGTCATCTGAAACCGAAACACCCCCGGTAACCAACCGATTGTTGATCGAAAAGGTCAACGCACCGGGCGTCGGTGCAAGCAAAGCGTCGCAGATCGAGTTTCCACCGGGCTGGTTCGTAACCAACCGACCCGTCGCCAGCGATTGCGCTGTATCGTCGAAATCACGGGGTTCGGCAGTATATATCCCGGTTGTCGGTGCGGCCTCCGCAAATACGGTGGCAATTCCGGCCGTGAGCCCACCACCGCCGCAACATACAACGAGCGCATCGGGCATCGCGCCAATCATGGCGGCCTGCGCGGCAATTTCCAGACCGACTGTGCCTTGACCCGCGATCGTCCAGGGATGGTCGTAGGGCGGCACAAGGGTTGCGCCGGATTCGGTGGCAAGCTGGGCTGCGATTTCCTCGCGCGGCTCGCTATGCCGGTCATAGGTCACTACGGTCGCGCCCAGCGCCCGTGTGTTGTCAAGTTTGATCGACGGCGCGTCGGTGGGCATCACAATGGTGGCCGGTGCGCCAAGCAGCGCTGCGGCGGCGGCGACCCCCTGAGCATGATTGCCTGACGAATAAGCCACAACGCCACGGCGCCGCTGTCCCCCGTCGAGCTGCGAGATGAAATTATAGGCGCCGCGAAATTTGAATGATCCGGTGCGTTGCAAGGTTTCCGCCTTCAGCAGAATACGGCCGCCAACAGCATCATTGAGTGCGGCGTTTTCCAGCAACGGTGTGCACACTGCTGTTGCCGCCAACCGCTCGGCGGCGGCGGTTATGTCGGCATAACTTGGCGGTGTGAAGGGGCTGACTTGGCCGTTCATCCGGTTGTGAGACCAAGCAATCCCGGCAGTGGCGAAAGGGATTCAAGTTCGACATCGGCGTGCGCGGGTAGTTGCTCGGCCGGTTGCTTGTAGCGATTCACCCAGACAACGCGGAAGCCAAACGCGGCTGCCCCGACCGCATCCCATCCATTGGACGACATAAAACAAATCGAGGCCGGCGCCACGCCGAACCGGTCGACCGCCAACTGATAAACCCGCGGGTCGGGTTTAAAGACGCCGACGTCTTCGACCGACAGAACGGCATCGAGAAGATTTTCGAGCCCGGCCGCTGTGACGCCGGCGTTGAGCATATCGGGCGCGCCGTTCGACAAGATGGCGGTCTGCATACCGCCTTGTTTCAAGCTGGTCAGCACGTCAGTGACTTCGGGAAAGGTGTCGAGCTCGCGGTAGAGCGCCATCAGGCGCTGGCGCAGCTTGGCGTTGTCGATAGCGACCGCCGCCAGGGCAAAGTCGAGAGCCTCGCCGGTAACTTGCCAGAAATCCGCGTGGCGCCCCATCAAGCTGCGCAGCCATGTGTATTGCAGTTGCTTTTGCCGCCATATGTCGGACAGACGTTCGGCGGCCTCGCCAATATCGTCGCGGCAGCGCATGACCCCGGAATTAAAGTCGAACAGAGTTCCATAAGCGTCGAAAACGCAGGCCTTGATATCTGTCAGGCTGGAACCCTGTTCGGACGTCGTCACGGCTGATTTCCCTCAGAGCTATTGAGTGTCGAAGTGGGTGGCATAGCCGCGATTTGCTCGTTCAATAGCAATTCGCGATACACCGTTTCGGATTCCAATACCCGTTGTACATAGTTACGCGTTTCGCCAAAAGGTATCGATTCGATCCAGTCGATGAGGTCGATTTCGCCGGTGCGTGGGTCGCCGATTTGCCGGATCCACCGGTCAACCCGGCCGGGCCCCGCATTGTACGCCGCCAACGCTAGGGCAGGGGTGTGGTCGAACCGCAACATCATGGTGTCGAGATAGGCTGTGCCGAGTTGAATATTGTAGCGAGGATCGTCCAACAGGCGGGCGCGGCTATAGGGTCGCCCCGCAGCGCGCGCCACCTTCTTGGCGGTCGCCGGCATCAGTTGCATCATGCCGCGCGCACCCGCCGAGCTCACCGCCCGTGGATCGAACGCGCTTTCCTGACGAATGAGCGCCAACACCAGGGGGGCGTCTCTCTGCTGTTTAGCGGTACTTCCCGCAGAATTTTTAAACGGTAAAAACGGATAACTGGATTTCGGAATTACGTTGTCGAGTTGCGCCACCCGTTTCGCCGTCCGGATGGCTTCGTGCGGCTGATCAACTTCGTTCGCCAGTTGGATGACGGTGAAGCGCTGTTCGAGGGTCTTCGATAGCAGTGTGAGTTTACGCAGGAAGGGCTTGATCAGCGGCCGTTGCTGATGATGGTGCAACAGTCGCACAACGCGCACGAGCTCGGGCTCGAGGCTGTCGAGTGTGCCGGTAGGCTTCTGCGGTGAGGTGAAGGGTATCGCCACTGAGGTTTTACCTAAGGCCGCGATTGCCTGTTGACCGTAAAAGGTGGCCGGGAATTCAGCCGCCATGCGCCACCAGCGCAAGGAATTCTCCTCGTCGTTTGCCGCCGCGGCTGCTTGGCCGGCCCAGAATGCTCCGCGTGCACGGCTGATGGGGTAGCCGACGCCATCGTAGAGGCGGACGAAGTTCTTGTAGGCAGCCTCCGGCTCGTCGAGATATGTCAGGCTGATCCAGCCGGCGAGGAATTCAACTTCGGCGAATCGCGCACCGCGGGTCAAATCGTGGGGAGCGACCAACCGCCGCGCCTCGGAGTAATGGCCGTTCAGAATCGCGCGGCGGGCCAGTATCAATCTTTCTAAAGCCCACCTTTCTTGATAGGCGTCCAACTTAGGCGCGCCGATCAGCAGTTCGGCCGCGGACTGATCCTTGCCCTTGCGCCGGCGCCAGCGCAGCCGCTCATATTGCAAACCCGGCGCGTCCAGGAGGCTGGCCGGTACATTTGCGATCGCGCCGTCGACGCCGCCTTCGCGGCGCAACAGGGCAAGCCGGGCGCGGCCCAGCGCGGCTTGCGGCTTATCGACCCGCGGCAGCATGCGCCGCGCCGGCCAATAACGATTTTCCCAAATCAGGCGGTCGAGGCGCGTGAGGTGATCGGCATTCGCCAGGTGCTTACCGTATTTACGATGATACCGTTTATCCTGATCTCGGGTGAAATCCAGTTCTCGCCAGTATTGGGGAACGAGAGCCTGCGCTTCGGCCGACCGACCCAATGCGGTTAGCGCATTGAGGTGTGCAATTGCACCGGCGCCCGATAGCGGCGGATAGCGCTGAAACCAATCGATAACGGTCACGTCATCGTCGCGGGCGCCAATTGCCGCCTCGGCGGTGCGCAGCAGGCGCGACATCCGCGGCCAGTTCGGATTAGACTCGATGAATTGGGCGATCGGTGCGAAATGTAAACGCGGATCGGTGCGCTGGTAGCGCAGCCACTCGACGATCTTTAGGGCCAGCGGGTCGTCCGCTTGTTTGGCCTGCTCTAACGCTTCGCTCCACGCATTGCGATCCGCCGCCTTGATGGCTTTTTCGATTGCCGTTTGTTCGCGCGGCACGGATTTTTCGGTGTGGGCCAGTGCTGTATTTACAGCGGCGAGGCCCAATGCAGCGATGACGAAGACCTTGAAAAGAGTACGCATTTACCTTAGCTCCCATCCGATTGTAGGGCGGCCGTATACGCAAGACCAGAGTGCCGGCTCGAAACGGGAGTCGCGGCGGGCCTTGTGGGTAGTTGGCCTTGCCGGTATCGTCGGTTGCAATGCGGACTTGCACCGACCAATCGCGGCAGGCAGGAGCCGGGGAGAGAAGTCATGTTTAGTGGATCGATCGTTGCGTTGGTAACACCTTTCCGGGACGGTAAAGTCGACGAAAAGGCTTACCAAACGATTATTGAATGGCAGATCGCGGAAGGCACCGACGCGTTGGTTCCGGTTGGCACGACAGGCGAATCACCGACTTTGAGCCACGCCGAGCACGAAAGGGTGGTCGAATTGTGCATCGAGGCGGCGGCCGGACGGGTTCCGGTTATCGCCGGCGCTGGTTCCAACTCAACCGACGAAGCGGTCAAGTTGGCAACTCACGCCAAGAATGCCGGCGCCCAAGGCGCCCTTATCGTCACGCCTTATTACAATAAGCCGTCTCAGGACGGTCTGTATGCACACTTCAAGGAAATTGCGGACAACGTTGATATCCCTATAATTATTTACAATATTCCGCCACGGTCCGTGGTCGATATGTCGGTCGATACGATGGCGCGGCTGGCGCAGGATTGCCCTAATATCGTGGGGATGAAGGACGCGACGGCGGATTTGACGCGCCCGCTCTCAACCCGCGCGGCAATCGGCGAGGCCTTCGACATGCTCTCGGGCGAAGACGCCACGGTGCTGTCTTTCTTGGCCAATGACGGCGATGGCTGCATATCGGTGACGGCAAATGTGGCGCCGCGCGCCTGCGCCGAGATGCACGACGCCTGGGCGGCGGGCAAGACGGCCGAGGCGATTGCCATCAATCAACGGCTGTTTCCGTTGCATACCGCGCTGTTTGTTGAACCAAACCCGGTGCCGGTTAAATACGGGCTGTCCTTGCTGGACAAGGCCACCGTGGAAGTCCGTCTGCCGCTTACCCCGGCGAACGAAAACACCCAAAACCAAGTGCACGCGGCCATGGTATCGGCTGGCTTGCTGAATTAACCGGGGCCAGATATACCGGCACCATGGCTAAAAAAAAGGTGCCGGGCCATCGGATTGCGGCGCAGAACCGAAAAGCCCGGCATGACTATTTTATTGACGAAAACATTGAAACCGGCCTCGTTTTAGAGGGCTCGGAGGTCAAGTCTTTGCGTTCGGGGCAAGGCAGTTTGGCGGACGCTTGGGCCGGCGAACGCAACGGCGAATTGTGGATGTTCAACACCTATATCCCTCAGTACGCCTCATCCCGTGAACCCAATTACGAAGCCCGCCGGCCGCGTAAGTTGCTGGTCCACAAGCGCGAAATGAACCGCTTGCTGGGCTCGGTTCAGCGTGACGGCGTCACCCTGGTGCCCCTATCGATTTATTTCAACGAGCGGGGTATCGCCAAGGTCGACCTCGGCATCGCCCGCGGCAAGCGCAAATACGACAAGCGTGAAACCGAGAAAAAACGCGATTGGGCCCGGCAAAGGGCGAGATTGCTGCGGGAGAATCGTTGAGTTCTGCGGATTATAACTTTACGTTAACGTAAACGTCATATAAATAGGCAGTATGACTCAATCCTTTTCGATATCCGATTTGGCGCGCGAGTTCGATGTCACACCGCGCACCATCCGTTATTACGAGGCCGAGGGCATGCTGGAGCCGCTTCGCCAGGGCCAACGGCGCATCTATTCCCTGCGCGACCGGGTGACGCTGGCGCTCATACTGCGTGGCAAACGGCTCGGCTTTTCCCTGGCCGAGGCCAAAGAAATCATCGATCTCTACGATGCGCCCCAAGGTGAAGCGGGCCAGTTGCGCTTGCTGTTGGATAAGTTGGCGGACAAGCGTGGGCTGCTGGAAGAAAAAAGGCGGGATGCGGAAAATGCGCTCGCCAACATGGATGACTACGCCGCACGCTGCCGCGGCCGCCTGGCGGAACTCGAAAACGGCGGCGCAGGACAACGAACATGATTGCCGCCAAGTTCGAAGCCCGTAATCCGGATTTCGAGGCGATTACCCGTGAAGGTTTTGCCCGGCAAGGATTAATGGCGCATCTCGGTGTGGAGATGGTGACAGTCGAACCAGGTTTCGTCGAACTACAGGCCAACCACCGCCCCGAACTGACCCAGCAGCACGGATATTTTCATGGCGGTGTAATGGGCGCCATGGCCGATACTGCGTGCGGTTATGCAGCATTTTCGCTTACCGAACCAGGCGCCACGGTGTTGACTGTGGAATACAAAATGAACATGACCGCGCCAGGCGAAGGCGAACGATTGGTCGCGCGCGGCTGGGTCAAGCGGCCGGGGCGCACTTTGATCGTTACCCACGGCGACGTTTTCGTGATCAAAGACGCTATCGAGACCTTGTGTGCCACCATGTTGCAGACGATCATGGTGATGCCGGAGAGCGAATCCCGGCCGGCGGGATGACGAAGCCGGCGGGGAATTTATAAGGACGCGACGGATGATTCCAAACCAGTACCCAACGCTCAATTTTGACCTCGGCGAGACGGCCGACATGCTGCGCGATTCGGTGCACAGTTTTTCCGACGATCATATTGCGCCGCGTGCTGAAGAGATCGACCGCAGCAATGAATTTCCGCGCGACCTGTGGCCGTTGATGGGCGAATTGGGGCTGCACGGCATAACGGTAGAAGAAGAATATGGTGGTTCCGGGCTCGGCTATCTGGAACATTGCGTCGCCATGGAAGAGGTCAGTCGCGCCTCTGCCTCGGTCGGCTTGTCCTACGGCGCCCATTCCAACCTGTGCGTCAACCAAATTCGCCGCAACGGCACCGATGACCAAAAGCAACGCTACCTGCCCAAGCTGGTATCGGGCGAACATGTCGGTGCCTTAGCGATGAGCGAACCCAGCGCCGGTTCCGATGTGGTCGGCATGCGCACTCGCGCCGATAAAAAAGGCGACCGCTATATCCTCAACGGCAACAAGATGTGGATTACCAACGGGCCGGTGTCCGACACATTTGTGATCTATGCCAAGACCGATCCCGACGCCGGAGCTCGGGGTATAACCGCCTTTCTCGTTGAGCGGGGCTTTAAGGGGTTCTCGACTGCGCAGAAACTCGACAAGCTGGGCATGCGCGGTTCCGATACCTGCGAGCTGGTGTTCGAAGATTGCGAAGTGCCGGAAGAAAATGTGCTCGGCGACGTCGGCAGCGGCGTCAGCGTCCTGATGAGCGGGCTCGACTATGAGCGCGCGGTGCTGGCGGCCGGACCGCTCGGCATCATGCAGTCGTGCATGGATATCGTCGTACCCTACGTGCACGAACGCGAGCAATTCGGTAAGCCGATCGGCACCTTCCAGTTGATGCAGGGCAAGCTCGCCGACATGTACACGACGATGAATGCCTGCAAGGCTTACGTCTATGCTGTAGCCAAGGCCTGCGACCGCGGCGAGACTACGCGCAAGGACGCGGCGGGCGCGATCCTCTACGCATCGGAGAAGGCGACCCTGATGGCGCTCGACGCGATCCAGGCGCTCGGCGGCATGGGATATATCAATGAAACGTCGCCCGGCCGGTTATTGCGTGACGCCAAGCTCTACGAGATCGGCGCCGGCACGAGCGAGATCCGCCGTATGCTGATCGGCCGCGAACTGTTCGAGGAAAGCGCGTGAGCGATCTGCGCCGCATATCATCCAATTCCGACTTCGAGAAGGCGGTCGGCTACTCTCGGGCGGTCATCGACGATGACTATGTGCATATCGCCGGCACGACAGGCTTCGATTACGCCACCATGAGCATTGCCGATGATGTCGTCGAACAAGCCGATCAGGCGTTCCATAACATTATCGAAGTGTTGGCGCGGGCCCGCTGTTCGCTAGCCGACGTGGTGCGGGTGCGTTATTACCTGACCCACCGCGCCGACTTCGAAATCCTGGCGCCGGTCTTCAAGCGCCACCTAGGCGCGGCTCCTCCCGCCGCGACGGCGGTCATCGCCGGGTTGATCGATCCGCGGATCAAGATCGAAATCGAAGCGACCGCGCGCCGGCGCAATCCGCAAGAGATGGTGGAATAATGCCCAGCGTTATGATCATTGGTGCGAGCCGGGGTATCGGACTTGGATTTGTACAAGCCTATGCGGCGGCGGACGGGTGGGAGGTGCACGCAACCACTCGCACGCTAAATGCGCCGGGCGAATTGGGCGAGGTGCCCGGCGATGTGACCCTTTACGAGTTGGACGTAGTCGATGCGGGTCAAATAAACCGCTTGGCCATGGCGTTCGAAGACCGTGCGCTCGACTTATTAATCCACAATGCGGGTGTCTACGGAACGAACATGAGCCGCGATTTGGTGCTGACGATCAATGCCGAAGCGCCGTTCTATGTTATCTCGGCATTAATGCCGGCGATCGAGCGGGGCCAGGAAAAGAAGATAGCCATCCTGTCGAGCCAAATGGGCGCGCGTAACGGCGGCCCAACCCCGGCAAACGTCTATGGTGCGTCGAAGGCGGCATTGAACGACCGCTTTCGCGAAGTTGAGCCGGAGTGGCGGGACCGCGGCGTTAAATCGGTGATATTCCATCCGGGGTGGGTCCAGACCGAGATGGGCGGCGCCGGCGCCACGCTACCCGTGGCAGACAGTGTGCGCGGCATGCGTCAGGTAATCGGCGGTCTGCGCTCCGACGTTAGCGGCAAATTTCTGGACTGGCAGGGAAAAGAGCATTCATGGTGAACCCGTGCCGAGCGTAATGGTCATCGGGGCAAGCCGCGGGATCGGCCTCGAATTGGTCCGGCAATACGCCGGCGCGGGCTGGAGCGTGCACGCGACGACGCGCGCGTTGGAGCGGCCGGGAAAGCTCGGTGATTTTTCGGGCGATGTGGTCCTGTATTCGCTCGACGTCTGCAGCGACGCCCAGATTGCCGCACTCGCCGACACGCTGGCCGAGACACCGATCGATGTGCTGATCCATAGCGCCGGTGTGATCGGTAGCCGTGGCGCGGGCGACGCTGAGGCACGTGAGCAGACCCTCCGAATCAATACCAAGGCGCCAATCCTTACCGCCGCCGCGTTATTGGAGAATGTCGCGGCCAGCGATCAGAAGAAGATCGCGCTGATGTCGAGCGTGCAGGGATCGGGACGGCCGCGCGAGGGCAGCCGCTATCTCTATGGCGATTCCAAAGGCTTACTGAACGCCAAGTTTCGTAAGCTCGAACCGGAGTGGCGGGTCCGCGGAATTATATCGGTAGCTTTACATCCCGGATATGTTCGCACCGACATGACCGGTTTCATGGCGACGCTGTCGCCCAAGAAAAGCGTTAAGGGGATTCGCCGCGTACTGACCGATCTACGTCCCGAGGACAGCGGCCGGTTTGTCGATTACAAAGGCAACACTGTCGCTTGGTAGCGGCGCCTGGCAGTGGCGAAGGAGAGGCAATGTTGCTCAACGAAGAACAAACGATGATTCGCGACATGGCAAGGCAGTTCGCCGCCGAACAACTGGCGCCGAACGCGGCGGTGTGGGACCGCGAGGCGACGTTCCCGGACCAAGCGGTGAAAGCCATGGGTGAGCTTGGCCTGATGGGCGTGCAAGTGCCCGAGGACTGGGGTGGCGCCGGCCTCGGTAATACTGAACTTGCCCTGGTTACGGAAGAAATCGCTGCCGGCGACGGCGGCTGTTCGACGATCATGGCGGTGCAAAATTCGGTCGTTTGCATGCCACTCTATAAATTCGGCAGCGAGGAGCAAAAACAGCGCTATCTCAAACAACTGGCGACCGGCGAGATGTTGGGGGCCTTTATGCTGACCGAGCCCCACACCGGTTCCGATGCTGGCGCGATCAAGACGCGGGCGCAAAAAGTCGGCAACAAGTATGTGCTCAATGGCGCTAAGCAGTTCATCAGCACCGGTAGCAAGGCCGGCATTGCTATTACATTCGCCGTCACCGAACCGGCGGACGGACCGAAAGGTATCAGCGCCTTTATCGTGCCGACCGACACGCCTGGATACATGGTCGACCGGGTCGAGCACAAATTGGGGCAACGTTCGTCGGAGACTTGCGCCATTACTCTCGACAATGTCGAGGTGACGCCCGATTTGCTGTTGGGCGAGGAGGGCGAAGGCTACCGCATCGCACTGTCGAACCTCGAAAGCGGCCGTATCGGTGTCGCTGCCCAAGCGGTCGGGATGGCGCGCGCCGCGTTCGAGCATGCCTTGGCCTATGCGCGCGAACGCGAGACCTTCGGCAAGAAAATTATCGAACACCAGGCGATTGCGTTCAAACTTGCCGAGATGAAAACAAATATCTCCGTCGCCCGGCAGATGTATCTGCACGCCGCAGAATTACGCGACGGCGGCGAAAAATGCCTTGAAGAGGCGGCGATGGCCAAGCTGTTCGCGTCGGAGATGGCCGAGACAGTTTGTTCCGATGCTATTCAGATCCATGGCGGCTATGGCTATCTGCAAGATTATCCGGTCGAGCGAATTTACCGTGACGTGCGCGTGACCCAGATTTATGAAGGGACTTCGGAAATCCAAAAGCTCGTGATCGCCCGCGAACTCGCGGGCGCGGATTAAAGACGAATGTAGTCCCCATGCTTCGATAAGCTCGGCATGAGGGATGTAAAAATTACCGCGTCCGAGCTTGTCGAAGGACGTGGCCCGAGAGGAATGAAAATGAGTGGTGATCCGATAGAATTCTATTTCGATTTCAACAGCCCTTACGGTTATGTAGGCGCCCACCTGATCGACAATATTGCCGAGCGCTACGACCGCACGACCGATTGGTATCCGATCCTCTTGGGCATGGCGTTTAAGCAAACCGGCGCTAAGCCGATGGGCGAAGTACCCATCAAGGGCGAATACCAGGCGCTCGATGCCGCGCGGGTCTGCCGTTACTACGGTGTGACCTACAAGCACCCCGACGTTCACCCGTTCTCACCGACCGCCGCGTCGCGGGCTTTCTACTGGGTGAAGGATAAGGACCCGGGGCAAGCGAAGGGATTTGCCATGGCGCTCTATACGGCGGCCCTGGCCAACAACGAGGATATTTCTGCGCCCGCTAATGTCGCCCGGGTGGGGGCGAGCGTCGGTATTGACCAGAAGGACATTATGGATGCGCTCGCAGATCCAGCGGTAAAACAACGGCTGGTCGACGAAACCAACGCGGCGATCAAAAAGGGCGTCTTCGGTTCGCCCTTCGTCATCGCCGACGGCGAGCCGTTCTGGGGGGTCGACCGTTTCGAGATCCTCGACGAATGGCTGATCACCGAAGGTTTTTGAGGGTCCGTCATGGTTCGACAAGCTCACCATGAGGAACAGTACAAGAACCTCATCCTGAGCCTGTCGAAGGACCAAGCTTGTCGATTAGCCGGTCTCGGCGAGAATATTTTGAAACACGCTGCGATCAATATTGCCACCCGACAGCACCAGGCCGATGGTGTGTCCGCTCGCCTGGTCGAGTTCTTTAAGCAACGCCGCCAGGGCCGCAGCGCCGGCGCCTTCGGCGACGTTGTGGGTGTCGGTGAAATAGTGGCGCATCGCCGCTCCGATCTCGGCTTCGCTGACCGTGACGATATGGTCGACATACCGGTTGATCACCGCGACCGCGTCGTCGACAGGCACCCGGCAGGCCAGGCCATCGGCGAACGTGTCGGCGCTGTTGGTTGCCACTGGTTTGCCCTGCGTGAACGACAGCGCGTAACTGGGTGCGTTTTCGGCGACCACGCCGACGATCTTGGTCGTCAAGCCGAGGGCTTCGCGGGCAGCGATACAGCCACTGATCCCCGAACCCAGGCCAATGGGGACATACAGGGTGTCGAGATCGGGCGCCGCGGTGAGCAGCTCAATGGCGTAAGTGGCAACGCCGGCAACGAGGTTTTTGGCGAACGACGGTACCAGGGTCAGGCCGCGTTCGGCGGCCAACTCGACGGCGTATTCCAACGCCGCTTGGAAATCGTGCCCGTGGATGACCAGTTCGGCCCCCAGGGCGCGCATCGAAGCGTTCTTTTCGGCCGCGTTCCCCTCGGGTACGACGATCACCGCCGACAGGCCGTTGGCCCGCGCCGCAAACGCGATAGACTGGCCATGATTGCCCCGCGTCGCTGCGATAACGCCGTTGCTCTGCGGGTGTTCGACGCGCAGCGCGGCCATGTAGAGCAAACCGCCACGAACCTTGAATGCGCCGATCGGCGAATGGTTTTCGTGCTTGACCCAAACCGCCGTCCCGCAGCGCACGGCCAGCAACGGCCACGCATATTGCGGGGTCGCCGGCATGGCCGCGTAGACCGTCCCCGCGGCGGCCTCGATCTCGGATTTGGTCGGCAATTCCATGGCGGTTGCTATAGCACGAGAGATAAGACAAGCGAGCTTCCGTTCTCGCCGGGGAAGGGCGTCCGATGACGACACTGAAAACATCGATCGATGTGAAATCGGAAGCATTCGTCGAAAACGCCCAAGCGCTGCGGTCGCTGGTCGGCGATCTGCATGACAAGGTCGCCGAAATCGAGCGTGGCGGTGGCGAGCGGGCGCGCGAGCGCCATTTATCGCGCGGTAAACTGCTGCCGCGCGATCGGGTGCGGGTATTGCTCGACGAAGGCTCGCCGTTCCTCGAGTTCTCGCAGTTCGCCGGCTACCAGATGTACGACGACGTTATCCCGGCCGGCGGCATTATCACGGGGATTGGCCGGGTGTCGGGCCGCGAATGCGTGGTCGTCGTCAACGACGCGACGGTCAAAGGTGGCACCTACTATCCGATGACGGTGAAAAAACATCTGCGCGCCCAAGAGATCGCCCGCGAGAATAATCTGCCGTGTATCTATTTAGTCGATTCCGGCGGTGCGAACCTGCCCCAACAGTCTGGAATTTTCCCTGACCGGGAACATTTCGGACGCATCTTTTATAACCAGGCGACGATGTCAGCCCAGGGAATTCCGCAGATCGCCGCGGTGATGGGGTCGTGCACCGCCGGCGGCGCCTACGTTCCGGCACTGGCCGACGAAAGCATCATCGTCAAGGGTCATGGGACAATCTTTTTGGCCGGACCGCCCTTGGTAAAGGCGGCCATCGGCGAGGTCGTCAGCGCCGAGGAACTCGGCGGTGCCGACGTCCACGCCCGGGTCAGCGGCGTGACCGACCATATGGCTAACGACGACACTCATGCGCTGGCCTTGGTTCGCAAGATTGTCGAAAACTTGAACCGGCCCAAGACGGTCGGTCTCGAAACTCGCGAACCCGTCGATCCCCTTTATGCGTCAGAAGATATTTATGGCGTGGTTTCTGCCGATATCCGCAAACCCTATGATGTGCGCGAAATCATCGCGCGCATCGTCGA
>JAPUHN010000264.1 GCA_027297685.1 Alphaproteobacteria bacterium | reverse complement strand
GAAGTCGCTGGGCAACTTCTACACCGTGACCGAACTGCTCGAGGAATTCCCGGGTGAGGCCTTACGCCTGGCGTTGCTCAAGACCCATTACCGCCAACCGCTCGATTTCACCAAGGACGGCGTCCGCGAGGCCAAGCGGGAATTGGATGGCCTTTACGACGCGCTACGGCGGGCAACTGACGTTGATGCGGTCGAAGAACCCTCTGACACGGATGGAGGATTGCAGAGTTTCACAAAGGCATTGTGCGACGATCTCAACACGCCACTGGCCCTCTCGCACCTGCATGGTCGCATGCGTAACTTGAATTTGAACCTACGAGACGACAGCCGCAGTAAAGTAATTGCGCGAAAAAGAGATAAATGGCTGATTCTTAATATGGGCGAATGGCTCGGTCTTCTCGGGCAGGACCCCGAAGCCTGGTTCCAGGGCGCCGACGGCGGCGCGGCGGGAATCGAAGACTCGATCACTGCGAGAAACACGGCCCGAGCCGCCAAGGATTTCGCCGAGGCCGACCGCATCCGCGACGAACTGGCGGCGCAGGGCGTTGTGCTCGAAGACGGTCCCGGCGGCACGACTTGGCGGCGCGGGAGCTAGGGCGATGTTCCACTTATTTAAGGTCACCCCCACCCCATCCCTCCCCCCTCAAGGAGGAGGGGGTTATAGCGCGCGGGCCGCTCAATCCTTCCCTCCCCCCTGGAGGGGGAGGGTCAGGGAAGGGGGACTTTGTTGTTCCTGCTTCCAGACCGGGGGGCGATGTAACCCATGACCGAGCGTATCTCCCTGTTCGACACCACGCTGCGTGACGGCGCGCAGACCCAGGGCGTCGATTTTTCGGTCGACGACAAGCGCGCCATTGCCCGCGCGCTCGACAGTTTGAACATCGATTATGTCGAGGGCGGCTGGCCCGGCGCCAATCCGGTCGACGACGAATTCTTCGCCACGTCGCCGCAGCTCAAAAACGCTACATTTACCGCCTTCGGCATGACGCGGCGGCCCGGCCACAGCGCCGCCAACGACCCGGGCTTGAACGCGCTGCTGACCAGCGCGGCCGATGCGGTGTGCATGGTCGGCAAGACTTGGGACTTCCACGTCGATGTGGCGCTCGGCATCGGCCAAGATGAAAACATCGCTATGATCGCCGACAGCGTCGCCCACGCCAAAACCCGCATTGGCGAAGTGCTGTTCGACGCCGAGCATTTTTTCGATGGCTACAAGGCGAACCCGGAATTCGCCCTGGCGTGCCTGAAGTCGGCGCACCACGCCGGCGCCCGTTGGGTGGTTCTGTGCGACACCAATGGCGGCACCTTGCCCCATGAGGTCTCGCGCATCGTCGCGGAAGTCTGCGACCATGTTCCGGGCGACCATCTTGGCATCCACGCCCACGACGATACCGGTAACGCTGTCGCCAATTCGCTGGCCGCGGTCGAGGCCGGCGCGCGGCAGGTGCAGGGCACGTTGAATGGGCTGGGCGAGCGTTGTGGCAACGCCAACCTGGTCACGCTGATCCCGAACCTAATGCTCAAATATGACGGTGCTTTTGAGACCGGTCTCGGCGACGCGGAACTGGGCCAGTTAACCCATGTGTCGCACCTGCTCGACGAGTTACTAAATCGTGCGCCCGATCGCCACGCCCCCTATGTCGGCAAGGCGGCGTTCGCCCACAAGGGCGGCCTGCACGTCTCGGCGGTGCAGAAGGACCCGCGCACTTACGAACACATCGAGCCTGCCACGGTCGGCAACAGCCGCCACATCGTGGTTTCGGATCAGGCGGGACGGTCGAATATTTTGGTGCGGCTGGCCGAAGCCGGCATCGATATCGACCCTGGCGACAAGCGGATCGCGCGTCTGGTCGAAGACGTCAAGGCGCGCGAGTATGAGGGCTACACCTATGACGGCGCGGAAGCCAGTTTCGAGTTGCTGGCGCGGCGCGCTCTGGGCGAGCTGCCGCGTTTCTTCGACGTGCGAAGTTTCCGCACCGAGGTCGAGCGCCGCTACAACGCCCGCGGCGATCTGACCACGATCAGCCAGGCGGTGATCAAGATCGAGGTTGCCGGCGAGCCGACGATGCAGGTCGCCGAGGGCAACGGCCCGGTCAACGCCCTCGACGAGGCCCTGCGCAAGGCGTTGCTGCCGAAGTTCCCCGAGCTGGAAAAAATGCGCTTGGTCGATTTCAAGGTGCGTATTTTAACCCCCCAACAGGCGACCGCGGCGGTGACCCGGGTGATGATCGAGTCGACCGACGAGACCGGCCACCGCTGGGGCACCGTGGGCATATCGCCCAACATTATCGACGCCGCGTACGCCGCCCTCGACGACGCCATCGTCTACAAGCTGTTACGCGCGCAAAACGGTTCGTAGAGAGATTTTTTCATCACGCCGATTTGAGAAACTGTCGGGTGGACGTATCGGCGCGCGCCGTTACCTTTGGCCCATGATGACTGGCTTCTACCCGCGTAATATGTGCGCCAAGCTATTTGCCTTGGCCATCGCGTTAATTCCCTTGTCGGTGTTCGCCTCGATAGCGGCTGCGGATATCGAGGCGCTGAAGTCGGCCTGGCCACGCACCGACTTTAGCAAGACGACGGTCGATCTTGCCGAAATCTTCTCCGGCGGCATCCCCCGGGATCATATCCCGGCGATCGACCAGCCGACCATCGGCACCCTGGCGCAGGGTGCGGATGCCTACGACCCGAGAGAGCCGGTCATCACCGTCGCGGTCAACGGACAGATCCGCGGCTATCCGCTGACAATCCTGGTGTGGCACGAGATCGTAAACGACCGGCTCGGCGATGTGCCGATCACGGTGACCTATTGCCCTTTATGTAGCTCGGCGGTGGTGTTCGATCGGCGGGTCGGCGATCGGGTACTCGATTTCGGCGTCAGTGGAAATCTGCGGTTTTCCGACCTGGTGATGTACGACCGCCAGACCGAGAGCTGGTGGCAGCAGTTCACCGGTACCGGGATTGTCGGAGAGTATGCTGGCACCGAGCTGGCCATATTGCCGGTGCGCGTCGAACCGTTTGGTGTGTTTGCGGCGCGCAACCCGAACGCCGACGTACTATTGCGGCCTCCCGGATTTCCGCGCAACTACGGCGTCAATCCTTACGCTGGCTACGATACCGGCGATAGTCCGCTGTTCCCCGGCATACCGGAACCCGAAGGCATCGCCCCGTTGGCCTATGTCGTTGCCGTTGAGAACCAGGCGTGGAGCCTCGAGCTGTTGAAGCGAAAAAAGCGGATCGAAACCGATGATCTGGTGCTGACCTGGCAGACCGGCCAGCTTTCCGTGCTCGATATTGCCTACATCAAGGAAGGCCGCGACATCGGCTATGTGACGGTGCAGCGCAAGCAAGACGGCGGGTTGGTCGAGGTGTTGCACGACATGACCTTTGCCTTTGCCTTCAACGCCTTTCGCCCTGACGGGACGATTCACCAGTGAGGCCAACCGTCAAAGAACGCTTGACCTGACGCGGGCGCGCACCGGTAGGCACGAAAACTCGTGTAAGCCGCACCGCCCAGAGTCCTGGAAGCATCAATACCGTATAGATGATGTCCGCTTTCGGGTGTAAACCGGACGTTCTTTCCACGCCCACCAATGTCCGTTAATAGCCAATAACGGCCGTTCAACAAAAGCTAATATAGAGTTGGCTGGCGGAAAATCGGCATTGCTAATCGGCACATTGCGATGCCGTTGGAGGGGAGCCGCCCAAAGCAGCAATAACAGACATGGAGCGCCGGCAATACTAAGTGATGAGCGCACTAACGGGCTCAGGCAATCGCCTCACCGATTAGGGCGATGTCGTTGGCATCAAGCTCGAGCTGGGCAGCGCGCGCCGAGTCCTCGATGCTGGCGGCGCGGCTGGCGCCGACGATTACGAGCACCTGCGGCCCCTTGCTTAACAGCCAGGCGACTGCCACTTGCTGCGGGCTTACCCCCAGC
>JAPUHN010000263.1 GCA_027297685.1 Alphaproteobacteria bacterium | reverse complement strand
CAAGGGATGGCCCCAGACCGGTGCAAACGAGTCTGTGGAGACAATTGTGGGTGTCAACTGTCAAAATTACCTGTTTTCCGAAAAATTATTACCAGTCTCAGGCGCCAGAACCCCGTTCTCCGGGTTAGAAAACTGAGCCCGCTTAATGTCCGTTATGGGTCAGGAACGGACGTAAACGCCAAACCGAATAATGTCCGCTTTACCCCCAATAACGGATATCAGAACTCGGTATGCCTGCTTTCGGGGTAATAACGGACATAATTGACAGCAACTGCAGACCACTGCTTTTAGCCAAAAGGGGACATAGCCGAGGACAGCGAAAAACAAAATTCGGCTGTCGAGGCTACACCTCAGTACTCGCCAAGAATGGATCGAATATGGCGCGACCTACCTGCATACCTTCGTTTACCGTCAGTCGATAACCCGGCGTATTCGGATGTTCTTTGGTTCGCCAGTTTTCAAATTCCTCATCGGAGCTGAAAAAGGCGAGGACCGTACATAGGCTATCGGCGGCGCACCCATCCGAAAGTTGAATGCCCGACCAAACTATGGCCGTTTCCGGATCAACCGACCTAATCTCGGTTCCGTTGGCCGTCAGTTCAATGGTGATTGGCGCGCCTGTAGCCCGGCAGGAAGATCTGATCTGAATGTCTTTTTTGAACATACTTCCGGTGCCGAGCGCATCGATTGCACACATGGCGTGGATTTGTTGACCTTCAATTTCCACGAGATGCTCGGTTTCACGTTCGGTAAGCGGATAGGCGCCGACTATTCGTTCCGTTGCATCATCGAGAACAACCAGATCTTTCTTTTTTAGCCTGACCAAATTTTCGAAAACTTCGGTCTTCGGCAACGCAAGCTTTTTGGCCAATTCGTCCGTCGTTGGTGCGCGGCCATGTTTGGCGAAAAATCGTAAAATGCCAATCCGAACCCGGTCTTCATCCGGATCATATTCGGTAAAACACTTTTCAATCCCGAACGCCTTATTGATGTCGGCGAGCGCCTGTTTGGCTAACTCGCTCGTCACCACCGACCAATCCGGCATCTTCACGCCGGGGCGAACCTCAAATGTGGAAAAATTCTTCTCGTTCGCGGGAGCAATTTGTTCGACATTCTGCATCTCGTCATTCCTCGCTAACGGCGCAGGCCGTGAATGCGCCAGTTTTTCCAATTCTTTTCGACATTACTCATTTACCTTTCGGGCATCCGCAGCACAATTGGCCTTCCCGGATCAGCGGATTCGGGTTTTGGTGCCGGTATGTCAGCTCTAATTCTGCGAGTTTGCGATAGTCGTTCAAGTTTAACCCTCTTTCGGAAACGCAAAGGAAGTGACACAGGGCAGGTGCAACTAAATTTCTGCCGCAGTCGCTAACTTCCGACGACGATAAAGGGCATAAATTGTTATGCCGATGAACACGAACAGTGCCGGAAACAGCATGTAGTCGAGCCATCCTATAGCTGCCGATAGGCCCACCACGGCCAGCAAACTTACAAGAACGGTGGTAAAACAGCACAATGCTGCAATGACGCTTCCGATGATGCCAAATTTAAGAAGTCGCTGATTATTCACAATGTCGGTCCACGATCAGATGCTAAGCAATTCATTCGCCGGTGTCGGAAGCGGGGTCCACCTTGTTCGTTGGCGCATTGGGGCGCAGGTAAAGGACTAGCGCTGCTACACCAAGGCCAACGGCCACCGCGATAAGCCAGGCGTTGTCGGATAACCAGCCGCCGAGGCCGGCAAGAGCGCCGGTACCGGCGAGCAAGACCAGCCCGCCGCAGCAAATGACCTTGGCAATAATCAGTCCGGTGAAACCGCTGTTGTTGGACATCGGCAGCCCCTTGTCACGCTTGTGATTGTTGCTTCTGAGCATACTTGCCCCCTGCCACCAAGGCTGCGCCCCGGCGACTGACCCAATCCCGCTGCTTACCATTTGTCTGTGCCATCATCGGCTAACCCGCGCAGCAGGATAGTTTCGACACATCCTTGTCGAAGGTCTGGGCAGCCAGCTTCAGCCCCTCGACGGTCGTCAGGTAGGGGAACACGGTTTCCGCCAGTTCGCGGACGGTCAAATTCGCCTTCAATGCCATAACCATTGTTTGAATGCTGTCGGCGCCCTCGGGCGCGAGGATATGGCCGCCGAGCAACCGATCGGTCGCCTTGTCGGCAATCAGTTTGATCAGACCCCGCGTGTCGCGGGCGGCCAGGGCACGCGATACGGCATCGAGCGGCAGCACCGATGTCTTGACGTCGAAGCCGCCCGCCCGCGCCTCAGCTTCGGTCAGGCCGACGTTGGCAATCTGCGGATCGGTGAACACGACCGCCGGCATGGCGCTGCTGTCGTAGCTTCGGCTGTCGCCGTTGAGAGCGTTCTCGGCCGCGATGCGTGCGCCATAAGCAGCCATGTAGACGAACTGGTCGCGGCCAGTGACGTCGCCGGCGGCATAGGTGCCGGCGCGTGTGGTTCGCATTTGATCGTCGACTTCGATGCCGCCATGGTCGCCAAGCGACACGCCAACGCCTTCGAGGTCCAGGTCGGCTGTGTTCGGCTGACGGCCAGTGGCGATAAGAACCTTCTCTGCCTCCAACGTTTCGATGGCGCCGGCAGCGTTGAGGTCGATGGCGACGCCGTTATCGATCTGACGAATCGCCCGGTATGAAACGCCGCTGACGACGCGAATGCCTTCATCGCTAAAGTAACCGGTCAGGGCTTCGGAGATTTCCGGCTCGCCGTGGGGCAGCAAGTGGCTGCGGCAGACGATGGTGATGGCAGCCCCGGCACGGGCGAACATCTGCGCCAGCTCGACGCCGATGTAGCCGCCGCCGATGACGAGTAGCGATTTGGGCAGCGTGTCGAGGTCGAGCGCTGTCGTGCTCGTCAGATAGGGAACCTGTTCGATACCTGGGATCGCCGGCAGCGCTGGAGCAGCACCCGTGGCGACGATGATCTTGGGTGCCTGCAACGTGTCGCCATTTACCGCGACACCGCCATCGACCAGGCGCGCCACGCCGGGCACGTAAGAGACATTGGTGTATTCCGGCAGCAGATCGGCGTACTTGGCTTGCCGCATTTCGGCGACCAACTCATCTTTCTGCGCCACCAAGTCGGGCCAACTGGATAGGACCGCCTCGGCGGAGATGCCGGCGAAGCGGGACGCGTGACGCGCCTGATGCAAGGCATCGGCTGCCCGGATCAGCGTCTTCGACGGCACGCAGCCGACGTTGACGCAAGTGCCGCCAATCGTGCCATGGCCAACCAGGGCAACCTTGGCACCTAGCTCGGCCGCCGTAATAGCGGCGGAAAAGCCGGCGGAACCGGCGCCAATGATCGCCAGGTCGACGCCATTAGCGGGCGGCAGGGGTTGAAATGTGGCTGGTGAGGTCATTGGTATATCCGGGTATGAGTTTCAGGGCGGGTGTCGCGCAACGATAGCGTACCGGCGACCAGGTATTGATACCGGCTGGCGATAATATCGGACCTGTAGTAACTACAGGTTCAAGCGCTTTTGCATCACATGCCCGTGATTGTCGGTCGACAAGAAGGAACCTCGCAATGACCGGGACACCATCCCAAACTGACCACGTATTTACGATCGGCGAGTTGTCGCGGCGCGCCGACTGTAAGATCGAGACGGTTCGCTACTATGAGCGGATCGATATTATGCCGCAGCCGGCGCGCAACAGCGGCGGCCATCGATTGTATGATGAGGAAGCACTGAAGCGCCTCGTGTTCGTGCGGCGCTGCCGGGCGCTCGGCTTCACCCTCGATCAGGTGCGCGACCTGCTCCATTTTGTCGATCGCGGTGATTA
>JAPUHN010000262.1 GCA_027297685.1 Alphaproteobacteria bacterium | reverse complement strand
GTCTCGCTCAAGATTCGCGAGCGCATCGCCGCGGCTGTGCGCTGGCGGTTGGAGACGTTGGCGCCGCACCGCGAGGCTGTACGGCGCTCTTTGAGCTATCTGGGGCAACCCCAGCACGCCGGCCTCGGCCTCAGATGTCTTTATCGAACGGTCGACGAGATGTGGCACGCGGCCGGCGATACGGCAACCGATTTCAATTTCTATACCAAGCGCGGTCTGCTGGCCGGTGTGTATACCAGCACCATACTGTTCTGGCTCGACGACGAGTCCGACGGCCATGCGGCGGCTTGGTCGTTCCTCGACCGTCGCATCGCCGATACCATGCGCATCCCGAAAGTTACGGCGCGTTTGCGTCAGATTCCGGCGGGTATTCCCAGTCCGCGACGGTTCGTGCGGCGAGTCCGCGAGCATTTGCGCGAGGGCGAGCGCGGCTAGGGTAGCGCCCGCGGGGTTAGCCACGTCACGTGGCCCATTTTGCGCCCCGGCCGCACGTCGGATTTCCCATACAGATGTAGGTGCGCTGTCGGGTCGGTGAGATACGATTGCCAATCTTCCACATCGCTGCCGATGAGGTTTCTCATCGTCGCGTCGGCGTCACGCTCGGTCGACCCGAGCGGCAGGCCGCAAACCGCCCGCACCAACATTTCGAACTGGCTGACCGCACAGGCGTCGATGGTCCAGTGTCCCGAATTGTGCGGCCGCGGCGCAATCTCGTTCACCAGAATTCCTTGATCTTGCGAAACGAACATCTCGACCGCGAGCAAACCGACCAAATCCAGTTTTTCAGCCAGGCGGCGGGCGATATCGGTCGCAGTTGCAGCCAATTCGCCGCTAATCGGCGCAGGCACAATCGTTGTATCGAGAATGTGGTTGGCGTGCCGGTTCTCGACCGGCACATAACTGGTCATGGCGCCGTCGATGCCGCGCGCCGCGATGACCGAGATTTCCCGCTCAAAATCGACGAAGCCTTCAAGTATCGCCCCACCGATCGACGCGTCGGTGCCCGATTGTGCCCAGGCCTGGTCCAAGTCGGTGTCTCGGTCGATACGAATCTGGCCCTTTCCGTCATAGCCCAGGCGCACCGTTTTCAATACCGCAGGCGTGCCCAGGTCCGCGACAGCGTCGGTCAGTTCGGCGCGGCTGGCGACGGCACGGTAAGGCGCCGTAGCGATTCCGGCAGCGGTGATAAAATCCTTCTCTTTGATCCGGTCCTGGGCGACTGCGAGCGCCCTTGAGCTCGGTCGCACAGGGGCG
Organism: Alphaproteobacteria bacterium; assembly: GCA_027297685.1. GTDB lineage: Bacteria > Pseudomonadota > Alphaproteobacteria > UBA6615 > UBA6615 > JAPUHN01. The sequence continues at coordinate 24,084 of JAPUHN010000262.1, read as the reverse complement.
CGTGCCTCGACGTATTCAACGCTCGACAGGGGAATATTTTCGAACTCCAACGTCGCCACGTCGATGTTGGCGGCAAAGCTATCGAGCGCGCCGGTATCGGTGAATGCGGCGATCGTGGTCTGAGGGGCGATCTGCGCCGCTGGTTCATCGGGCGACTGGCAAAAAATATGGCAGCGGTAGCCAAGCTGGGACGCCGCAACGACTGTCATGCGCCCGAGCTGACCGCCGCCAAGAATGCCGATTGTGGTGCCCGGCGGGAGCGCCGCCGGCCTGTCGCTGCGGGACATGGCGGCTACGCGTTGTCGGAGGGCACGTCGGCGACGCTGTCGGTCTGTTGTGCCCGCCAGTCGTCGAGGGCCTGCGCGACGGTGGCGTCTTCTGCGGCGACAATCGCTGCGGCCAGCAGCGCGGCGTTGATAGCCCCGGCACGCCCGATGGCCAGCGTCCCGACAGGAACACCCGCCGGCATTTGGACAATCGATAGCAGACTGTCCATGCCGCTCAGGGCCTTGCTTTCAATCGGCACGCCGAGCACGGGCACCGGCGTCATCGACGCGGTCATGCCGGGCAGGTGAGCGGCGCCGCCGGCGCCTGCGATGATTACTTTTAAGCCGCGCGCGCGCGCGGTTTTCGCAAAATCAGCCAAGCGGTCGGGCGTCCGATGGGCGGATACGATACGTACTTCGTGCTCTACCCCTAGCGCTTCGAGGGTTTCGGCAGCATGGTGCATGGTCTGCCAGTCCGACTGGCTGCCCATAATAATGCCGACGATGGCGCTCGCCATGGTTAACCTCTCCCAGTGGACGTCCGCGGTAGCGGAAAGGGCGGCGATTATAGGTTTACACACCCACAGCACAAGCTGCGGGCACATTCTGATACCGCGGAAGTATTTTACATACAATTGTTGCTATAACGATTTATTAAGTAAAATCCTGATATGTTCGGACCACGAATTTGCCTTTCGGAATCCGTTGAAAAGGCGCGATTTTTAACTTCCCCGTCAAAGGAAGAGCCTTATGAAAGTCGGCCAAACCAGGTCTGGAACTCCCCGCCCGCTCGTATCCACGGGTGCAGCCCGCGAAGCCGGCCGTGCCTATGCCGCGCGCGCTGTCGCCGACGCCGGTGCCCCGGCCCCGACCGCCGATGTCGCCACGATTGCCGGTATCCCCGGCGAAGAGCTGACGCCCAAGGTTCGCGATGCCATCGAGCTTTTGATGCACGAAGTGCAACGTATGCGCCAAGAGTTGGAGAAAGCTGAAAAACGCGTCGCCTATCTCGAGAAACTGGCCGACGAGGATTCCCTGGTTCCGCTTGCCAATCGCCGCGCATTCGTGCGCGAGCTCAGCCGCATGGTCGCCTATTCGGAACGCTATAATTCGGTATCGAGTGTTTTGTATTTCGACATCGATGGCTTTAAGGAAATCAACGATCGCTATGGCCACGCCGCCGGCGACGCGGCGCTGCAGCATATCGCCGAGATTTTCTCGCTCAACGTCCGTGAATCCGACGTGGTTGGTCGGCTGGGGGGCGATGAATTCGGGGTAATATTGGCTCAATCCGATGCCGCCGCTGCGGCGGAAAAAGCGGCAATTCTGGCTAATGCGATCGAAACGACACCGTTAATTTGGCAGAACCAGGGACTTAAGGTGCGCGCGTCGTATGGCGCTTATACGTTCTCTGGCAAAGAAAACGCCGGTGAAGCCCTGCAGCGGGCGGATAGCGCGATGTACAAGCAAAAGCAGGTGCGAGCCGCGGCCGCAGGCTCATAAACTAACGACACCGGGCCTGACATTGTTCTAGGCGATGATGTCGGGCACGATTAGATCTTCCAGTCGGCTAATTTCGTCTTTCAGCACCAGCTTGCGTTTCTTCAACCGTTGTATTTGCAATTGGTCGAACGGTGCTTCGTTGGAAATTCGCGCGATGACGTCGTCCAAATCGCGATGTTCGCTTTTCAGCGCTTTCAGACGCCGCCGCAGTTCTTCTTTATCGGGTGTGTTCTCGATCGTCACGCTTAGTCCTGTCGAACGCGCGTACCCATAAATCACGGCCGTTCCGCAACAGCCGCTCGAACTATAACAAAAATCGCGATTTGTTTCCCCCATTCTCTGGATGTTTGAAAATACCGCAGTATTTCAAGCGCTACGAAAGGGGGATTAACGTTGCATGATTGGTGCTTTGCAAATCAGGCGAATCTGAACTAGGATTTGCATATTACCGCTGATCGAAAAGGAGGCGATGTTGGTGTTGATGGAAACGAATATCGACGAGTTGAAGCGAAAGCATGCAGATCTTGATAGTCAGCTCGGCGAGGAAACACAGAGACCTAATCCAGACCAACTCATCATTACGCAGATAAAACGGGAAAAGTTAAAAGTCAAAGACGCACTTGCAAGCATGGAAAGCGTGTGAGGTCGATGACTTAGCGCAGAAACTGAGTAGCAGGGTGGCCGATAGGGCCGCCCGTTTTTGTATTTGCGGTCCGGTGGCCGCTGGATCTATTCGGCGGCGGCTTCGGAATTAGCCATTTCGCTGGCCTGTTCGCGCAGTATAAATTTCTGAATTTTACCGGTCGAGGTTTTCGGTAAGGCGCCGAAAACGATATGGCGCGGACACTTGTAGTGGGCGAGATTGTCTCGGCAATACTGAATGAGCTCGTCTTCGGTTGCGTTGGCGCCCGGTGTCAGCTCGATGAACGCGCAGGGTGTTTCGCCCCATTTATCATCGGGCCGCGCGACCACAGCGGCGACGGAAACGGCCGGATGTTTGTACAGCGCATCTTCGACTTCGATCGACGAAATGTTTTCGCCGCCGGAAATAATGATGTCTTTTGAGCGGTCCTTCAGCTCAATATAGTTATCCGCGTGCCACACTCCCAAATCGCCGGTGTGAAACCAGCCCCCAGCGAAGGAATCGTCGGTGGCCTTCGGGTTTTTCAGATACCCTTTCATGGTAACGTTGCCGCGGGTGAATACCTCGCCCATTGTCTCGCCGTCTCGCGCGACCGGTTCCAACGTCTCCGGGTCGCCGACCATGACATCTTCCAGCACCTCGTAGGGCACACCCTGGCGCGATTGCAGCCGCGCCTGTTGGTCCGGCGGCAATTCATCCCATTCGTCCTGCCATGCGCAGACAATCGCCGGACCGTAGATTTCCGTCAGGCCGTACACATGGGTGACCCGAATTCCCTGCTCGGCCATGCGCGCCAGCACCGCCGCCGGCGGCGGCGCTGCGGCGGTCATGAACTCGACATCCTGGTCGAAGGGTAGCCGTTCTTCTTCGCTGGCGTTGACGATCATCTGCATGACAATCGGCGCCCCGCACAGATGGGTCACGCCGTGTTCGGCGAAGGCGGCGTAGATGTTTTTCGCTGCCACTTGCCGCAAGCACACGTTGGTGCCGGCCGCCAATGCGGTGCCCCAGGTAAAACACCAACCGTTGCAATGGAACATTGGCAGCGTCCACAGATAGATCGGGTTGTGGGTGGCGCCCCAGGTAAAGACGTTGCCCATCGCGTTCAGGTACGCGCCGCGATGGTGATAAACGACGCCCTTCGGATTGCCGGTGGTGCCGGATGTGTAGTTCAGGGCAATCGCGCGCCATTCGTCGTCGGGTAGCGACCATTCGAACTCGGGGTCGCCACCGGCGATAAATGACTCATAGTCGATTTCACCCAACCGCTGGCCGCCCGGGCCTTGCGTATCGCAGATATCGATGACAAACGGCTTGGCCTTCACCAACTCCAGGGCTTCTTTGATTACGGGCGAAAGTTCGGTGTCGGTGAGCAATACCTTGGCCTCTCCATGGTCGAGGATAAACGCGATGGTCGAGGCATCGAGACGGGTGTTGAGGGCGTTGATCACGCCGCCGGTCATGGGAATGCCGAAATGAGCTTCCAACATCTCCGGAATATTCGGCGCCATCACGGCGACGCAGTCGCCGATGCCGATGCCGCGTTGTGACAGCGCCGACGCAAGCCGCCTGGTGCGGGCATAGGTCTCCGCCCAGTTGCGCTTGATATTGCCATGAACCACGGCGGCCCGGTTCGGATAAGCCGATGCCGTTCGCCGGATAAAGCTCAGCGGCGACAGAGGTGTGTAGTTTGCCGCATTCTTACCAAGGTCGGTTTCGTACGGATTGGTCATGTGCCTCTCCCAATCTCAAGCTCATCAAACGCAGTGTAGGTTTCTATTTCTTGAACAACGAGTCCGCATCGCCACGCAATGATTGCCGGCTTTGAATTTCCGCTTCGGTGCGCAAGATTTCCTGTTTTGCGTGCTCGATATATTTCCTCATTTCTTCAACCGACAAGGCTTCGATATTGACCGCTTCGAATATCTTTTGGTTCGCCGGATGCTGAGGTTCAAGATCGTCATCAATGCTCATCTTTGCCGCTCCACAACTGATAACCGCGTCGCCGTTGTGTCCAAAGTTTGACGTGCCTAAAGTGCGTCCGCAAGGCCTTCGAGGCTGTCAACCGGATTTCGGAGAGTATGTGAGATGCGCCTACCGACGACAATGACTGCAATCGAGATAACCGAGTCGGGAGGGCCGGAGGTTTTGCAGCCGGTCGAGCGTCCGGTTCCGGAACCGGGGTCGGGCGAAATACTGATCGCGGTCGCAGCGGCCGGGGTCAATCGGCCCGATGTGGTGCAACGGCTTGGCCTTTATCCGCCGCCGCCGGGCGCGTCCGACCTTCCCGGGCTCGAGGTTGCCGGCGAAGTTGCAGCTGTTGGCGAGGCGGTGACCGAATGGAAAGAAGGCGACCGCGTTTGTGCGTTGGTTTCCGGCGGCGGATACGCGCAATACGCCACCGCGCCGGCGGCCCAGGTCTTACGTGTTCCCGCTGGCCTCGATTCGATCCAGGCAGCCGGTATCCCGGAGACATTTTTCACCGTTTGGACCAATATGTTTGATCGCGGCCATCTGGCGGCCGGCGAGTCTATTCTGATCCACGGCGGCTCGAGCGGCATTGGCACCACCGCCATTCAATTGGCCCGCGAGTTTGGCGCCACCGCCTATGTCACCGTCGGCAATGCTGAAAAGGCGCGGTTTTGTGAAGAACTGGGTGCGGTAAAGGCGATCAACTACCGCGAACAGGACTTTGTCGAAGAGATCAAATCGATCACCGACGGCGCCGGGGTCGACGTCATTCTCGATATCGTCGGCGGTGATTATTTACCGCGAAATATCCGCTTGTTGCGCGTCGAGGGCCGGCTCCTGCAGGTCAGTTTGATGGGTGGATCGAAAGGCGAGCTCGACCTCGGCCGGGTTATGCGCAATCGATTGACGGTGACCGGCTCCACGCTTCGGCCGCGCTCGGTGGCGCAAAAAGGCGAAATTGCCGCGTCGCTTCGCGAACGGGTCTGGCCCTTATTCGAGGCCGGTAAAATCGGCCCGGTGATTCACCAGACCTTTCCGTTGGCTGAGGCTTCGCGCGCCCATGAACTGATGGAAACGAGCGCTCATATCGGTAAAATCATATTAAGTGTTGAATAGTCGCGCTTTGCAATTTTGGTGCGTCGCGACTATATAGAGACCAGCTTTAAACCCTTGATATTTAACCTGCACATTGGCCGTTATAGGGTATCTATAACCACCCAAGGCGCAGCTAGGAGGTTCTATGGCAGAACCATTGATGCCGAAAGGGACCGCCATTTGGTTGGTCGAGAACACCGCCCTGACGTTCGATCAGATCGCTGAATTTTGCGGTATGCATAAGCTTGAGGTACAGGGGATTGCCGACGGCGAGGTCGGCATTGGCATGCTCGGCCTCGATCCGGTCGTCAATGGCCAGCTCGAGTGGGACGAAATAGAGCGTTGCAGCAAGGACCCGTCATCGCGTTTGGGGCTCAAAACATCCGAAAACCCGGCTCCGGTGAAACGCACCAAGGGACCGCGTTACGTTCCGTTGTCGAAACGCCAGGATAAGCCCGATGGAATCGCCTATCTGTTGCGCTATTACCCTGAACTCAGTGATCCGCAAATCTCGAAACTGATCGGCACGACGAAACCGACAATTAATGCAATCCGTGACCGAACGCACTGGAATTCATCGCAAATTCAGCCGCGCGACCCGGTGACCATCGGATTGTGCCGGCAACTAGATCTGGACGAGGCCATTGAAAAGGCGCGTAAAGCGGGGCGCAAACCGGCCGAAAATACGTCTGTGCCGATTAGCGCGGATTTGATTCCCCAGGAAGAACCGGCGCTGCCCAGTCGGATTCCGGACTGGATGGCCGATGTCCGGATTGGCGGTTCGGGCGGGAAAGACACATAAATATTCAACAGAAACAAATAGATAGACGAAAACGGGTCCGAAAAAATCGGACCCGTTTTGTTATGACTTTTGGTAACAATTTGTTAACGAATATGACCGACATTAGGCGCTGATGGTTCTTTTATGAACCCATCGATTGGATCCTCCCTAGATCCTCTCTTGATGCCTCCCTGTTGACTCTACCGCTCCGAAGGCTCCCCCCCTCGGAGCGGTTTTTCTTTGCGTCATTTGCAGGGTCTGGCCGGTTCAAGCCACGCAATAGATAGTTTAAGGTCCGCCGCAATGTCGCTCGGGCGCCGATTTGGCGGTTCGTGCGTCGACCATATTTTGGCAGGACCGGCACGATGGTCGAAGCAAAATTCCTGAAGTTCGATACGCTTAGCCTGCATGCGGGCCAGCATCCCGACCCGGTAACCGGCGCCCGGGCAGCGCCGATTTATCAGACCACGTCATACGTGTTTCCCGATGTCGATCACGCCGCCAGCCTTTTCAACCTCGAGCGTGCCGGCCACATTTATTCGCGAATTTCCAACCCTACCGTCGCCGTGTTCGAAGAACGCATGGCGGCGCTTGAGGGAGGAGTCGGCGCCATCGGCACCGCGAGTGGCCAGGCCTCCCTTATGCTGGCGATCATTACGCTCATGGATACCGGTGGTCACATTGTCGCCTCGCGCAATATCTACGGTGGTAGTCATAATTTATTTCTCCACACGCTGCCCCGGTTCGGCATTTCGACGACGCTGATCGACCCCCGAAAACCGCAGGAATTTGCCGACGCCATTCGCCCTGCGACCCGGTTGCTGTTTGCCGAAACCATCGGTAACCCGGGATTGGAAATTCTCGACATACCGGCGGTCTCGCAGATCGCCCACCAGGCCGGTATACCTCTGATGGTCGACTCGACTTTTGCCACGCCCTATTTGATGCGGCCGTTCGAACATGGGGCCGACCTGATCATGCACTCGGCCACCAAATGGATTGGCGGCCATGGTGTCGCCATCGGCGGTGTTTTGATCGACGGCGGCGCATTCGATTGGGAGGGGTCGGGCAAATATCCCACCATGACCGAGCCTTATGCCGGTTACCATGGTCTCGATTTTGCCGAGGAGTTCGGACCGGCAGCTTTCATTATGCGCGCGCGCGCCGAGGGATTGCGCGATTTTGGCGCCTGCATGTCGCCACAGAACGCATTTTATCTGATCCAAGGGCTGGAAACGTTGCCGATGCGCATGGCACGCCACGTCGATAATGCGCGCACTATTGCTGGCTATCTCAGCGAGGCAGCGGAAGTCGCCTGGGTGCGTTACCCTGAGCTCGACAGCCACCCCGACCAGGCGCTGGCTCGGAAGTTGCTCCCCAAGGGCGCAGGCTCGATCGTGACCTTCGGGATCAAGGCGCCCGCCGCCGGCGCGCGCCAAACCGGCGCCACGTTTATCGAGGCGCTCGAGCTGTTCTCGCACTTGGCAAATGTGGGCGATGCGAAATCGTTGGTCATTCATCCGGCCAGTACGACGCACCAGCAAATGGATGCCGACGAACTGGCTGCGGCGGGCGTGGGCGAAGAAATGATCCGGCTGTCGGTCGGGCTGGAGGACCCAGCAGACCTGATCGCCGACCTTCGCCAAGCGCTTCGCGCATCGCAGAAATAAGAGGTGTGTTCCTGTGGATATTAACGTCGATGGCGCTACCGTATTCGCCCACACCGGCGGATCGCCCTTCGATCCGGCACAACCGGTTTTGGTGCTAATCCACGGCGCCGGAACCGACCACACGTTCTGGGGCTTGCAGACGCGGTACTTTTCCCATCATGGGTTTTCCGTGCTCGCGGTCGACCTGCCCGGCCATGGCCGTTCCGATGGCCCAGCATTGGATTCGATCGATGCCATTGCCGACTGGCTGTGGCAGGTGCTCGACACCGTGGGCGCGAGGCAGGCCGCGCTGGCGGGCCATTCGATGGGATCGCTGATTGCGCTGGCGGCGGGAGCGAAGCGGCCGGAAAACACGCGCGCACTGGTTCTTGTGGGCACAGCAGAACGGATCGCGGTCCATGAAGATCTCTTGGCGGCAGGGCAAAACAACGATCCCACGGCGTTCGATATGATCACCGACTGGGGGTTCGGCAAGCCATCCCATTTGGGTGGCCACCAGGCGCCGGGGCTGTGGATGCTCGGCGGCGGCCGGGCATTGCTGGCTACAAGCGCGCCGGGTGTCCTGGGCAGCGATCTCGCCGCCTGCGACGTCTACGACGGTGCTGTCGAGGCAGCAAAGAAGATCGCCTGTCCGGTCCTGTTGCTGCTCGGCGCCGACGATCGCATGACGCCACCGCGCACGGCCACTGCACTGGCCCAAGCGCTGGCCCACGTCGAGACGGAAATACTGCCGGCGACCGGCCACATGATCATGGTCGAACGGCCGAATGAAACCATCGACGCCATCGACGGTTTTCTGCAACGGCTGGCCGCATGAGCGGGGCAGGACGAAACGAGCGCCGGGAAAACTACCGGGAAATCATCCAAATCCCGACACGGTGGATGGACAACGACGTCTACGGCCACGTCAACAACGTCGTCTACTACTCCTACTTCGATACCGCGGTGAACGGGTTCTTGATGCGCCAAGCGGATTTGGACTATCGCTCATCTGCGGCGGTCGGTGTGGTTGCCGAGACCGGGTGCCAATTTCACAGCCAAATCGCCTTTCCCGACACGCTCGATGTCGGCATCCGGGTTCGCCGGCTCGGCACTACGTCGGTGACCTATGAAATCGGAATTTTTCGCCAAGGCCACGAAGACCCAGCCGCGACCGGCCATTTCGTTCATGTCTATGTGCGGCACGGGGAAATGACGCCGGTGCCGATACCCGATAAGGCGCGCGCCGCGCTCGAGAAATTGGTGGTTGAAGCCTAGAAGATTCTAGCCGCCCCACAATCTTTTCGACGCGATTTCGGCGCCCTCGGTCAACGCCTTGAATTTTTCGGCGGCAATCTTGGCATCGACCGCGCCCATGCCGGCGAACGTGGCGAACCCGCAATCGGCGCCGGCGATAACCCGCTCGCGGCCAACGACGTCGGCAAATTGACAGATCCGTTGGGCGACCAATTCGGGGTGTTCGATATAGTTGGTCACGCTGTCGATTACGCCGGGGATCAACACCTTGTCGTCGGGAAATCCGCGCTCGGCGAAGACACTCCACTCGTGGGCGTGGCGCGGGTTCGACGCTTCGATCAGGAGGCCTTTCGGTTTGGCCTTCAGCACCTCGTCGAGGATCGCCGCCAACGGGATATCGCGATGGTGGGGGCCTTCGTAGTTGCCCCAGCAAATGTGCATGCGGACGCGGTCCGCCGCGATGTTTTCGAGCGCACTATTGAGCGCCTCGATCTGCACCGCCGCACGGGCGAGGAACTCGCGATCGCTCAGCTCGCGGAACGCTGTATGGCGGCCCATGGCGAGGTCGGGGCAGTCGATTTGAAGGATAAAGCCGGCATCGACAATGGCTTCGTATTCCTCTTTCATAATGTCAGCCAGGGCTTGCAAATAGGCATCGTCGGAGGGGTAGTAATGGTTGTCCTGGAAGACCGCGATGACCCCCGGCGATGCGGCGTTCATGAACACATCGCTGATACCGGCATCAGCGGTCGCCGACGTCAGGTTTTCGATATCGCGCGTCAGCGGCCCTCGGTCGCGTATCGTCACTTCACCGGTGCAACAGGGCCGATTGAGCCGCCGGGTTCCCGCCGCCTTTGCCTGCTCACGGCGGTACTCGGGGAAGTTCGTCATGTCGTCGAAACGGATTGACGCGCTTTCGCCGGAGAACCCTTCGAGGCGCTGCTGGATGTAGGTGGCATATCCGGTTTTTCCCATCTCGCCATCGTTGACGATGTCGAGGCCCCACGCACACTGTTTGGCGACGATATCGGCGACCGCTTCGCGAACCGAGCGTTCGAATTCGCTGTGATCGTATGGCTCGTTGAATTCGACCTTGTACAAGAGGTCGGCGAGATCCTCGGGCCGCGGCATGCTGCCGACATGGGTTGTCAAAATTCGATCGGTGCTGGTTCGCATGGATCGGTTTCCTGGAAGTGCCGGCGCAGATTATACCAAGTCTCGTTAATACGGACCCCTTTCATGGGGACGGATTAGCGAAACTTGGTATCAACCGCCCCGCCCCGGAATGCCGGCGCCCTATGAAAAAAAAGCCCGCCGGTATTGCCTGCCGGTTGTTGGTGGACTAAATTAAGACTATATTTAGTCATATATGTCGAGGTGCGATCATGAAGTATTCCACCCAGATCAAGCCGATCAGTTATATCAAATCCAATGCGGCCGAAGTGCTTCGCGATCTTGCGGAGCGGCGCGAGCCGTTGGTGGTGACACAGAATGGCGAGGCCAAAGCCGTCATACAGGATATTGTGTCGTACGAGGAAACTCAGGAGACAATGTCGCTGCTGAAAATCCTGGCGCTCGGAAACCGGCAGGTCGAAGAAGGCAGGACCGTTGCGGCGAAAGACTTTATTGGGCGACTGCGCCAGAAGAAACAGGAGCGATAGGTGCGATCTCGATGGCTCTCGAGGCTCTGCTCACCGAGGATGCCGAGCGCGATCTCGAACAGATTTACGATTATATCGTCGGGCAGGGAGATCAAGCCGGGGCAGACCGTATCCTGGATAAAATCGAACAGGCCATAGCAAGACTGGCGCGCCACCCCGATCGAGGCTCATATCCCAAAGAGCTGCTGGACATCGGGATGCGCGAATACCGGCAAATTCTCTTTGATCACTATCGCCTTATCTACCGGGTAATCGGCGATCGGGTGATCGTCTACCTCATTGTCGATGGCCGGCGGGATCTGCAGAGTTTATTGGCACGTCGCTTGTTCTAAAGCTCTTTTGCTTTGCGGCGTCCTATGAAAAAGGCCCGCCGGTCGATCCGGCGGGCCCGTTTTCGTGCCGTCGCTTAGCTAGGGTCAGGCAGCCTTCTGCTCGATCGGTTTGGGCGCTGCGCCGGCGTTCGCAATAGCGATCTTGCGCGGCTTGAGCGCCTCTGGAACCTCGCGTCTCAGATCAACGACCAGAATGCCGTTTTCCAAGCTGGCGTCGGCCACATCCACGTGCTCTGCCAAGGCGAACCGGCGCTCGAACGCGCGGGCCGCGATGCCGCGATGGAGATATTTGGCGCCCGCACCATTGGCGTCGTTGTCATTGGCGTTGCCCTTGATAAATAGCGCGTTATCTTTCTGGGTAATTTCCAGATCGTCGGCGCCGAACCCGGCGACCGCCATGGTCACGCGGTAGTCGTCGTCGCCCAGTTTTTCGATGTTGTAGGGCGGATATGACGGCACTTCGGTATTGAACGCAGTATCGATCAACCGGTTTATGCGGTCGAAACCGACGGTCGAACGAAATAGGGGAGATAGGTCATAGTTTCGCATTTCACTTGTCCTCCTTGGTGAAGCGACACAGTCGTCGGTGCGGTATTCACCACCATGGTCGAAACCCACCGGATTAAGCGCCTTTGGGACCCAACTCGGCATCCCTGGCACCTTCCCTATCTGGGGGTAGAGTGATGCTATTTCAAGGGGTTATGGTTAATGCTGTCAGAAATTTTTGTGCGGAATTAGGCGCCGATCGCATATACTGTGGGGCCCAAGGTGGAGACAGGAGGTGTCCACATGGCCCAGAGTAGCGGCTCGCCAGCTTTTTTCGATAAAACCTACAACGAAGCGCTTGCGCTGACTGAGCAAGCGTACGTCTACCTTTCCGAAATCCGGCAAAATAGTATTAGTGCGGAGTCACCCACCGACGAATTGCGCCTGCGTTGCGAGGCATTTCGACTAACGACCCGCCTGATGCAAGTAATTTCCTGGTTGTTGATCCAACGTGCGATCCATGCCGGCGAGTTGAGCGCGGCAGAAGTCGCCGAGGGCGCACAGTATCGGCTAGGGGCAACACGCGTGTGCCTGGACGACGATCAACACCGCCACCGGGCAATACCAGCTCCAATGTCCGATATGCTCGACCGTAGCCTGAATCTCTATATTCGGGTCGAACGGTTGGACGGCCTGGTGCACCACAGCATTCACTAAAGGATATTGCTCTAAACGACAGCGGGCGCGCCGTTTGGCACGCCCGTTATACGTCTCGGGATGTTGAACCTGCGTTATTTCAGGCCGAGGTCGGCATACCGCTTGTTAAACTTGGCGACCTGTCCGCCAGTGTCGACCAGCCGATGCTGTCCGGTCCATGCCGGGTGGGTTTTCGGATCGATGTCGAGGCGCATCGTGTCGCCTGCCGATCCCCACGTCGAGCGGGTGACAAAGGTTGTGCCATCCGTCATCTGGACGGTGATCTCATGGTAGTCCGGGTGAATATCTTTTTTCATCAGAATGCCTTCAAAGCGCGGCGTGGGTTATAACCAAGCTGACCCCGGGCCGCAAGCATTACTGTTTCAATAGGTTCATGTTTGGTCGTCCCTTGTTGTCGCTACCCGGTGCTGGTAAAGGACGGTCCGGCTCAATGTCAGAGTTGCAACCAACAGGCCGGAATCCCCGTAAATGTCCGATGCCGAAATAGGCGCGCCGCCGCGTCGCGATATACGGCTGTTGCGGCAGCTCGGCAGGTTCTTGCGGCCGTACCGGGCGCACGTCTTTGCAGCGCTGGTCGCGCTGACGGTGGCCGCGGCCACGGTGCTTGCCGTCGGCGAGGGCATTCGGCGACTGGTCGATGACGGTTTTGCCGCCGGCAACGCAGAATTGCTCAACGATGCGCTGCTGGTCCTGCTGGTGTTCATCGTTTTTCTGGCGGGCGCAACCTATGCCCGGTTTTTCCTCGTATCCTGGATTGGCGAGCGCGTCGTCGCCGATATCCGCAAGGCGGTTTTCGATCATGTGCTGACCCTCAGTCCTGGTTTTTATGAAACCACCCGGGTGGCCGAGGTAATGTCGCGGCTAACCGCGGATACGACGCTGCTGCAGACGGTGGTCGGGTCGTCGGCGTCGATGGCGTTGCGTAACCTGCTGTTGTTCTTGGGCGGGTCGGTCATGCTGGCGATTACCAGCCCGCGATTGAGTGGGCTTGCGGTGTTGGTGGTGCCGCTCGTACTCGTTCCGATCATCGTTTTCGGGCGCCGGGTTCGGCGGCTCAGCCGGGTCAGCCAGGACCGGATTGCCGATGTCGGCGCCTATGTCGACGAGAGCATCGCCCATATCCGAACGGTTCAGGCATTCGTCCACGAACCGGTCGATATAATGCGGTTTGCCGATCGGGTCGAGAGAGCATTCGCCATCGCGGTGCGCCGAATTCGCGCGCGCGCGCTGTTGACCGCTATCGTCATCATGCTGGTCTTTGGCGCTGTCGGGATCATCCTGTGGTATGGCGGCCACGATGTCATCACCGGGCGTCTCAGTGCCGGTGAGTTAACGGCGTTTATTTTCTACGCGATCGTCGTTGCCGGATCGATGGGCGCCATTTCCGAGGTTATCGGCGACTTGCAACGTGCCGCTGGGGCCACCGAACGGTTGTTTGAGCTGCTTGAGATGACGACCGAAATTGCCGTTCCGGCCAACCCGGTGGCATTGCCGGCGCGGGTGGAAGGCCGTGTGACGTTGGCGGGAGTGTCGTTCTGCTATCCCTCACGGCCCGACCAGCCGGCGCTCGACGGTTTATCGCTCGAGGTGGCGCCGGGCGAACGACTGGCTTTGGTGGGCCCGTCGGGTGCCGGCAAGACCACGGTGTTCCAGTTATTGTTGCGCTACTACGACCCCCAGAGCGGCACGCTCGCACTCGACAATATCGACCTGCGCGACCTCGACCCGATGGAGTTACGCCGCCAGATCGGCGTGGTGCCCCAGGAGCCTGTAATTTTTTCCGCCGATGCGTGGGAGAATATTCGCTACGGTCGGCCCGACGCGTCGGACGACGAGGTGCGCGCGGCCGCCGAAGCGGCGGCGGCGACCGAATTTCTCGACCGGCTGCCGGAGGGCTTTGCAACCTTCCTCGGCGAAAAGGGCGTGCGCTTATCGGGTGGACAACGTCAGCGCATCGCCATCGCGCGCGCGGTTCTGCGCGATCCGAAAGTACTTCTGCTTGATGAGGCGACAAGCGCGCTCGATGCCGAGAGCGAGCAGTTGGTGCAGGACGCGCTCGATCGCCTGATGAAAGACCGCACGACGATTGTCATCGCCCACCGGCTAGCCACCGTCGTCGCAGCCGACCGGATCATAGTGCTCGATCAAGGCAGCCACGTGGGCACCGGCACCCATGAGGAATTGATTCGCCAAGGCGGGATATACGCGCGTCTGGCGGCGCTGCAATTTGGTGCGAACGGCGGCGATATGGCGGCGCAATAGCCAATATAAAACTAGAGCAATGTCCGACTAGATGGAACCGTTCTGGCGGTGCGGCCACTTTGTCAGACGGTTTGCGCGATGCCACCGCATCGCGCTGCGCCGCCTTCCACGTGGACCGCCACTCCGATCGCCAACAGAATTGGTTCCCTTTAGCCGGACACTGCTCTAGCGTTGCGTCAGTTTGAACTCGATACGCCGGTTGCGCCGGTAGGCGATCTCGTCATCACTCGCATCGAGCGGTTGATACTGGCCAAAACCAGCGGCAACCAGCCGGTTCGGCGGAATTCCTTGTTCGATGAGGAACTTCACGACCGAGGTCGCGCGCGCCGAAGACAACTCCCAGTTTGAAGGGAATTGGGCGGTGCTGATCGGGCGCACATCGGTATGCCCGTCGACCCGTAACACCCAATCAAGTCCGTCCGGGATTTCGGCGGAAATCTGGCGCAGGGTTTTCGCTAATTGCCCAAGCTGGTCGCCGCCGGCCTGATTGAGCTCGGCGGCGCCAGATGCAAATAAAACTTCCGACTGGAAAACGAAACGGTCGCCCACAATGCGGATGTCGGATCGGTTGCCGAGCACTTCGCGAAGCCGGCCGAAGAATTCCGACCGATAGCGGGCAAGTTCCTGAACCCGTGTGGCCAAGGCCGCGTTGAGACGCTTGCCGAGATTGACGATCTGAGTGTTCTGCGACTTGTTTTTCACTTCCGACGCTTCCAACGCTTCGTTCAATGCCGCGAGCTGACGGCGGATCTCGCGCAGTTGATCGGCGAGCAACGACACTTGGCGCTGGGCCTGCTCGGACAAGGTGCGTTCCTCGGAGAACGACTGTTCGGCGGTTTCCGCCCGCCGCAGCAATTCGGCGAGCCGAATATCGCGCTGCGCCACTTCCTTTTGAGCCAGTACCGTGCGCTCGCTTTCGTCGGCGAGTTTCGCTTCCAGCTCCTTGGCCAAGTCGCGAACTTGGCCCAGTTGTTGCTCACTTTGCTGAACGAGGTCGCGAGTCTCGCTAAGCTGTTGTTCTCTTTGCTGAACGAGGTTGCGAGTTTCGCTAAGTTGTTGCTCGCTTTGCCGCAGCGCCGTCGCCATGCCGGCGACTTTTGTTTCCAACTCGTCGCGCACCGAGCGCAATGCGACGATATCGCGGTTGAGGCGTTCCAAGTCCCGCAGTTGCAGCTCAATCGATTCTTTGTCGGCATTTAAAATTCTGTTGAGATCGGCGATTTCATCAACCTGCGCACGCCGTTCGGTCGCGAGCGTCTCCTCGATGTCGGATAATTTAGAGACGAGAGCGTCGCGCTCCGAGACCGACGTCTGCAGCTGTGACGACAATTGCGCCACCGAAATCCGCAGTTCGGAATTCGCGTTGCGTTCCAGATCGAGCATCTGCGCCAATTCGTCGAGCTCACTGGACAATTGTTCGAGCACCGAATCGCGGCCCGAAAGCGCGTCCGATAGAAATATCTGGGCGAGCGCGAACACCATTATCAGGAAAACCACCACCACCAGCAGCGCGGCGAGGGCGTCGACAAATCCAGGCCAGTAATTAACGGAGCTGTATCGGCGAGAAGCGGCACCAGGCATGGCTTGACCCGCGCGCGTTAGCGGCGACCGCCACTTTCGTCGGAACTGGCCGCAATGGTGCGCGCGACCAGGCGAATCTCGGCGCGCAATTCCTGAACCAATTGAGAGCGCCCGCTTGCCGTCTCTTCGACCAGACGGGCCAAGTAGATGTCAATGTTGCGAATATGGCCGCGGGTCGCCTCGTCGAAGGTGCCACTTGCGCTGTCGGCGAGCTTTTGCAAAACGGGTTGCATATCGGTTTGGGATTGGGCGAGCCGCAGCATCAGATCCTGTTCGGTCCGCATCTGATCGGTCAAGGTAGTCAGACGGTCGGCGAGGATGGTCAGTGCCGCATCGGTCTTGCCGCGGGTCACTTCGCCCTGCGCGATCGTGCGCTGCAGGCTGTCGAGCGAGTCCGCTGTGGTCTCGAGAAGGGCCTGGATATAGGCGGGAACGCTTTGATCGCCCTCGATGATGCCGCCGCCGCTCGACACCCGCGTCTGGCCGCTCAGCCACTCTTCCAGTTCATTGTAGAACCGGTTCTGCGCGGAGCCCGCCTGCAGGTCGAGAAAGCCCAGGATCAGCGACCCGGCAAGGCCGAACAGCGACGAACTAAACGCCGTACCCATGCCGGCCAAGGGCGCGTTGAGGCCGGTTTTCAGGGAATCAAAAACCTGGCTGGCGTCGCCGCCGGTTACTTGCAGGCCGCCAATCACGTCGGCGACCGAGCGCACTGTCTGTAGCAACCCCCAGAATGTGCCGAGCAGGCCAAGAAATATGAGCAGGCCAATAAGGTAGCGCGAGAGATCGCGCGATTCGTCGAGGCGGGCGCTGATGCCATCGAGGATCGAGCGCATCGACATGGTCGACAAACTGAGCCGTCCGCTGCGCTCGCCGAACATTGTCGCCATCGGCGCCAGTAATTTTGGCGCCGCGGTGACCGACAATCCGGGCCGTTCACTACGGTATGATTCGATCCAGTTGACCTCGACATTGAGCATCCAGACCTGGCGAAACACGAACAAAATGCCGAGCACCAACACAAAAACGATAATGCCGTTTATCGCCGGGTTCGCCATGAAGAATGGGAACAACTGATTGTACAATGCGCCCACCGCGGCCGCGGCAATGAGCAAGAATATCGCCATACGGGTCAGGTAACGTTGCGGGCTGGTCATAAACAAATCACCGTGGCGGTTCCGACGAGGCCTGGAGTTGTAGCTTGGCGGCGTTGGGACGGAGGACGCTGGGACACGCTATCGTTCGATAGTACTGTGACGATTTCAGGGCAGAGTTAGTTGGCGGGATCACCGTTCGACGAGGACCGCATCGACCCGGTCCGAGGGGCCGCTTTCGGCTTTGTTGCCCAACGCGCGCACGTCCATACGGGTGCTACGCACACCTTGATTGATCAAGAAAGAACGTACCGCCAGCGCCCGCGACAGCGACAGGCGGCGGGCTTGGCTGGCAGTCTCAGATGTGCCGTCAGCGTACGCCATTAGTTGGACGCGCAGGTTTTCGCGTTCTTTCATCGCATTCGACAATTCCTCCAGCGGCGCGCGGGCGGAATCGGAAATCTTTGCCGATTTATTTTCGAATAGAACCCTATACGAAGGCTTCGCGAGAGCTGCATCCGGACGCGATGCCGTTTGCACTGGCGCCGGCGGAGGGGTGCCGATTGGCGATGGCGTAAGCGCCGGCGTGGAGGGCGTCGTAGATGGCGTTTCTGCGGTGGTTTCGGGCGGTTCAGGCGCCTTCTGCTGGGGTGCGGGTGTCGGGGGCTCGGGAGCGGATGTGGCCGCGGGTGGGGCGGGTGCAGCGATTTTGACCTCTTCCGTTGGCGCGGCGGTTGGGGCGGGCGCTGGATCGACAGTCGCAACGGCGGGCGCCGAAGGCGGTGTGGGAGGTGGTGGTACCGGTGTCGGTGGTTTTGACGTTGCCGGCGCCGCCGCGCGAACTTCGACATTCGCGGGCGCGGGCATTGGTGCGGCCGTAACTGGCGCCTGCACGACGACCGTCGGCGGTGGCGCGATCGTTGGGCGTGGTAGCGCCGATATTTGGCGGCGCGGCGCAGGAGCCGGGTTTAAGCGCCGATTGAGCAGCGGGCCAGTTAGCCTCGAGACGGGCATCGTGGTCGGTGGAAATAGGATCGGGCGTGTGGTGATTGTTCTTCTCGGCAAATGCTGACCCGCTACCGTCAACGGCAGTCCGAGCTCTTCGAGCACGCTCATATCGATGCGGACATTGGGGTCGCGGGACAAATAACCCGATTGGCCGTACGCTTCGGTGGCCGGTAGCACTAATACCAGCGCAACCGAGAGCGCCACGGCATAGCCACACGCTCGAGAAGTTATTGTTGTCCGCGCTGACATTATAGGATCGGGCGGAATTTTGCGGATCATGACTCCCGGTGTCCCGGTATGGTTCTTAATAAAGAGGTCGTTTTAATACCCGCAGCGACGGCATCGGTAAACCCAGCCGACCAACCTCTGTACCTTAACCTAGCCGTTGCTCCGGGAACAACCGATTCGAAAGTTGCACGACCCGTTAGCTAATGGTCCTCTGTCTCCGATGGCCCCGGATCGGCGCTTCGAATGCAGCCGAGCAGCCGGTCGTGCAGCTGGTCGTTCGCGGCGATCACGTCGCCATCGGTCATCGAGCCGGCGCGGCCTTCGAAATCTGTAATGAATCCGCCTGCCTCACGAACCATTAAAATGCCTGCAGCCATATCCTGGGGCGGTAGATCAAAGTGCCAATAACCGTCAAACCGCCCGGCTGCGATATAGGCGAGATCGAGCGCCGGCGCGCCGAAGTGACGGATGCCCGCCGCGTCGGCCATGACCGCGGCGAGTGTCGCGAGATAGCGTGGATGGTCGCCCTCGGCGACAACCGGCATGCCCGTCGCAATCACGCTGTCGCTCAAATGCTGGCGCGCCGATACGCGCAAGCGCGTGTCGTTCAGGAACGCACCGGTGTTTCGAATTGCCCAGAACAGCTCGTCACGCAACGGGTCGTAGATGACGCTCTCAACCAGGTTGCCGGTTTCCTCGTGGGCGATCGATATTGCGAAATGCGGTTGCCCATGCAGGTAATTTTTCGTGCTGTCCAGCGGGCTGACGATCCAACTGTGGTTTCCGGCGGGCGGTTCGTCCGGCCCCTCCTGATCGCCGTAGAACCTGAATTGGGGTCGTGCTTTGGCCAGTTCGTAGCGCAGGGTTTGCGATGCTTTTCGCGCCGCTGCGCCGACAAAATCACCGGCGCCTTTTCGCGATACCTGTAATTGCTGCACTTCGCCAAAATCGCGCGCCAGAGCCCTGCCGGCACGCCGGGCGGCACGGTCCATTACATTGATGATCGGAGTGCGCATCGCTGGTCTTTGCTCGTCGGTCGGTGCCCGCTGCGCGCCGACGCGTGGGCCAGGGAAGCCCGTCAGTCTTTGGCGCGCTCGACGTAGGACGCGTCAGCGGTTGACACGACGATACGCGTGCCAGCCTCGATGTGCGGTGGCACCAGCACTTTCACGCCGTTTTCCAGAACCGCAGGTTTGTACGACGACGATGCTGTTTGGCCTTTTACCACCGCGTCTGCTTCAACGACTTCGAGCGTACATCTTTCAGGCAGTTCAAGCCCGATCGGCGACTCTTCATAGGATTCGATCGTGACGATCATGCCATCCTGGAGAAATTGGCGTTTTTCCTCTCCCATGATGTCGCTTCCCAGGGTCACCTGCTCAAAGGTTTCCTGATCCATGAAGGTATACAGATCGCCGTCGCTGAATAGAAATTGGTACTCTTTTTGGTCCAACCGCACGCGCTCGACGGTTTCCGCCGAACGAAAGCGCTCGTTGAGTTTGGTGCCGTCGCGCACTTCGCGCAGTTCAACCTGCAGGTACGCGCCGCCCTTGCCGGGTTTGACGTGTTGAATTTTGATCGCCCGCCAAAGCCGATCTTGGTGCTCGATGACGTTACCGGGACGGATTTCGTTACCGTCGATCTTCATAATTACGTGCCTATGCGAGGGTGTTTGCGGCGCGGCTGTCTAACAGGTGGCCGGGTAGCGGTCAATTGACCGCAAGGGCCTGCCCAATTGCTGCCCTGAATTCGGCTATTGCGGCACCCGGACCGTCGCGATGGTTCCATACTCCAGCAGATACCGCAAGAAAGTCCGCGCCGGCCGCTACCAGCGGTGCGCAGTTCTCTGCGGTGATACCACCGATGGCGACGCACGGTACTTCCATCAACTCGCTCCACCACCGCAACAGGTCGGGGTGCGCTGATGCTTTCGGCGATTTCGTGGTGGTCGCGTAGAATGCCCCGAACGCGACGTAGTTGGCGCCCGCTTGGGCGGCGAGCATGGCCAGATGGCGCGAATCGTGACAGGTGACGCCGACAATGGCATCGTCGCCGACGATGCTGCGGGCCGCTTGGTAGGCTGTGTCCTGTTGGCCGATATGGACGCCGTCACACCCGAGTTCGGCCGCCAGATCGGGCCGGTCGTTCATGATTACGGCAACATTGCGGGCCTGCGCCACCGGCAATAGGGCGTCGGTAACAAGCCGGATGTCGGTGTCGGGCGCCGGCGTATCGTCAGGGTTTTTGAGGCGGATCTGCAGGCACGCGACATCGCCGGCGTCGAGGGCCTCGGCCAACGCGCCGGTAAACGCCGGCAATGCGCCGCCGTCGAGGTTCGGTGGCGTAATCAGGTAGAGCCGGCACGATGTGTCGGCGGCGCTCGGTGGATTGGCCAAGGACAGTTGCTCAGCGAAAAGGGCTTAGAACTTGCCCTGATAAATCCGCACGACGTCGCCCAGTAACTTCAGCGCATCCTCGCGCGAGCGCTGGAAGCTATTGCGCCCGATGATCGAACCCGACGCGCCGCCATCGCGAAGCTGGCGAATCTCGTCGTAGATTTCTTCGGTGCCCTTCGCCGCGCCGCCGGAGAAGACCACCAGGCGCTTGCCGTCGAACGCCGACTGCAAAACATGCGAAATCCGCGCACTCAGCGTCGAGATATCGATGTTCTGTGCGTCATAGACCTTTTTGGCCTCCGCTAGTTCGATGTGATCGGTCGGCGGCTTGACCTTGATGATGTGGGCGCCCAACTGCGCCGCCATGTGGGCGGCGTACGCGGTCACATCGATCGCCGTTTCGCCTTCTTTGGACAGGTTTCCGCCGCGCGGATAGGACCAGATGACGACCGCCAAGCCGCACGATTTCGCTTCCTGCGCGATCTCGCGGATTTCCTCGATCATCTCGAACTGATCGTCCGAACCGGGATACATGGTGAACCCGACCGCCACGCAACCGAGCCGCAAGGCGTCGTCGACCGACGCGGTAATCGCCTGATCCTTGGTGGTCGCGTGGGAGTTCGAGCTGTTGAGTTTCAAAATCATCGGCACCGAACCCGCATAGCTGTCGGCGCCGGCTTCGAGTTGGCCGAGCGGCGCGGCATAGGCGTTGAGCCCGGCATCGACCGCCAGCTTGAAGAAATAATGCGGATCGTAGGCCGGCGGGTTGGGGGCGAAACTGCGCGCCGGTCCGTGCTCCCAACCCTGATCGACCGGCAGTATTACCATCTTGCCGGTGCCGGCCAGTTTTCCCGCCATCAATATGCGGGCCAGATTGGTTTTGCTGCCGGGATTGTCGCTCTCATAGTAAGACAGGATTTTGCGGACCCGTTGAGAGACTTTCATGGTTTTGATCCCCTGCCTTGAGCTGCTCGATATCGCCGCGCGGGGCCAGGTCGCACTCGGCGTTCTGACTTAACCGACACGCCGTCTTTTTGCAATCTCGGGTGTCATTTATTGGCGGTTTGCAGGGCCAGCCAGTCGCGGCAGACAGCCGCCGCATCGGCGCATTGGTTCAGGTCGAGAGCGTGTTCGTAGTCTATTTTGACGATCGCGCAGCCGGACTGGATGGCGATGTCCTGGATCTTGCCGCGAACGTCTTCGGGCCCCTCGAAGCAGATCGCCTGAACGCCGTCGCGGATCGCCGCCAAGGCATGTCCGGCCTCGGTGGCGCAATCGAGCACGCTATCGAACGCCGCGCCCGGCACGGCGTCGTGCGCCTGCGCCACCACTTCGCGAAACCATGCCGGTCCGCCGTAGGCCGCCGCCCCGGCAGGACTGACCAGGCTGATTTCGATATCGCATTCGACCGCTGCCTGTAAGGCGGCGCACGCATCGGCAAGGGCATAAACGACAATCTGTGGGTTTGATTTGACAGACACGCTCGGGTGTCCCATTTGCAGCTATTGATAATTCGGCAAGAATATAAACAATATGTTCCGCAAGGGAACAAATGAGTGCGCCATGGATACACTGACCTCGATGGATCTATTCGTCAAAGCTGTCGATAGCGGCAGTTTTTCGGCTACCGCCCGGCAGATGAGCCTAACGCCGTCTGCGGTGAGCAAGCAGATATCGCGTCTGGAGGATCGACTGGGCGCACGATTGTTCAATCGCACGACGCGGCGCCTAGCGCCGACCGAGGAAGGGCGGGCCTATTACGAGCGCTGCCGCCGAATTCTGGCCGACATCGACGAAGCCGAATCGGCGATTTCTCAATTGAACACCGAACCGCGTGGCGTATTGCGGGTAAATATGCCGGTTGTCTTCGGCCGCCGCCATGTGGTTCCCGCCCTGGGCGGATTTCTGGCCCGGTATCCCGAGATCCGTCTCGAAGTGTCGATGACCGATCAGTTCGTCGATCCGATCGCCGAGGGCGTCGATATGTTGATCCGGGTCGGCGAATTGAAAGACTCCAGTCTCATCTCGCGCAAGCTCGCCGATGCGCGCCGCGTGATCGCAGCGACGCCGGCCTATTGGAACCGCACCGGCCGTCCGCACGAACCCCGCGAACTGGAAGCGCATAATTGTCTGAACTACGCCTACCTTTCGACCGGAAATTCCTGGCGCATGAATGGTCCGGACGGCAAGGAATACATGGTGCCGACAACCGGCAACATTACGTCGAACAATGCCGAAGCCTTGCTCGAGGCGGCGCTCGAGGGGGTGGGGGTCGTTAATTTGCCGACCTGGATGGTCGGCCAGGATTTGTGCGACGGCCGCCTCGAAGAGGTCTTAAAGGCTTACAGCATGCCCGAGCCCGCGGTGCACGCGATCTATCCGCCGGGCCGCCACCTGTCGGCCAAGGTGCGCGCGTTCGTCGACTACCTGGTCGACTATTTCAAGCAACGGCCGATGGACGCGGCGGCATGATCGGCGTCCGCGCTTGCGCGAAAACCGGATACTGCTCTAGGTCCGCAGGTGCACGCGATTTAGTCATGGGCAGACATTCGATAATGCAGTCCTTACAGACGCTTGATAACGCGCAAACGTTAACGGTTTTGTTCGGCGCTCTTCGTTCGGATGGCCGTGGCGCGTTTCTCCAAATTATCAGCTTCTGAGGTCCGCCCAGTTTTTCGCAACACCGCGGCGTAGTTCTCAAGGCCGGCGGCCAAATTCGGATGCTCCGGTCCCAGCGCTTTGTCCAAAATCGCCAACGCCCGCTTGTAGAGCGGCTCGGCATCGGCGTACTTGCCCTGCTCCCGATAGAGTCCCGCCAGGTTGTTGAGGTTCGTAGCCAAATCCGGGTGCTCTGGTCCCAATGCCACTTCCATGATCGCTAGCGAACGCTGATAGAGCGGTTCGGCCTCGGGATACTTGCTCTGGACCAGGTAGAGCTCGGCCAGATTGTTGAGGTTTGTCGCCACGTGCGGGTGCTCTGGTCCCAGCGTCTTTTCCCAGATAGCCTACGACCGTTTGTACAGCGGTTCGGCCTCAAGATAGTTGCCTTGGTCGCGGTAGTGTGCCGCTAGGTTATCGATGCCTGTTGGGACTTGCGTGTGCTCTGGTCCCAGTACGCTTTGCCATATCGCCATCGAGCGCTGATAGAGCGGTT
>JAPUHN010000261.1 GCA_027297685.1 Alphaproteobacteria bacterium | reverse complement strand
AGGCGTCCGCCTCGAGCCGCAGCACGCGGCGAGCGGCGGCTAGGTCGCTAGATAAAATTGCCCCGCGATCGTCGGCAGCGTCGTCCATAATCTCGGCTTTCTTCGGACGTGTCATTCAGGCGGCGGCTTTATACTGGAGTTTCGGTTCGTGCTCATTCGGTTTCGATAATGGCCTTGTAAGTTTGGAGAATCGCACACGAATCAAGCTGTTACACTATGTGAGGACATCATTGAAAGGTCAACGCGACGCGCATTGGGTTGTCCGATGCTGCTCTAGCTGTGGGCAAAAATATCCTCCTCGGCCCAACCCGCTAAATCGAGCGCCGCGCGGGTCGGCAAAAATTCGAAACACTTGGCTGCCAAGTCAGTGCGATCTTCGCGCTCGAGCATCATATCTAATCGCACTTTCAAGTCGTGCAAATACAAAACGTCGCTGGCCGCATACTCCATTTGCTGTTCGCTCAGTTTGTCGGCGCCCCAATCGGACGTTTGCTGCTGTTTCGACATCTCGACGCCAAGCAGATCGCGGCACAAATCCTTGAGGCCGTGCCGGTCGGTGAAAGTCCGGACCAGTTTGGACGCGATTTTTGTGCAATAGACCGGCGTGGCGACCACGCCGAGGTCGCGACTGAGCACGGCCAAGTCGAAGCGCGCGTAGTGGAAAAGTTTCAACCGGGCCGGATCTGCCAGCATCGCCTTCAAGTTCGGCGCATCGTAGGCGCCGGCGGCGCATTGAACGAGATGGCAAGTGCCGTCGCCTGCCGACAGTTGCACCAAACATAGTCGGTCGCGCGCCAAATTGAGGCCCAGGGTCTCGGTATCCACGGCAATGACGGGGCCGAGATCGAGGCCATCCGGCAGGTCGTTTTGATGAAGTTGTATATCCAAAGGGCCGTCGCGATCCTTAAATGTGCCAAGGCCACACAATCGTACGGTGTGGCATGGTTGCTACTCTGCGCCCACGATCCTTGTCAATATCCTAACGCCGCGCGTTTGCGCAGCGCGCTTGGCACGCTTGCCGGCGAAGCGTTATACACAGGCGAGCGGCAACCGGCCGCTTTTCGGATCGAATAGGGCTATTAGGAGCCGGCGATTATGGAACAGCAACGGGTCACCGTTATTGGCGGTTCGGGTTTCATCGGGCGCTATGTGGTCGAACGCCTGGCGGACCAGGGGGCTGTGGTTACCGTCGCCGTGCGCGATCCGGAGAACGCGAAGTTTCTTAGGCCCCTCGGTCAAGTCGGTCAGGTGACGCCAGTCGCAGTGAACGTCCGCAATACAGCGGCGTTGGCGCGCGCGGTCGATGGCGCGGACGCGGTGATTAATCTCGTCGGCATTTTGTACAAACGTGGCCGCCAGACCTTTAAGTCGATCCACGTCGATGTGCCCGCGGCCATAGGCCGCGTCTGCGCCGATGCTGGCGTAGCGCGTTTGGCGCATGTATCGGCGATCGGCGCGCGTTCCACGGCATGGTCGGAATACCTGCGCACGAAAGGCGCCGGAGAGGAGTCCTTGCGCGAACAATTTGCCGGCGCGACCATTCTACGACCTTCGGTCGTTTTTGGACCGGAGGACAGGTTTTTCAACTTGTTCGGTATGTTGGCGCGCGTGCTGCCAGTGCTGCCGCTTTACGGTGGCGGCAAAACGCAGTTCCAGCCGGTCTATGTCGGCGACGTCGCAACGGCCATCGTCAACGCACTGACGGATGCTTCTGCAGTGGGGAAAACCTATGAATTGGGGGGACCGGGCGTCTACACCTTTGCCGAGCTCATGGGGCTTGTTTTAGAGCAAACCCGACGCAAACGCTTCTTGGTGCCGGTGCCGTTCGCGATCGGCGAAATTCAGGCGACTTTTTTAGGACTGATGCCAAAACCGCTGTTGACGCGCGATCAAATGCTCTTCCTAAAATCAGACAGCGTCGTCAGCGAAGAGGCATTGACGTTAGCCGATCTTGGCGTCCAGCCAACCACGTTGGAGGCAATTGTGCCGACTTACCTTCGCCGTCACCGCCGCGGCGGGCGCCTGGGTCGGGCTCCTGTCGTTTGAGCTGGGACTGGGCAACATGGCCACCGCATCTGATCTGCTAGGCGAGCGAGAATTTCACGGCATTCGCATTGCCCTCATCGCGCGGCTCATCGTCTTGGCGATTGGCATCGTGATCGACCAAACCATAGGGGCGCAGCCGGCCCATCAGATCAACGCGCTCGTCGGCTTGTCCGCCGGCTTCGTGGTCGTCGCGCTGCTGCTGCTCATACTGCAGCTCACACAATGGCGCGTGCTGGTTGGGCTGGTGGCGGTGGTTGTCGATGCCGCCATCATGGCCGGTCTACTTGTCGCCTGGTGGAATGACATCGGCGGTGCTGCCGTAACGCCGGCGCTGTTGTTCAAAAGCTCGATGCCGGGCGTGATGGCGATATTGATCGCGTTGAACGCGCTGACGTTGCGTCCGCTCTATCCGGCCCTTGCTACCGTGGCCATGGTGCTTGTTTACGGGGGTCTTGCAGCGATCGCCCTGGACCACCCGCAAACCCAGTGGACCGATGACTATTTCACCGCGTTTGTCGGGCAAGCGGTTTCATTGCCACAGGTTTTATCGGGATTTGCGATTTTGTTGATCTTTGGCGGGCTGATCGTTGCAACGACGTGGGGCGCCCGCCGTCTGACCCTTGGCGGCATCAGGCTGGAGAAAGCCAACGCCCAGCTCGGTCGCTATTTTTCGCCAACCGTGCGCGATCAGATCAGCGTCGCGGGCGATGATTTCATGAAGCCGGGCGGGCGCGTTCAGGATATCGCGGTGCTGTTTTGCGACATCCGCGATTTCACCCGCCTATCGGAAGGCTTGCGACCGGAAGAATTGATGGCGTTCCTCTCCGACTACCAGCAGCGGATGGTCGATGCGGTGTTTGCCAACGGCGGCACCCTCGACAAATTCATCGGCGATGCGGTGATGGCGACCTTTGGTACGCCGACGGCGCGGCCCGAGGCGACGCGGCAGGCGGTCGAAGCGGCCATTGCCATGCGGGCGGCACTGGCGGATCTAAATCGCGAACGGGCAGCGGCAGGTAAACCTGAAATCCAGCACGGTATCGGCATCCATTGCGGGCCGGCTGTGGTTGGCAATGTCGGCACCGTGGACCGGCTAGAGTACACGGTGATGGGAGATACGGTGAATGTGGCGGCGTTGATCGCCGATCACTGCAAGGAAACCAAGGAGGATCTGCTGATTTCAGCCGCCGTACGTGCTCAACTAGCCGGCCCCTTCCCGGTGCGGGAGATGCCGGCGATCGAAGCCAAGGGGCGGCGTGAGCCCGTGCAACTCTTCGCCGTCGACGCCGGTGCCGGCGACATTAGCGCCGACAACACCAGCCCCGATTTCGGCCGCGAAGATTATACCAAGTCTCGCTAATACGGACCCCTTTCACCACCAAGAATTTGTTCGCCGGATAGGCGCGGGTTGCGCCGCGGTGCGGGCACCTCAAGCGGCCCGCAACAACACCGGCGGATAAAGGATGGCGGCCTGCGGTGGGGCGGCTTGGCCCCCCGGCCGCGTTGCGCGGCTTGCCCGATGGCCCCGCATCGCGCTGTGCCGCGCGCCTAGCCGGAAGGGCCAATCCGTCCCCATGAAATGGGTTCGTATTAACGAGATTTGGTATTAGCTTCCATAGACCCAGTAGAGAATCGCGCCGCCCATCAATACCCGGTAGACCACGAACGGCGCGAAGCCGGAAAATTGCAGCCAGCGCATGAGAAGGGCGATCGCGGCCAAGGCGGTAATGAAGGCGAGCATGCCCGCAATGACGGCGCCCCGGCCCAGCGTTGCGTCACCGCTGGCGACGAGTTCGAGCGCGATCAACAACCCGGCGCCGGCGACGGCGGGTATCGAAAGCAACATCGAAAATCGCGCAGCTTCCGAGCGCTCGTAGCCGAGCATTCGCGCCGCGGTAATGGTAACCCCGGCCCGGCTGGTGCCGGGCACCAAGGCGAGAACTTGCGCAATCCCTATTATGATAGCGTTGCGGGCAGTCAGGTGTTCGAGCCTCAGAACGGTCATTCCGGTGCGATCCGCCCACCACAAAAGCAGCCCGAACCCGATCGACGTCCAGCCGATGATTTCGAGCGTCCGCAGTTCACTGTCGATGAGATCACGGCCGAAAAAACCGGCGAGGAAAACCGGTACGGTCGCGACGACGATGTAGAGCCCCAAGAGCCCGCCGTCGGTTCGCGCGCCGGTGGCGAATTGGGCAACCCCCACAAGAATGCGCGCAATGTCGCGCCAGAAATAGATGATGACAGCGCCCAGCGTGCCAACATGTACCGCGACGTCGATCGCCAGCGTACTTCCTGGAATGCCGAGAATCTCCGCAGCCGCGCGTAGATGGCCCGACGAGCTGATCGGCAAAAATTCGGTGATGCCCTGAACGACAGCAAGGATGATGATTTCGAGGAGGCCCATCGTCTCCGACGTCGGTTATCCAATCGCGGCGTTTTTGCGCGCCTTTTTTCTGGCACCTGGCCGCCCCGCGCACCGCGTGTGGCGCTTATATCACCGCCTGGGGAGTCGAGCCCAAGGTTGATTAATAGCGCCGGTCTATAACGTTGATAGCAAAACGGTCCTAATAATTGTGCTTCCGCAAAATTCAGCCGTCCCAGCTGTCGGGGGCCAGCATCGGTTAATCGACGCCAGCTTGGGACCGCCGGATAAAACGATCGCTACGGTCGTGCTACGATTGGGAAAAATCGTTTCGAGGGAGCGAACTTATGGCTGATCAGAATGTCGCCGCGGCCGAAGACTGGCTGGCAAAAATCGACCCGCAACAGGCCGAAGCGCTGAAGCGCAACGCAGCGATCGTCGAACGCGTGGGCGGACCGGGCGAAACGATTGGCGAGATCCGCGAGAGCGTCGATGCCGCGCGCCGAATTTGGAACGAAGGCGGACCGGAGATGGCGGTGCAGAGTGACGTCAGCGTGCCCGGACCGTACCGCGACGTGCCGATGCGGCTCTACAAAGCTAACGTCGCCCCCGGTTTGCCGGTATTCGTCTACTTGCACGGCGGCGGTTTCAAGCTCGGCAACCAGTTGTCCAACGACCGCCA
>JAPUHN010000260.1 GCA_027297685.1 Alphaproteobacteria bacterium | reverse complement strand
GCCGACGAGCGGATTCCAGTCTAGCGCGACAAGGTTGCGCGTGCCGGTCCAGAACCGCTCGCCGTCCGCAAGGGTGTGGCCGATCTCATCGGCGTCGAAGCGCCCAATGCCGGCGTGGTCCGCACGCTGCGGGCACGGGTTCATGCCGGGCGAGCCGGCGGTAAACGGCTGCTTCTGGCAGGCATTCGACGGCGCGCCGATGTTGACGTACAGATTGCCGGAACTATCGATGGCGAAGGCCTTGGGCGCGTGGCTATTTTGCTTGGGGAACCCCTCGACTATCGTCTCAGCCGGTCCGTCCGGCACCAACGCGTCGCCTTCGGGCAACGGCCAGCGGTAGATTGCCGTGTCGCTCGACGCATACAGGGCGCTATTGTGAATCGCCATGCCGGTGCCGGCGTGGAAACCGAAGTACTCGATCCGGTCGGCGGTTCCATCACCGTCCTCGTCCCTGAGCGCCGCGATACCGCCACCCCGGTTTGGTCGGCTCAGGCGCACATAGACATCGCCATTGTCGCGCACGGCGACGTGCCGCGCACGCCCGACGCCGTCGTGGAAAACCGTAGCGACGAAGCCTGCCGGCAGGCGAATTCCGCCCTGCTCTGGTGCGTCCGGCGCGACCTCGAACGTCGAAATCTGGGCTGGCGACGGACCAGCTCCGAGCGCTATTGCGCCAATGAAAATGACCCCCAGCAGCGTCGACTGGTGCGATTTCATATACCGATCCTCCCACGCTTTGGGTTGGTCCTCCAATAGCGTGCATCGCATGAACTGGGTTTGGAAATCAGAACTTGCAAGATCAGTAGGTCGGCTCTTTTCACGTACCGCCGGAACAGGCGTATTTATTGTTACGCAAGGTGAGCCTTTCGGAAGGTAACAGGGGGTACGGTTGTGGAACCGCTGACATGTAGTCGAGCCTGTCACGTGATACTGAGCAGGACCATACCGACAATCGTTACGAACTGCGCAAGGTCAGCCCACCGACGTTCCCCGTCGTATCGCTCGGCAGACCGCCACACGCCCACTGAGACAATGACGTTGTAGGGCACAGTAAAAGCGTATCCGGCAATGAGCGCCGAAATCGGGCGATCGGCCAATATCAGGAAAAGAAACAGCCCGCTGGACGCAACGTTGACGATGAGGCCACCGAAAACAGCCCAGTTCCAGAACGCATTGTGGAGCGTAAGCTCGCCCTGCCAGAGACGGCGCACGTACTTCATAGCGTCAGAATGCTACGAGTGAATTGAGGCGAAGTCCATCGAGCCTGAGTGTCGCATTTGACCAGCAATCGATCGCTGGGCCGCATTCGAACTCAAAAATATCGTCACAATCCAAGCTCGCTGAGGCCGGGATGGTCGTCGGGCCTTCGGCCCAGGGGCCAATGAAACAATCGGTCTTCGTCGCCAATCGGTAAATCGTTGATGCTGGCAATGCGCAGCCGCATCAAGCCTTGCTCGTCGAACTCCCAGTTCTCGTTACCGTAAGAGCGGAACCAGTTTTTGCCGTCGTCATGGCATTCATAGGCAAAGCGCACGGCTATGCGGTTGCCGGCGCAGGCCCACAGTTCCTTGATAAGCCGGTAGTCTTTTTCCCGCAGCCATTTTCGGGTCAGGAACGCTTCAATCTCGGCTCTGCCATTTACAAACTCAGAGCGGTTGCGCCATTGACTGTCTGTTGTGTAGGCGAGCGCGATTTTGGCCGGATCACGACTGTTCCAGGCATCTTCGGCGGCGCGAACTTTGATACGGGCGGTTTCCTCGTTGAAGGGCGGTACCGGGGGACGCGTCATGATTTTATCCTCTGTTCAGTTTTTGACGGCCGGGCATCAGTAAGAGCATCCGGCAGGTTTTGGCATTCGGGGTTTCATATGGTCTGCGTGAGGACGTCGGCAATTGCACCGGCAACCGACATAGCAGCGTGCTTGTCTGGTTTCGAGGATAAGGCGCGCCACCGGCCAGTTTTAGACAAAATACCGCTCGCCCCAACGCGCCCACACCGTTAAAGACGATGGACCAGCCAAACCTTAACATCCGAAAGTTTCCCGCCCTCAATGTCCGTCCAAGACGCGCCTTCACTTGCCCAGCCAAAGCGAACGCTGACCGATCTGCTGGTCACGATCGCCTTGACCGGCATGTGCCTGGCCCTTTTGGTGCGATTGTACACCGACGCGCGCACCGCCGGCCTGATCGCCGCCGGATGTTTCCTCGTCTTCGCCATTACCGGTCAGAAATTTTTCAGCCTGCGCGAGCGCTTTCTGCTGATCATGGCGATCGGCCTGACCGTTGCCGCGACCCAATTGCCGGTCGATTTACCTTTGCTGGCGGAACGCGCCCTGAACCAGGCTTCCTTCCTCGCCGCCTTCATGATCCTGCTGGCGCTGCTGCGCGACGGTGCGGTAACCTCGGATGCAGTGCTGGGCGTCGGGCGCTATCTGACCCGGCAGCCGCCGGGCCGGCGCTACGCCGCGATCACCGTAGGCGGTCACGGGCTCGGCGTTATCCTCAATTTCGGCACGCTGAGCTTGCTCGGGCCGCTGATCCAGCGTGGCCTGCGCGAGGGGGCACCCGATAGCGACCGCCATCTCATCGAGATCCGCGAGCGGCGGCAAATTTCCGCCCTGGCGCGCGGCTTTTCCTGGATCATCGTGTGGTCGCCAACCGCCGTCACCCAGGCGTTGGTGTCGGCCATGGTCGCCGGCGCACAACAAAGCCGCATGGCGGCGATGGGCGCGGCAGTCGCCATCGCGGTCCTGTTCGCCGGCTGGCTGGAAGACCGGTTTCAGGGAGTGCGGGCACGGGCGAAACTGTCGGCCGGCGGACACCAATTGCCGACCGGCTCCGCACTGCCATTTCCCAAAGAGGAATTTAGCCGTTTTGCGGCGGCCTTCCTGTCGCTGGCTGGGCTGACCATCGGCGTGATGCTACTCACCGGCGTCAAGACCATCCCCGCGCTGTTGCTCGTAGCGCCGGTGGTGACGGTGTGCTGGGTGGGGTTGCAGAACCGTCACCTGGCAGACGCGGCCGCGCGGACACGCGCCCGGTTGGTGGAAATCCTCATTGTGTCGGTACCGCGTAGCTCGCCCGAGGCGCTCACCCTGGCGGTCGCCGGCTATTGCGGTATCATGGCCGCGGGATTGAGCAACGCGGATATGCTGGCGGGACTAATCCGCCTCGACGGAATCCCACCGCTGGTCATCTATCTGGTAGCGGCGGCCATCGTACCGCTGGCCTCCAATATCGCCGTGCCGCCAATTTTCACCGTTACCTTCCTGGGTTCGCTGTATTCCGCCCTGCCCGCGCCGCCGGGCGACCCGACCCTCCTGGGACTGGCCTTTGCGCTGGGCTGGGCGCTGAACCTCAGCGCCTCCCCTTTCGGCGCCACGGCGCTGGTGCTCTCGCGCATCACTGGCATACCGGCGACCACACTGTCCTGGCGCTGGAACGGCTGGTTCACCGTGATCGCCTACGCCATCGTGGCGGCTGCTTTGGCGCTGTTTTCGAGCCTTTAGCCGC
>JAPUHN010000026.1 GCA_027297685.1 Alphaproteobacteria bacterium | reverse complement strand
CCAGCGAGTTGCGCGGCCTGACATGGGACTCTGTCGATTTTGATGATGGCATAATTCATGTTCGCCAGCGTGCCGACGAATGGGGCGAAATAGGCAACCCGAAAACAGAGGCCGGCGACCGCACAATCCCGATGGGCAAATTCCTGTCGAACACCTTGAAGGAATGGAAGGTCGAGTGCCCCGCTGGCGAACTCAATCTCGCGTTCCCGAATGGTGCTGGCAACGTCGAAAGCCACGCCAACATCTTCCGGCGGTGCTTCGGTGCCATCCAGTCGGAATGCGGTATCACCAAGGACGGCGGCAAGACCGACGATGACGACAAGCCGATCATGGTCCCGAAATACGGCATCCACGCCTTCCGGCACTACGCCATATCGACATTCATTGATATGGGCTATCCGCCGAAGCGGGTACAAGACATTGCCGGGCATTCAACTCTGGCGATGACAATGGATACCTACGGGCATTTGTTCCCCGATCCCGAAGGCGACGCCGATATGATGCGCCGCGCCGAGTTGCGGTTGGTGTCGTGATGGGGGCGACAGAATGACAGGCGGTTTTCGACTGTACGACAGCCCGCCGCCGGTGATATGGATAGGCTGAGGGACGGAACGACATGCTGTTAGGATTAATTGCTGGAGCGATAATTGGGGTGATCTACTATATGCGCAGATCTGGGGGCAATCTGTTCGCTGCAGATATGCAGACCGGAAAGCAGACTGTCGTAATCCAAGCATTGCGTCTCGCTGTGGTACCAGCGGTGATTGGTGCATTGATAGGCTGGCTTATTCTTTAGTTTCACGTCAATTTTCCACGCATAAGTCGGTAACCCCTAAACCGGCAACGACTAAAAAAGCGATTGTTGGGTCGGACCTTTCTGCATAACAATTCTATGCGACATATATGCGACATGGTGGCCTGAAACCCGCAGAAAATAAGGGTTTACACGGAGTATCATAATCCTCGTGTCGGGGGTTCGAGTCCCTCCTCCGCTACCACCATAACCCTCATTCCTTGGCCTGCCGTATCCCGGTCGCCCGCTAGGGCGGCCAGGGCGGCCAATGTCCGTTCTTGACCCAGAGCGGATGTCGTGAGCGTTCATAGACTCCCTATCACACGCGCCCTAAACTCGCTCCCGATCCTGGGGACGGGATCGGCCGTCCGGCTTATCGCGGTCTCGCCGGTGAAGGTTGTCCGTGACAGCCGTCCCCCTTGAAATTAAATGGGGAAATCAGCCGGGATGACCAACTGGAGGTCGCGCCATTAGCAGCCAAGAACAAGAACTTGCGTTGCCGTCTGGGATCGAAGTGCCGATCTTCTATATGGTGGACACGGGCGAAACGCCGGTTTTCCGCCAGACGGATGCGCCCGCGGACCGGGGCACGATACAGGGCACCCGCGAGCCACATTCGATGACCATTCGCAACGCGCGCCTGCTGCCGAATGATTTCTCGCTCGACGTGGAGGGATTCGCCTTCGCCGAGCATGTCACCAAGGTGACCGATTTCTACGACGACACGCAATTGACGTCCGTGTACGCGCCCGAGCTCGAAAAGCTGATCGCCCGACTGACCGGCGCTACCGAGGTGGTCGTGTTCGACCACACGCGTCGCTCCAGCGACGGTGCGCAACGGGAAAAGCACAACTGGCGCGATCCAGTCCCCCTCCCGCACAGCGATTACACCGACCGGTCGGCGGCGCAGCGGATGCAGGACGTCTTTCCCGACGACGCGGACGACAGGCTGAACCGGCGCTTTGCCATCGTGAACGTCTGGCGATCGATGACCGGGCCGATCGAGCAGTGGCCCGTGGCGGTGTGCGATGCCCGCAGCATCAACGACGACTTGATGCACACAATCGTGCGCAGCGCGCCGCATCGGGCCGAACCGTCCTTCGAATACTCGCGCAGCAGCGAAACGCGCCACGCGTCCTACGACGCCAATCACCGCTGGTTTCATTTCCCGCGGATGACCCGCAACGAGGTCCTCCTGTTCAAGAACTACGACACGTTGCTGGACGGCACCGCGCGCTATGCGCTGCACTCGGCCTTCGAGGATCCGACCAGCCCGCCCGATCCGGCGCCGCGCGAAAGCATCGAGAGCAGAGCCTTTTTGTTCTTCGACTAGAGGAATCATTACCTCTATGAGAGGTATCTGACGCCAATACCCGTGGGACAGATTGAGGGGGCATTGTCAGAGCGCTACCAGACCAATGAAACCCGGTCTCCAAATACACTCGTGTAGACGGCGTCACGTTAGTAACTGATGTCACCCAGTAACCATAGCTGTGTGGTTCTGCTTGAAGAAGGATCGCGGTTAGCGATGGGTTTTCATAGTAATTGGCGCTCAGATATCGTCGTCGGTCAGAAAGCCGAGAGCCGCCGCCAAAGTGCCTTCGGGGTTTTCTTCGACATAGAAGTGTCCGCCATCGACGAAGGCGATGCGGGCATCGGGCAGCCGGGCGGCAACGTCTGCGGTATAAAATTCGCGTGGCATCGGCGGCTCGTCTGAGCCCTGCAGGATCAGCGTAGGGCACTGCCAGGCGTCGATCAGCCGGGTACGCCGGTCGAGCCATTCCTGGCGGAATGTCGACGACTGGAAATAGCGCTCGACGGCCAGGCCGACGCCGGGCCGACCAAATTCTTGGATTGCCCTTACCACGGCGTCGCGCGGTATCGGATACTTGCACAGCAAGCCAAAGAAACGCGTCACCAACTCGGTCGGCTGCTGCAGGATGCCCCGGGTTTCCGCGTTGGTAAACATATGTTCTTGCGGTGACAGGTCGGGATGGTAGTGCCACAGATGCTGCGAGCCGCGCACCCAGCGGCGTACCCGCGGCGCGATCCGCGCTACCAGGTGGTCTGCCTGCACCGTGCCCCGGTCGTGGCTGAAAAGCGAGAAGGTTTCGATTCCCAGGGTGTCGAGCAGGGCAATCACCTGTTGGGCGACACCTTCGTGGCGGTAATCGCCGCGCTCGGTGTGCGACTGGCCGTAGCCCTTCAGATCAAGGGCGATGCATCGGAAGTGCGCCGCCAGCGACGGCAGGATCGGCCGCCACATGGCCCAGGATTGCGGGATGCCGTGTAAGAGAACCAACGGTTCGCCGGCGCCGGCTTCGACGAAGTGCCAGCGCACGGTTTCGACGTCGCCCGGCGCTTCGAC
>JAPUHN010000259.1 GCA_027297685.1 Alphaproteobacteria bacterium | reverse complement strand
CGTAGACAACATGTTCAAAATCACACCCTCGGATAAGGGGAGCCCCGCACGGGCCGTGACTGCGAGGCGCGAAAACACCGGCCCCGGATTGATTTCTCTTCAATCAAGGCGTCGATGAACGGATGTCAATGTCCGTTTATGTTGCGATGGACGGCTCCCCTCCAACGGCATCGCGATGCGCCAACCCGCGATAGCGATGGCCCGGCAGCCAGTTATATATTAGCTTTTGCTGAACGGCTGTTATTGGCTAATAACGGACATTGACGGGTCCTTCGGGAATGTCCGCTTTCGGGGGTAAAGCGGACATTCTTCGGGGTTGGTGTTTCGTCCGCTTTTGACCCAAAACAGACATTTCTAGTTGCTCTTGTAAGTAGGTATGCTGGCAGCCTAGCGTATCAAAACTATGGAGAGCAGATAATGCTTAGACGAGTTTTAACATTACTATTTATCAGCGCGATTCTCGGATTTTCACCGCATACAGCAGCCGCAGAGCAAATTCAGATACCCCCACCTCTGCTCGACGGGCTGCGCGCTGTCGCCGACGAGCTCAACGTCGCGCCGCTCGATTGATGCGACGTGACCGCGCGCCAGCGCCGGTCGAAGATGCCCGGCCGGCGGGCCGTTGCGTGCTGAAAAACCGCACCCGACAATGAGCCAGCCTGCCACCTCCGCTGAGAGCTCGTCGCCGTTACTGGTTGCCGTCGCCTGGATGGTCGGGACGTTGATCTCGTTCACCTTGATGGCCATTGCGGTACGCGAACTGGTGGGGGCAATCCACGTATTTGAGATCCAGTTTTTTCGCAGCGTCGGCGCGCTGATCATTTTAGCGCCCTTCGCCCTGGCCAAAGGCCGGGCGGCGCTGAAGACCGCGCAACCGAAACTGCAGATAGTCCGTAATACCGTGCATTTCGCCGCCCAACTTGGCTGGATTGCCGGGGTTGCCCTGCTGCCGCTGTCGGAAGTCTTCGCGATCGAGTTCACCACACCGATCTGGACCGCCCTGATCGCCGCCCTGGTTTTGAGCGAACGGCTCAACCGCGGCCGGATCGTCGCGCTGGTCCTCGGTTTCCTCGGCATTCTGGTTATCCTGCGGCCCGGCGTGGCGACCATCGAACCGGGCGCCTTTTTTGTTTTGGGCGCCGCCGTCGGTTTCGCCATCACCCTGGTCGCGACCAAAGCGCTGACCAAGACCGACTCGGCGATGACGATCCTGCTCTACATGTCGTTGATCCAATTTCCGATCGGCGCAGTGATGGCGGTGCCGGTGTGGACGACGCCGGACCCGCTGCAGATGTTCTGGCTCCTGGTGGTCGGTGCGGTCGGGCTAAGCGCTCATTTCTGCACCGCACGAGCGCTCGCCTTGGCCGACGCATCCATCGTCATCCCGATGGATTTCATGCGCCTGCCGTTGATCGTTCTGGTCGGATTTCTGCTCTACGAGGAGTCGGCCGAACTATTCGTTCTGTTAGGCGCCGTCATGATCTTCGCCGGCAACTATTACAGTATTCGCCGCGAGCACCGGCAGCGCGGCACTGCCGCCAGCTGATGAACGAAAGCAACGCCGACGATCCGCCACCCGCCACCAAGTTCGTTGATGAAGACGTATTCGCCGGGGATCGGCGTGTGGCGGTCGAGGTCGAACCGCGGTGGGTCGGCTATGCCGCCGCGTCCTTGCTGGCGGTGAAGGTAAAGCCGCGGTCTTTGAACTGCTGCAGCACGTCGCCGCCGAATTCCTCGAGCCGATCGCCGATCGATTCGGGGAAATCGATGTCGCCCATGTCGTGCACGCCGCCGGTGATCACCACCTGAAGGATGCCTTCTTCATCGCTGATATTGCGAAACGCCCGGCACACACCCGGCGGCACCGCGATGGTGTCGAGCAATCCGAGCTCGATGCGTTCATTGCCGTCATCGTTCCAGGTGATCTCGAAGCGCCCTTTGACCACGGTGAAGGTCTCGTAGGTTTGCAGATGCGAATGCAACGACGGGCCGTTGCCGGGCGGGCACACCGCAAACGCCATCGTCATGCCGCCGGCGCCCTGGATGGGCGCCCCTTTACTAACCGGTGTTTCGGCGTCTTCGCCCAGACCGATCACCGAAAGTATGGTGCGGGAGTAAATCACATCCTTGGCCTCTTGTGACATATCGAGGCTTTCCGCCAATGGCAGGGGATTCAGGTCGGCATAACGCGCGACCCGTTTCTCCATGTCCTGTGCTGAGATCGAAATCGTTTTCATCGTGGCCTCCTCCACAGAGTTGCAGCGATTATAGCGAAATCGACCGCGACCGGCGACCAGACTTATCGGCAGCGGTTAAGTCCATGAAATGGAGCGGGTAAACCGGAGCAGCTTATCGATACCGATGGCACAACGGCCAGTTATATATATTAGCATTTGCTGAATGTCTGTTATTGGCTAATAACGGACATTGACGGGTGTAGAAAAAATGTCCGCTTTACACCCGAAAGCGGACATCAAATTACTGATGTCTGTTTATGCGCTGTTTATGTCCGTTAACGGGATATTCCGGTTTTCATGGACACCCTGGTCCTCCAACCATACAATTCAATTCCGACCGAAAGTGTAGGAAGGTCACCGCACCGCCCGAAGCGTCTTGACCATCGTTGTCATCGGATGCTCCTTCGTGAGGTGTGAGGCAGGCGACGCACAGCATTAGCGTGACGGATAACAACAAAAACCGAACCTAATAATAGGGAGAGGAAGCGATGATCGGGTACAAAAGCAAACATGCACTAGCCGCTGCAGCTGCCGTTGTGAGCGCGCTTGCAATTACGGCGTCTACGGCGCCGGCCAACGCGCAGGAAACGATCAAGCTGGCACTGATTTCCGGCTATCCGCCACTTACGTCATGGACCGGCGCTGCGGTTGAAACCTTCATCCCAAAGATCGCCGAGAGCCTGGCCAAATCCGGCAATTTCAAGATCGAGTGGAACATCGCGATTTCCGGCCAGGTCGTTCGGGCGACCGGCGAGCTCGAAGGTATCGAGGCTGGAGTTGGTGATGTCGGTATCGTGGTCACGGCGGCGGAGCCCAGCAAGGCTCCGCTGTACGCGGTGTCGTTCAACACACCGTTCACCACACTGGATATGACCCTACTGTCGGACACAATGAAAACACTTGCAGACAAGTTTCCGGCTTACGACGCAGGTTGGGACAAGTTTAACCAAGTCTCGCTGCAGCCAGCCAGTGCGGTCGACAACATGATGATTTGGACCAAAAAGAAGGTCACCAAATTGACTGATCTCAAAGGGATGAAAATCGGTGCGATCGGCCCGAACCTGCGGTGGGTCCAGGCGGTTGGTGCGATTGGCGTCAACACCGATCTTGTCAGGGCCTATAGCGCGCTGAGTACGGGCGTGTTCACCGGCGCCATCTTCTGGCCGGCAGCCGCTGGCCAGTTCAAGATCTGCGAACCCGCACCCTATGCGCTCGAGGCTGACATCGGCGCCGTGTCGGGATTCGCGCTCAACGTCAATAAGGATGTTTGGAACGGGCTACCGGATGAAGTGAAAAACGCCTTCATCGAAGCCGCGCCGCTGTGGAAAACAGACAATATCGCGCGGGTCAAAAAGGTCACGGGCATCATGGTCAACCGATGCACTAAGAAGTTCGGCACAGAGTTCACCAAGCTGAGCGATGCCGAGCGCAGCCAATGGGCAAACTCTCTACCCAGCCTGGGCAAGGAATGGGCCGAACAACGCAATAAAGCGGGCGAGCCAGGAACCGAGATCTTAAAAACTTACATGGATGCGATGCGCGCAGCGAACCAGCCAATTGCACGCCATTGGGACCGGGAGTAATCCGCCGACATTTAGCCAGGCGTGAAAGGCTGGTTCACCGAGGGCTTGGACACACCCGACTTGCAAGACGCCAAGGCGTTGCTCGACGAACTTTCGTAGGTCGGGAGCTCACCAATATGTTGCAGTGCAAGAGTCCGCTTATGGCTATTAACGGACATTGGCGGGCTTGTCTGAAATGTCCGGTTTACCCCCGAAAGCGGACAAGCAATCACCGATGTCCGATTTACCGTTGATTTCGTCCGCTTTACCCCCAATAGCGGACATTATTCGGGTTGGCG
This sequence comes from Alphaproteobacteria bacterium, assembly GCA_027297685.1. Lineage (GTDB taxonomy): Bacteria > Pseudomonadota > Alphaproteobacteria > UBA6615 > UBA6615 > JAPUHN01. Next base: position 344 of record JAPUHN010000259.1, on the reverse strand, counting down.
TTTTCGTCCGCTTTTGACCCATAACGGACATTACAATTCGCCTATCGCGGATGAACCTCCAGCCACCCGCGGGCCATACGTCACGACTGCTTTTGGCTATTAAGCGGACATTAGGACCGTCTTTGAAGCGCGACGCCGAACACCCGGCCGTGCAGCGGGCGTGAGAAAATTTAGAAGCCGTACACGGAGCCTTCTCCCTGGCCGGCGAGCGCCTGGACCGCGCGCAGCAGGCAGAGCTGGTTGGTGCCGTCGGAGTGCAGAAAGCTCGCCGCGTCACGCAAATACTTCTCGACCGGATGCTCGTACATAATCCCCCCGCCGCCGAGCACTTCCGCCGCAAGACG
>JAPUHN010000258.1 GCA_027297685.1 Alphaproteobacteria bacterium | reverse complement strand
CGATCAATGTCAGATCGGCGCCTAAACGGGCCAGTTCATCGGCGATCGCTGCGCCGATGCCGCGCGACCCGCCGGTGACGATGGCGTGTTGGCCGGCCAGAGGTCTGGCGCTCGAAGAACTGCTGTCGCTTGGTTGGGCCATCCGATTTATGCATTCCCAAGGCATTGCTTCGGTCTATTATTTTAAGTATAAAATATATAGATATAAAATATCAACCCTGAAGATGGGGAAAAACACGATGTCGCTGGAAATTCTGCAACCGCCGGGATGGGCGCGGCCCAAGGGTTACGCCAATGGCGTCGCCGCCGAGGGACGACTGGTTTTTATTGCCGGTCAGATCGGCTGGAATCCGCAAACCGGGGCGTTCGAAACCGATGACATGGCCGGCCAGGTGCGCCAGGCACTGGCCAATATTTGCGAAGTTTTGGCGCAGGCCGGCGGCCGGGCCGAGCACCTCACCCGGCTGACCTGGTACGTTACCGACAAGCAAGCCTATCTGGCCGACCCCAAGGGCATTGGCGATGCCTACCGATCGGTTGTCGGGCGCCACTTTCCCGTCATGGCGGTGGTTGCGGTCGATGGCCTCATCGAGGATCGCGCCCGGGTCGAGATTGAAGCCACGGCGGTGGTGCCATTCGACGGCGACGCGCGCTAGCGGGCGCCATTTTTTTGCCAGCAGTAGGCGGCGGGTGATCATCCGCCGAAAGAAGGACGCGCTTGGCGCTTTCCATTGTCTGCATCTTGTGCTCCCATGGCGAAAATCTTGATTGGGAGGACGAAATCCATGATGAAACAACTTCTTGGCGCGGCGGCAGCAGTTGCATTGCTGTCTACCGCCGCAGCAGCCGAAAGTATCAAGATCGGCTTCGTTACTACATTGACGACGCCCGCCGCGGTGATCGGCAAGGATATACGTAATGCGGTTAATCTGGCGGTCGAAACCATCGGCGCTAAAATGGGTCCGCTCGACGTCGAAGTGATTTTCGCCGACGACGAGTTCAATTCACAGAAAGGCAAGCAGGCGACCGAGCGGTTGGTCGAGCGCGATAATGTCGATTTGGTCGCCGGATATATTTGGTCGAACGTTCTGCTCGCTTCGGCACCGGTTGTGTTGGGCGCCAACAAGATCCTGATCAGCGCCAATGCAGGCCCTTCGTCGTTGGCCGGCGAACGGTGTAACGCCAACTTCTTCAACATTTCCTGGCAAAACGATCAAACGCCGATGGCGATGGGCGAGCTGTTGAACAATAAAGGTGTCAAATCGCTCTATGTGATTGGGCCCAACTACGCGGCCGGCCAGAACATGGTCGCTGGGGTCGAGCGAACCTTCAAGGGCAAGATCATCGGCAAGGACATGACCGTGTGGCCGTCGCAACGCGATTGGTCGGCCGAGCTCACCAAGGTCAAGGCGGCCAAGCCGGAAGGCGTGTTCATCTTCTATCCGGGCGGCTCAGGTCCTGCCTTCATCAAGCAGTACGTGCAGGCCGGGCTCGGAAGCGTACCACTGTACTCGGTGTTCACCCTCGACTCGATCAGCCTGCCGCTGTTCCAGAAGGCCGGCATCGACGTCTTGGGCACCACGATGACGCAGTTTTGGGCGCCCGATCTCGATAACGCGCAGAACAAGAAGTTCGTTGCCGATTTCCGCGCCAAGCATGGCCGCTATCCGTCATTCTACGCGGCGCAAGCCTACGACTCGATCTTCTTCATCAAGTCGGCAGTCGAAGCGGTCAACGGTAACATCAAAGACCTCGATGGCATGCGCGCAGCGCTGGAGAAGGCCGATTTCCCGTCGATACGCGGCAAATTCAAGATGGGGCCGAACCATTTCCCCATCCAGAACTTCTATAGCCGCGAAGTGGTGGCGGACGCCGACGGCAACTGGACCACAAAGATTACCGGTGTGGCGTTGAAAGACCATCAAGACGTTTACGCCAAGGACTGCAAAATGTAATCGTCACCAAAGCTTCTAGTGATTGGCGGGGGCTGCAACGCCCCCGTCTTTACATTCGGCGGACCTGTAATCCGCCCTGGACCAGACGATGGATTTCAGCCTCTTCGCCGAACAGTTCCTCAACGGGTTCCAACTCGGCATCATTTTGTTCCTGATGGCGGCCGGCCTGACCCTGGTGTTCGGCATCTTGGACATGGTCAATCTGGCGCACGGTTCGCTGTATATGATCGGCGCCTTCTACGGCGCCACGTTCGCCGTGTGGACCGACTCGTTCATCCTCGGCGTGGTGCTGATGGTCCCGGCGATGCTGCTGACCGGCATCGTCATCGAGAGGATTGCCCTTAGAACGCTCTACGCGCGCGACCATCTCGACCAGGTGTTGGCGACTTTCGGCCTGATTCTGTTTTTCAATGCGCTGACGCGCATCATCTGGGGTCCGGAAGGCGTGACGGTGCCCCTGCCCGACTTCTTGAACGGCTCGGTCGAACTCGTCCTCGGCATCGTCTACCCGGTGTTCCGCATAACCATCATTGGCGTCGGTCTGGCCGTGGCACTTGGCCTTTGGCTGTTGGTGTCGCACACCCGCATCGGCATGCTGATTCGCGCCGGTGCGTCGAACCGCACCATGGCCGGCGCGCTGGGCGTCAACATTCCCATGCTATTCACCATCATCTTCGGTATCGGCGCGGTGCTCGCCGGCCTCGCCGGGCTGATCTTCGCACCGATCCAGACGGTCTTCGTCGGCATGGGCGAAGATGTTTTGATTCTCGCCTTCGTGGTCATCGTCATTGGCGGAATCGGCTCGATCCGCGGCGCCTTTATCGCCGCAATCCTGGCTGGATTGATCGATACCATGGGGCGCTCGTTTCTCGACGTTGCCCTTTTGGTGTTCCTGTCGCCCAACGCAGCGGAATCGGCCGGCCCGGCCCTGTCGTCGATGCTGATCTACGTTCTGATGGCGGCGATCTTGTTTTTCCGGCCCCAGGGACTGGTCCCGCCGAAGGGAAGCTGAGCGGTGCGATGATGGCGGGAATAAACATGAAATCGGCGACAAGCTGGATGACACTGGGCGTGCTGGTGCTGTTCGCCGTCATGCCGTTCCTCGCCCCCG
>JAPUHN010000257.1 GCA_027297685.1 Alphaproteobacteria bacterium | reverse complement strand
CAGGCTTGTTGGCCTCATGGATCATGTTGCCAATTGCCTGGAGCTTGGCGTCGATCCTAAACAAGAGCCACGCGATCACGCCGAGGGCGACAACCACCAGGACAAGTAGAAACCCCATCTCGCCAACCTCCCATCGAAAGTGAAATCGGCGGCTCCGCTAACCATGAACTTCCTGCGACAACTAGTGTTGCGGTGGCTGTTCTCTCCCGCGCACCACGAAAAACTTGAGAACGACTGCCGGGAAATATTTTCCGCTATCGGTTACCCCGCTAGTTTCATTTCGGCAACCAAGTCGTCGAGAATCCGACCCAGAACCTGAGTGACCTCCATATGCGTTTCCTCATCTACGTTATTGGGGCGCGTCCGTTCCAACTTCTGGCTGATGTTCTCGGCAAACCCGGAAGCTGCGCCGCCCGGGTCGGTCATTCGTTCAAACTGGATCGCAAAAAGGATCTTGACGAGGTATTCCAGCGCCTTGACTTGCACCGTGAGTTTATCTTGTTCGTTCATGGTTCGGCTCCACACTGCCGTGCACTTATTCTAAGTGTTCTACGGCCAAAACCGCCATTGCTTTTTGCAGAGGCAGCGTCGGCAGCTGGGACTGTGGGCTCCTTAGTTAGGCTTTTCCGCTGAAGCGTACCACCGATCCTGCCTGAAAAAGAAACGGCGGCCCGGGCTTTATCGGTGTTGCGTGACGGCAACAACCGAGTGGCACCTCTAAAGTGCGCCATATGTGTTTTTGCTTTTGACAGGCGGCGGCAATCGTGGCACACGGCAGCGCTTAACCTGGCGGAGGATAAACAGTGGCCAAACCGGAATGGGGCGTAAAGCGGGCTTGCCTAGACTGTGGTACTCGGTTCTACGATATGCGCAAGGCTCCAATCTTGTGTCCGAGCTGCGGTGCCAAATTTGACGTGGAGACCATCTTTCGTCCGCGGCGCTCGCGCGCGCCGGTCGAAGCGACCCCGGTGGTCGTCAAAAAGCCGGCGGCCGCGAAGGGCGAGGATCTGGATAAGGAGTTGGCCGCCTTGGCCGACGACAGCGCCGTCGATGACGACGATGATGATGATGTCGCAATCGAAGACACCTCGGACCTGGCGGACGACGACAGCGATGTTCCGGTCGTGCCCAAGGACATGAATGAAGGGAGCAGCTAGATAGGTGAACGAGCCGCCACCACCCCGTAACATCTGCGAGTAACAGGGCCCGCAAATGCTTTTCCCCGCGATCCGGGAGAACCTGGGCGAACCTGATCACGGGTGACCAATGACTGCCACTAATTGCCGAAGAAATAGCTAACACCGGCAGTCCAGACTTGCTCGTTTTTGGGCAAGCAGCCCTGACTCTCAATGCAAAAGGCCAGACGCGGCGAAATATGTTATGGGTTCGCGGCCACTACCAGGGCCGCTGGTCTCTAGGGCCTTGGTGGTGGCAGGCTCGGCAGGTTCGCCCATGTCCCTGCCGGGCCGCCGTGTTCGCGATGCGCGAGTGTGGTGGCGGGGTCAAGAAGTTCCGACACCAGGGGCGCTTATCTCAGTTCTGTCGGTTCATTGGACGGGGAAATTCCAAACATCGGTTGCGCGTGTAATTCCTGTGTAATCGTGCATGGATGTTTCGGGAACGTTCGTGAATTTCACACGGCCCAAACAGCACCCTAAGACCTGTTAAGACACTGAAATTACATGGCTATTGGTGAATAAGGAAAGACCGGGAAGGTTGCGCCCCGGTATTCCTAATCTGGGGGTCGCAGGTTCGAATCCTGTCGGGCGCACCATTTTGCAAGAGCTACGCCAAAACCGGCTGGACCCTTCACCGTTTAGAGTAAAAGCTGGGGTAACACGCGAACAAAAAATCGGCCGTGAATTTGATTAAGCCGTTGGTCGATCACCATCTGTTTGAATGTCTGTTTTACATCTGATTTCGTCCGCTTTACCCCCGAAAGCGGACATTCCAGAGAGGCCCGTCAATGTCCGTTAATAGCCAATAGCGGACATTAAGTGCCTGCCGGCGATACCAACCATTGCGCGATGTAACCGGCCGCAGAGTATTACTCCGGCAGACCGGCTTTGCGTAGGCCCTCAATCCACAACTCGAGGTCTTCCTCGCGACTGAATGGAAAAGCGTTTCGAACTTTGGCAATAGACGTGTCAGAAAATTTCTCAAGTAGCGTCTCGGACGCTCGCTCAGCTTCATCGCGGCGGTCTAAATGACTCAAAGCTATAACATAAACGATATACGGAGCCCGTGGTGCGCTAGGTTGACGCAGTGATCGGTGTGCCCATTCAACTGCCTGTTCAAGCCGGTTCGAATGAAGATAGGCATATGATCGAACGTTCATAAACGCCCATAGCCAAGGATCATTTGGACTCAGGCGCGTAGCAAGCTCCTGTTCAGCTATTGCATCATCCGGTCGCCCATAAAACGCAAAAACGAGACCGAGCCAATGATGGGCCTTTGCTGAGCTAGGGTTGGCGATGAGCGCACGTTGCAGTGCTTCTATGGCGAGCGCGTGTTCTCGTCGAGCGAGATGAAGCACGCCCAGAGTCGCGTGCGCAACGGAATCTTTTCCATCCAGCGCTACTGCCTTATTCGCGGCCTCAAACCCTTGTTCCAAACTGTCGATTGGCTTGTCAACGAAGCCGCCCATCAGGTTCATGAACTCCGCTTCCGCCAAGCCCGCATAGGCTTGGGCAAATGAGGAATCGATTTCGACTGCATGGTGAAAACAGTTTTGTGCTTCTTGAATCTCCGATTTCTCGAATTTTATTAAATGCCACCAGCCTCGATGTAGATATTCCCAAGCATCGAGGTTTTCCGGAGGTGTTTGTATTGCGCGTTCCCGCTCTGCCCGATCTAATTCGGGTTCAATCGCGCCGACGACCATCTGAGTGATTTCATCCTGAAGCCCAAAGATGTCCTCAAGGCTCCGATCATAGCGCTCGGCCCAGATGTGGTTACCGGTCTCACCGTGGATGAGCTGCGCCGTCACCCGAACTCGGTTACCCGCCTTTCTGACGCTGCCTTCCAGCACATAACGCACTCCGAGCTCCCGAGCGATGGCGGGCACCTCAACCGCTCGGCCCTTGTAGGTGAAGGTCGTGTTCCGGGCGATTACAAAGAACTGCCGGATATGGCTCAACGCCGTGATGATGTCTGCGGTGATGCCATCTGAGAAATATTCCTGGTCCGGATCACCTGACATATTTTGAAACGGCAGAACTGCAATTGACGACTTATCGGGCAGCGGTAGTGGCGACGTATTGCTTTGTACGCTGGTTGCTTCAGTTCGGTCGTCTGGCTCGAGGCTAACGCGGTAGGCTTGTACCGGCCGGTCGATATTTTTGACCTCCTGCGCTCCCATATCCTCAAATCTTGTCTGCAATTTGTCACGCACCTGCTCATAGGCGTTTCCGGAAATGCAAATTCCGCCGGGTTCGGCCAACCCTTCCAGACGAGCGGCTACGTTCACACCATCGCCAAACAAGTCGTCGTCCTCGACAATCACGTCGCCAACATTGATGCCCATGCGTATTTCCATGCGCTGGTTTTCGGCGATGTCAGCATTACGACGAGCCATCTCCTGCTGCACATCGATAGCCTGCTGCACGGCGTCCACCGCACTGGGAAACTCGATTAAGATGCCATCACCTGTGGTCTTGACGATGCGGCCACCATACTCGGCGATCTTGGGGTCGAGCAACTCTCTGCGGATGGCGTTTAGTTGCGCCAAGGTCCCAGCTTCATCCGCTCGCATAAGGCGCGAATAGCCAACCACATCTGCGGCTAGGATGGCTGCAAGCCTTCTTTGAGCACGTTGTTCGGCCATTAACTGGCTTTTCCCCCTAACGATCTGGGCCGGAGTGTATGGCGGGCAAACGAAGGTGTCTATGAACGACCGCCACGTCCGGAATGGTTCAGGAACGGACATTAACTGCTCTGGATTTTATGTCCGCTATACCCCCAATAACGGACATAATCAGCGCAATAACGGACATCAGTATTTTGATGTCTGCTTTCGGGTGTAAAGCGGACATTCCAGACAGGCCCGCTAATGTCCGTTAATAGCCATAAGCTGCCGTTCAGCAAAAGCTAATATAACGCCAGCTTTCGGGCCATCGCTATCGCGGATCGGTACATTGCGATGCCGCTGGAGAGAACCTGTCATCAGGTTCAGAAGTGGAAATTGGAAACGGCGCAGTGTTCTGGATCAGAGAAAGTAGTTTGGTACGGTACTTTCGGTCAAAGTCATAATATCCGGTGCCGGCGGATATACGGACTCACACCGAAGTCCAAGCGCTTTCCGTTCATTGGTGATTCGTTCGCAATTGATCAAAGCCCCAGCCTTGGCTTTCTCCAGGCTGTCGAACAACGTCAATCGGTCAGCGTGAGGCTCGCGGTAGATGAGGGCTGATTTAGCCAGAGGAACCTTATATATACGAGCACCGACCTCATCCTCGAAAACGACGTAGCACATTTTCTGCCGGTATGTTTGCGTCGAATTCTCTTTTGCCGAGAGGTCTTTAGATTTCTCCGGCTTCTTTATTTGGGATGTCGTATACGGCTGTCTGGTAAATCCTGGTTTCATCGGTTGACGTGGACGGGGCTCTGCTGGAATAGATATATCCTCACTCGCCGATGATGCATCTTCCAGAACCGGAAGCACCAGTCGCAAGGGTGTAGACTTTTCAACCGAAACCTTTTCCTCGGACTGGGGCAGAATCTCTTCTGTTCCCTTGGCGGTTTCTTTGCTGGTCGAGCTATTCACTTTTCTTACGTCGGCGCCGGTAGCGACCACGGAGACGCGTATCTTGCCATTGAGATTTTCGTTGAAGGCCGAGCCGAAGATAATGTTGGCCTCGGCGTCGACCTCTTCGCGGATGCGGTTGGCCGCCTCGTCGACCTCGTACAGGGTGAGGTCGAGCCCGCCGGTGATGTTGATCAACACGTTGCGCGCACCCGCTACCGAAACATCGTCGAGCAACGGGTTGGAGATCGCCGCCTCGGCGGCTTCGAGCGCCCGATTGTCGCCCTCGGCCTCACCGGTGCCCATTACCGCGTTGCCCATCGCGGCCATGACCGTGCGTATATCGGCAAAGTCGAGGTTTACCAGTCCCGGCAGAACCATGAGATCACTCACCCCCCGCACACCGGCGTGGAGCACCTCGTCGGCCAGTTTGAAGGCATCGGCGAATGTGGTGTTCTTGTCGGCGACCAGGAACAGGTTCTGGTTGGGGATCACGATCAACGTATCGACATGTTGGGACAGCTCGGCAATTCCCGCCTCGGCCTGGCGCATGCGTTGTGCGCCCTCGAACTGAAACGGCCTGGTCACCACGCCTACGGTCAGCACACCGGCGTCGCGCGCAGCCCGGGCAATGACCGGCGCGCCGCCGGTGCCGGTGCCGCCGCCCATGCCGGCGGTGATGAACACCATATTCGAGCTAATGAGTGCTTCCAGGATCTCGTCTTGCGCTTCTTCGGCCGCGGCCCGGCCAACGTCCGGCCGCGAACCGGCGCCCAACCCTTGCGTGATGTTCGGGCCAAGCTGGATCTGGCGCTCGCACATCGATTGCCCGAGGGCCTGGGCGTCGGTGTTCGCGACCACGAACTCCACGCCTTCCAGGTCGGCCCGGATCATGTTGTTGACGGCGTTGCCGCCGGCCCCGCCGACGCCGATCACCGTAATCCGCGGTTCTGGCGCATGCTCCGTCGTCGCCGCGTTAGTGCTCGGTTGATCTACCATTATCTCCCCGCCTCTCCCTGCGGTGCTTGTGAGGCACT
>JAPUHN010000256.1 GCA_027297685.1 Alphaproteobacteria bacterium | reverse complement strand
ATTGCCGCGGATACTTTATTGTCCGACGACGATGTCGAGCGGGCGTCATCACGGGTTGGGCGCGCTGCATGATTGTTATTGTACCGGCACGCGGCGGCTCGAAGGGAGTGCCTGGTAAAAACCTGCGGATGCTCGCGGGGTTACCGCTGATCGTGCACACTTTAAGGTCTGCGCTCGACTGCCCGATGGTCGAACGTGTGATCGTGTCGACCGATGACGACGAGATTATCCGCGTTGCCCGCGGCGTCGCCGGCGTGGAGGTGCCGTTTCGCCGGCCGCCGCACTTGGCGACCGATGACGCCAACGCCATCGATGCGTATCTGCATGTCGTCGATGGCCTGGCGGTCGGTGAAGGCGTTGCGGCCGACAAGATTTGCGTGCTGCTTCCCACATCGCCGTTGCGTTTACCCGACGATATCAGCGCCGCCATCGAACTGTTCCAGCGCAATGACGCGCAAGCGGTGGTATCCGTCACCGAAGCGAAACCGGCAGAGTGGCTGCAAAATTTGAGCGAGGATGGCCGGCTGCAACGTGTCATCGCCAGCGAAGGGATCGACAATCGCCAAAACTACACCCCCGTTTACTTGCCAAATGGCTCGATCTACGTTCTCGACGTCGAGACCTTACGGCACACGCGTGATTATTTCGGGCCGCGGACGTTCGGTTATCCGATGGCGCCGGAACGCGCCGTCGATATTGACACCGAAGCCGATTTCTTGGCCGCCGAAGCCCTTATGACCGAACGGTTGCGAAAAAATGAAGATCGCGATTTGCGCCGCGTTGTATGAGGCTGGGCGGCCGTTTCTGGCCCCGTTCGTGGAGGCATTGCGGGCCGCCACGGCTGGCCGTGACGTGGTATTCGTTGCCGTGGTCGATGGCCTGCGGGACGCGAAAGAAGCGCTGGCTGAATTGGCTGGGCAGCTTGATATCATCATTGCCGATGTTCCGGCCGGTCATACGCTCGCCGGGGTTCGTCGTGCGATGCTTGCGGCAGGACAAGCCAGCGGCGCCGACGTTCTCGTCTTCATCGATATGGACGATCTGATCGCGCCGGGCGCACTCGACCGGCATCTTGGCGCGTTGGAAGAAGCCGATTTTTCGTACGGCGATATGGATCTGATCGACGATGCCGGACACGGCCTCGAGCGGCGGTTCTTCGATAACGCCGGCATCCCCGATCGGGTCGACGATGTGATCACCATTCGCGATCGCAATTTCCTGGGCTTTTCCAATACGGCAGTGCGCGCGAACCGGCTATCTCCGGACGCTCTGATCGTTCCAGAAGACGTTGTTGCGGCCGATTGGTGGTTTTTCACAATGCTGGTGCTGGCCGGGCTGCGCGGCAAGAAGACCGCCGGAACGGTCGCGGCATACCGAATTCATGACTCCAATACTTTGGGTGTCGGTGCGCCGCAGACGGTGTCGGCGGCGATCGTCCAGGCCGAAGCCATGTTGCGCCATTACCGCGCCTTCTCGGCGCATCCCGCCCTCGCCGGATGCGCCGACGAAACTGGAAAGGTTTTGGAGTATTTACGAAAAGCAACCACGCAAGATGCCACGGTGAATTTAAGCGTGTCCGATGTCGATGGCGGAGCCTGGTTTGAAGGTATCGGTCATATGGCAAAGAAACTGACCGCTGCGCGCCAGACAGACGCTGTCGCGCAGTAGACCGCGCGCAAGGGAAATAGGTCATGGCAGAGACATATCCTGCGATTGCAAAGAACGACCAAGGTCCGCCAGCAACGGCGTTCTTCACCGAGAACATGACCGCCTTCCGCGAACACGTACCGAACCTCTACGCCCGACTGGCGCAGGTGCGATCGCCCCACTCGCGGTTGCTCGTCGACGACGAAGGCGCACTGAATATTGCGTTGGGCGATCGACGCTTTTATGGCGAGGATGCTGTGGTGTTTACCCAACGCCAGATCGACTTGTATTTCGAGGGGCCGGAACGACGTTTTATCAAGACGCTTGCGTTCAAAGATCGAGATAGCCTTGAAGGCAGATATAAGCGCGCCCTTTCTGAAGCGCTGCAATCCGAGGCCGCGAACTTGACCGAGCAGCGGGTCGATCAATCGAGCCATTTTACTATCGTATTCGGACTTGGCTTAGGACTTCATCTCGAGCCGTTGCTTGATTTCACCAGTTGCGCCGAAATGATTGTCGTCGAGCCAAATTTTGACAATCTCTATCATTCATTATTCGTGATCGATTGGCGCACCCTATTCGAACAAGCCACCGAAGCCGGCTGCGCCATCCATCTGGTGCTCGAAAAGAACCAAGACGCCATCGCTTCGCATCTGCGCAGGTTGATTCGGTTGGGTAACCCCGCGCTGCTCGACGGTGTTTATGTCTACCAACATTACGGGTCGAGCCTGCTGACGGAAGCGCACCAGGCGTTCAATCGTGACTATTCCTTGCACGTGATGGGGCTCGGCTTCTTCGAAGACGAGATGGTGATGATGGCGAACGCGGTGTCGAACCTGAAACATAAAGATGTTCGGGTCCTCGCATCGCAGCAACTTCCGCGCACGGAACCTGTTTTCATCTGCGGATCGGGGCCGTCGATCGACCGCGATCTGGAAGTAATCGCTGCCCAACGCGATCGTGCCATTGTTGTTTCCATAGGGTCGGGTCTTCGCACGCTGCTCGCACACGGAATTCGCCCCGATATGCATGTCGAGACGGAAAACCATCCGACAAACGCGGCCAACATCGAACGGGTAGCGAGCGAATTTGGCTTAACGGGCATCACCCTGCTGGGTGCTGCAACGGTCCAGCCGGTCATGACCGAGCTGTTCGATGAGGTTATTCTCTATTATCGCGAGCGCCAAAGTCCGGCCCCGGTGTTCGGGAACGGTTTGGACCAAATGGGCACTGCCGGTCCTACCGTTGCCAACGGGGCGCTGGTAACCCTTTTGCATTTGGGTTTCCGCGAACTTTATTTGTTCGGCATCGATATGGGTTCCCGGCAGGAAGATCACTACCATTCCGCCGACACCTATATCGGTAGGGGTGAGGCCAAAGAGTGGGCCGGCGACGTGCGCTTTCCGGTGCCCGCGAACTTTGGTGGCCAAGCTGTCACCGAATCCATCCTCGACTGGTCTCGCAACGGGCTCGAGAACGTACTCAAAATGACTCCGAGCGTCCGTTGCGTGAACTGCAGCGACGGCGCCAGGATCGCTGGTACGATACCGATGCTGCCACGTGTCCTCGATCTGCAAAATCCGCCGGTCGACCATGGCGGCGTCATGGGCGAAATCCGCGGCAAAATGCCCGTCTTTCCTTTGGAGTTAACGAACCGGATCTGGCGCGAAACCGATTTAGCGACGGCCACACAGGAGATTTTCGCGCTGTTCGATGCAGTGTTAGACTCGGCGGCAGAGCGCGAAGATCCAGACCTTGTATGGGTCTACGAGATGTACGATCTACTCGACGAAGCATACGCCAGGTCTCCGGCAATCGGTATTTTTCTGTTTGGCACGACCTGCCTTTATCTCGGCAGTTTCTGGTGGTTTGACGGCCGCATCGAGGACGCGCAAATTCGGCGTCGCTTCCGGCGAACCGCGGTGCGGGAAATGCGTCGCCTCTATGGGGATATAGAGCGGCGGCTGTCGGTCCTGGTCGCCGATGTCGGTCGCTGTATTGCCGGGCAGATCCCGTACGTCAAGTCAGAGTACGATATCTGACCGGAAAACTCCCATTCGCCCTGGATGCGCACGCAAAAAATGCGTGGCTAGCGCTACATGGCGTAATAGGCTTGTTCCAACGCGCGCGCGAAGCCGGCCACATCGTAAAGTGCGGTAGTCGCCACCTCGCCACGCAAGGCGGCGCGCAGTTTCGCCAAATGGTCGAGATCGGCGACAAGATCGGCGATAGCGACGGCGCGCGCCTGGTTTGTGTCAAACACCCATTCTGGCCGCCCGGCCGCGCGTAGTGCGGCGGTTGCCTCCCGCCCCAGATAGCCGGCGCCGGCGATTGCCAATACCGGAACACCCATCCACAGCGCGCGGCAGGTTTCGA
>JAPUHN010000255.1 GCA_027297685.1 Alphaproteobacteria bacterium | reverse complement strand
TGTTCGGCGAAGGCCAAGTACATTTCGCCCTCGATTTTATCGGCCAGCAGGTGCGGCGAGTCGTCGTGCTCGGTGACGATCCAGACACCGTAGAGCGAGGCGTTGGCGGCGAACCGGTCGGGGAAGGTGCCGGCCACGGTGACGACGAAGGCGCCGCTCATGCAGTAGCCGACGCAACCCAGGGGGCCGTCGGAGGCCGCCGCGTCATCGCCGAGAAATTCGAGCATCGCCGCGGTGTCGCTGGCGACCCCGGCGTTGCTCAGGCTGTGCCAGGCGGCGAAGATCATATCACCCATTTTGTCATTGCGGTTCGCCAGATTGAAGCGGATGTCGCCGAGCCGGTAGTACAAGTCGGGCAGCAGCGCGTAGTAACCTTGGCCGGCGATGCGCCGGGCGAAGTTGCGCAGCTCTTCGCGGATACCGGGGGCATCCATATACATGACCACCACCGGGTGCGGACCGTCGTCTTCCGGCCAGGCCGAAAAGGCGTACATCTCGCCGTCGGCGGTGGTGATCGTGGATTCTTTCTCGCCCATGTGTCCCCCGTCTAAAACCCGAACATATGGTCAAGGCTGAAGGCGGCGCCGTCGGCCGCGATCAGGCCATGATAACCGAACAGCCGGCAGGTGGTATCGCGGATCAGCACATAGCCGCCGCCGGTCGGTCCGTTTTCGGCGGCGCGCGCACGCTCGGAGCCATCGAACATTTCCGATAGAAGCCAGTAGAGCGAACCGCCGCAGAGGATATTCACTGTACGCGTCGCCACTTCGCTGCCATCGCCGGCGTGTAAAATGAGGTCGGTCTGCGAGGTTCCACGCCACGGCGTCGAGGCTGGGTAGATCAGGTGGCAGAACGTGTCGGCGCCGCTCAGGGGATCGGTGCCGGTTGACGCTGCTCCGGAGACGGTCGTGCCTCGAACCGCCATTCCGGGGGCGGTGCGCAGAAACAGGCGTGTCGACAGGCCCGGCGGATGGCCGGTGTAGGACTGAGGTTCGCCCTGCCAGGTCAGCACCGTATTGAAGATATGCGCCCCGAAACTCGATTCCGCCGCGTGGCCGGTCACGCGGTCCTCGTAACGGAAGAGCGCATGCAGCCAGCCGTCGACGCCGCGCGATGCAACGGGGAAGTCGTAGACCAATTCCATGTGACCGGCATCGCCATTGAGTTTGGCGCCGATCTGGTCGGCGTCGAGGGCCACGCTGTCGCCGCGGGCGAGTTCACCGAAATCGTGGCGGGCGACCTCGCGGCCTTGCCCATCATAGACCAGGGCGGCGACCGGCAAAGTTTCTTGGGTCGTCGACATCGGCGTCGGCAACAGGATCGAGCGGTAGCGCTCCGGCGGCAGCACGGGGGCGGGCAGCAGGAACCCCTTGCCCATCATGTTGCCGATCTCGGCAATTTGGGGGTCGGGCTCGAGGTCGGTGCGTTCGACATTGACGTGCGCCATGCGCCGCCGGGCCGTGCCGTCGCCGGTCTTCCGCTCGATCTCGTAGCGCGGCCGCACGAAGTGCTTGCCGGCGCGCACTTCGAGTTGTTGCGGCCATTCGGCGTCCGGCAGCAATTTAGCGACATCGAGCGCGTGGGTGGCGAAGGGTGGAATTGCCTGATCCAGCCAGACCGCGCCGGCGCCGTCGCCCATGAGGTTGAGGCCGACGGCGCCGGCGGGGATCGGGCAGGGGTGGCTGTTCTGTATCCACAGGACGACGCGTTCTCCGGCCTGCGGCGCCGGCAGACCGGCGTAAAAGTCGGCCGGCCAGGCGTTGGCGTCGTGGGTGCACGAGAGATCTTTGGGATCGTCGCCGAACGTGTCGAGGGCGTATTTGACGATATCGTGGCCGGCCACACCGATGGCGTGGATCAGTAACTGGCCGGTGAAATCGCCAAGACCGAAGCGTTGGCGCACCTCGGCGCTGTCGATGGTGATGCCGGCGGGCGCATTGGGCAACGGCTGGTCCCACTCGGCGATCGGCGCACCGGTCTCATCGAACAATGTGAGCCACAGGGTTACGTCACGCGCGCCAAAGCGGTGCCAGTAGTTGGCCGTCGCCACGCGCGTATGCAGACGCCCGCCGCGGCCGTCTGGCGCGTCGCGAAACCAGGCGAAATTGGTCGCAAAGTTGAACGGGTCGAGGTAGCGGTGCGGGTTGGTCAGCCGGTTCTTGTCGAGGCGCACTTCATCGAGGGTGAGAATTTCTGTTTGCGGCGGAATCAGATGGGCGATATCGCGCACGATCTTGTCGGCATCGAAAGCAACAACTAAAAGCGACGCCACGTCGGCCGAGGCCAGATCGGTCACCGGCTGGGTCGCGCGGCCAAGTACCTGCTGACCCAGAGCGGACAAATCCTGACCATAGACGTGGGTGATATCGAGCGTGGTCGATGGGTGGATCTCGAAGAACGCCGTCGCAAAGCCCATCGGATCGTAGATTGCCAGCGGACCGCTCTCGCCCAGGCGTGCCAGCAGGGCGTGCGCTTTCGGAGCGGCCGCGGGATGACCCACCGCCTTGAAGAACGGAAATCCGCCCTTGGTGTTGGAAAAGGTATCGATGTTCAGGGCCATGGCGATTACATCGGTGCGGTGACTAGCCGAACAACTTCTTAAGGCCGGCCGATAGGGTGTGCCGCACCTGTTCGCGCACCTTATAGCCCCGGCTGTTTACCCAGTTTAACTGGATCGTCCGCCGTTGGCCCTCGAAGGATTGATGGCCATGCCAGGCATTGGGGCTGCAGGTAAACGCGACCATCGTGCCCTCCTCGGGTGGCACCTCGGCCGCATAATCTTCGATATCGTGGCCATTGCGCAGCAGACGTAACTGGCCGCCCGACGCCTCCCAGGATGGGTTGAGGTAGATCAGGACAGTGACCAGTTTGCCCGTGGAATCGGCATGTATCTGGCCGTCGGTGGACCGGCAACGGCCGCGCACGGTAATCATCGTCGGCCGGCCGGTCAGCTCAATGCCAAGCTTGGCGCCGACCCGTTCGGCAAAGGGACGCGACTGCAATTCGTCGAGCAGTTCGTTGAAGCGCGGCCCACAGGCTAACTGCGACAGCGGATAGCTGCCGGGTTTGTCGATCTTGGGAAAGTCTTCGAGAATCGCCGAGAAACGATCGCCGGAGATGACACCGGGAACGATCACGTGTTCGAACGGATCGTGGCTCGGAGTCGCCGAATCGATTGCGGCTAGATCAAGCGCGGCCATGCTGGTTTCTTAGACCGCAGATCGGATGTTTGCAAAGGGCATTATGTCTCATCTGTCGCGCTGGCTCATACGGCGGCGAATTTCGGCAGCAGCGCGGGCGGTATCGTCGGGAATGACATAGGACCAATGCTCTATAGCGCCGGTAAACGGACGGGTGATTCCCGCCGCGACCATGGCGGTGTGAAAGCGGCGGAACTTATCGGACCCGCCGGGCAAATCGATGACATGCACGGGCTTTCCCGTTGCCGCCGCCTCGCTGACCATGTTCACGGAGTCGGCCGTGACAAGGATTGCGTCGGCGTGCGCCAAATAGCCCAGATAAGGGTTGGCGCCGGCGCCGTCCCAAAACACCGCCTTCGCGGACTCCAGTTCGTTGGCGAGACGTTTGGTTATGACAGCGACGGCTTCGCGCGGTGTGCGTGGTGATGCGGTGATGGCAAGCCCACAACCGTTGGCGCCGGCAAGCGTTGCAAGGTCGTCGGCAAGCCTCCTGACGAGGTTCTCGTCCATCCGATAGACCGCGTTGTTGCCGCCCAACAACACGGCGATCAGCGGGCGCGGCAGAGCGGCGACAGCGTCGGCGAAAAGCGCCCTGGCGTCATCTAGGACAGCGGCGGTAACACCGTGCATCGAGCCCAACGTGCTTAAAACGTTGTCGCCACGGAGCTGGTCATGTTCTGGCGCGATGACCAAATCGAATTTTTCCAGGGCGACGTCGGGGTTCTGCACCTGCACGCAAAATGACCGCCCGCCGCTTGCGCGTTTTACGGCCAGCAACGGCGCGACCGATTTACGCCCAGTGCCGATAAGCAGGTCCGGCCAGGGTGGTGACAGCCGATCGCCCGTCTTGGCGAGTACGCTCAGCCGGGCCGGAGTTATGGCCGGAGGCAGCCAACACCATGGTGCGGAGAGTTCGATGATTTTTTCCACCGCTGGCGTACTCAATACCGTCGCCAGACCCCGGCACTGATTGATCATGCCCAGCCGGCCGTCGGTCACAATCCACGTGGTTGACCATGCGGAGGGAGTGTCGGCAGAAGGAATATCGGTCAAGAGGAGCCCAAACAGTTAAAAATCAGACCCGGCACCGATTGAAATATTATTTCAATTTGCTAGCATCGGGACGCCGGCCCATTTAACGGCAATATAGGCGACTGGCCGCGGTGATTCCTATTATCACACGGCGTTCTTCGGCAAACTTTGGAGAAAGGGTGTTCATGACGACATCTTCCGATCCCACCGACAGGGATGCCAACCGGCGAGTCAAGCTGGATGCCATCGACCGCCGCATTTTGCGTAATTTGCGCGACGATGGCCGCATGACAAATGTTGAATTAGCCCGTTTGTCCGGAATTTCCGCGCCGCCCTGTCTGCGGCGGGTGCGGGCGTTGGAGTCGGCAGGTTATATCAAAGGCTACCATGCCGAACTGGATGGCGAGCTTTTAGGCTACGAAGTGTCCTTTCACGCATTGGTCGGCCTCGATAGTCAATCCGGTGAAGTGCTGTCCGATTTTGAAGCGCAGGTGGGTGCGTGGCCGGAAGTTCGGCGCTGCGACATGATCCGCGGCGGCGGCGACTTTCTGTTGCGCATGGTCGCGCGCAATACTGCGCACGAGAATGAACTGACGAACCGGTTGACCAGCGCGGCGCACGTAACCACGGTGCAGACGTTTCAAGTGATCCGCACGTCCAGGCTCGAATCGGGCGTGCCGGTAGACGACCCGGATTCCTAGGGTCTGATGTTAGCTGACAGTCACCAACTCAATCGGAATCGACGAATTGATACGGATACTCGCGGACGTCCAAGAAATCCACAAACGTGAATATTCTGCGGATCAAGCTGGCCGTTTCGCCACCATGTCGATTTCTACCAACGCGTTTCGGGCCAGTCCGGTAACGCCGACGCAGGTTCGTGCCGGCAGGCGATTGGTGGGGAAATAGGACTTGTAGGCCTCGTTCATGGCATCGTAGTCGCGTTCGAATTCAGTAATAAACACCCGCACTGACAATACATGATCCAATGACAGTCTCAGTTCGCCGAGGACGATGGTCAGGTTGTCCATGACCCGCCGGGTTTGGGCCGCGACACCTTCCGGTAGCGGTTTTGAATCATCATCTGGGTTCGTGGGCATCTGTCCGGTGAGCTGAACCCAGCCATCGCATTCGACGGCATGACTGAACGGCGCCACCGGGGTCGGCGCTGTGCTGAAGTTATGAAATATCGGCCCGGACATGGTTGGCATCTCCTGATCTATGGTGGACTCCGGCCATATTCACAGCTAACCGCCCTGGGGAAAAGAAGGGTATTCATGTTGAATTGGGCGGCGAGCTTTTAGGCTACGAAGTGTTCTTCCACGCATTTGTCGGGCTCGATAGCCGAGCGGGCGATGTACTCGCGGACTTTTCAGGTCATCCGCGTGACCAAGCTAAAATCCGGCGTGCCGGTAGACGATCAGCCTTCGAGACGCGATCTACGTTCGCTCCTCAACATGAGGTTCGGATACTGCTCCATTTGAACGGAAGCGGGTCCAGAGTCGGCGAAAACCAGGCAGGCGAAATCCCGCGCTATTTAAAGCGGACGGAGACGATTTCGTAGTAGCGCACGCCGTTCGGTGTCTGCACTTCGACACTGTCGTCGGCTTCACGGCCGATCAAGGCCTTGCCGAGCGGTGATGCGATAGAGATTTTCTTCTTCTTCAGATCGGCCTCGAATTCGCCGACCAGCTGATAGGTAATTTCGTCGCCGGAATCTTCGTCGGCAAGCTTAACTTTGGCGCCAAACCGTACAGTTTTGCCCTTCAACTTTGAGGTATCGATGATTTCGGCGCGTTTTGTCGCATCCTCTAGCTCGCCAATACGTCCCTCGATAAAGCTCTGCCGTTCACGCGCCGCATGATATTCGGCGTTTTCGGACAAATCGCCGTGCTCGCGGGCTGCCGCGATAGCTTTGATGACGGTCGGCCGCTCGACGGTCTTTAAAGTACGAAGTTCGTCCTGGAGGATCGCGTGACCCTCGGCGGTCATTGGGGTTTTTTCCATGATACGACTAAGTGTTTGAAAGTTAACCTATAAATTAGCCAAAAGACCTACTGCCGCACGCAAGATATGCATGCGGTGAAGGCCGTTCGGATATTGTCATGCCACAAGATCGTTAAAACGACGCGTTAAAGTAAGACTGCAGTGGCGCGACTTCAAGACCACCGGCGCTCATTGCCTCAATTGCCAACAATGCCGCCCGTGCGCCAGCTACGGTGGTATAGTAGGGAATATGCAGCGTCAGCGCGGTTCGCCGCAGGCTATAGCTGTCGGCGATAGATTGGACTCCTTCGGTCGTATTGAACACCAAATCTATTTCATCGTTGGCCATGGCATCGACGATGTGGGGCCGGCCTTCGAGAACCTTGTTGATGGTTTCGGCGTTGATGCCTGCTTCGGTCAGGAACCGTGCGGTGCCCTGCGTGGCGACAACGCCGAATCCGAGGTCGGATAAACGCCGGGCAAGTTCGATCATTGCGGGCTTGTCGCGATCGCGCACCGATATGAAGACCCGGCCCGAGACAGGAACTTTGGTACCGCCGCCAAGCTGAGACTTGGCGAAAGCATGGCCGAAATCGTTATCGAGCCCCATCACTTCGCCGGTTGATTTCATCTCCGGCCCTAAAATTGTATCGACACCGGGGAACCGGGCGAACGGGAACACCGCTTCCTTGATTGCGACGTGGCTATGCTCCGGCGGTGCGGCGGCAGCGTTTTCGCCAAGCTCGAAGTCGTTGAGCAATTCGCCGGTCATCAGCCGGGCGGCCACTTTGGCGATCGCCACCCCCGTCGCCTTGGCGACGAACGGCACAGTGCGGCTTGCTCTCGGGTTAACCTCAATGATGTAGACCTCGTTGTCTTTGATGGCGAATTGCACGTTCATCAAACCGACGACATTCAACGCCCGCGCCAGCACCGCTGTCTGCCGGCGGATCTCGTCGAGAACCGGGGCGCTCAGCGAGAACGGTGGTAACGAACACGCGCTATCGCCGCTGTGAATGCCCGCTTCTTCGATATGCTCCATGATCCCGGCGACGTATATGTCGCCGCTGCTGTCACCGAGCGCGTCGACATCGACTTCGATGGCGTCCTGCAGAAAACTGTCGAGCAACACCGGGCTATCGCCAGAAACCTTCACGGCTTCGTTGATGTAGCGAACAACGCCGTCCATATCGTGGACGATTTCCATGGCGCGGCCGCCGAGCACGTAGGACGGCCGGATGAGCAGCGGAAACGACAGCGTTTCCGCCACCGCGAGCGCCTCCTCGGCGTTGGTGGCCAGACCATTTTCCGGTTGCCGCAATTTTAGTTCGTGCAGCATTTCCTGAAACCGCTTCCGGTCTTCGGCCAAATCGATCGCATCGGTCGAGGTGCCAAGGATCGGAATATTGGCGGCCTCGAGCGCGTGCGCCAGTTTGAGCGGGGTCTGTCCGCCGAATTGCACGATCACGCCTTTGAGGGCGCCGGCTTGCTGCTCCACACGGCATATCTCAATCACGTCTTCGGCGGTCAAAGGCTCGAAGTAAAGACGGTCCGAGGTGTCGTAGTCGGTCGATACCGTTTCCGGATTACAATTGACCATGATGGTCTCGTAACCGGCTTCGGTCAGGGCAAAGGCGGCATGGACGCAGCAATAGTCGAATTCGATCCCCTGGCCGATACGATTGGGTCCGCCGCCGAGAATGATGACCTTCGGCCGCTCGCTGGGCCGCGCTTCGCATTCGCCGGGCGAGGTGGAATCGCCCTCATAGGCCGAATACATGTAGGGTGTTTGGCTGGGGAATTCGGCGGCGCAGGTGTCGATCCGTTTGAACACCGGCGCTAACGACAGGGTATTTCGCAAGGTCGCGACTGCGGCTTCCGATTGCCCACTTAGTTCGGCGAGGCGGGCGTCGGAAAAGCCCATTTGTTTCAACGCCAACAGCCCATCGTAGTCGCGAGGAAGCCCCTCGGTGCGCACGCGGTTTTCGACCTCGACGATGCCGGCGATCTGCTCCAGGAACCAGATATCGTAGTGGGTGACCCGTTGTATTTCATCGAGCGGCACGCCGAGCCGCAGCGCTTGCGCGATGACCAGCAAGCGGTCTGGCGTCGGTCTGCCGAGGGCGGCGCGCACAGCGTCGGGGTCGTAGGTGCGCCCGGTGCCGGACGAACGGACGCCGGGAATTTCGACCTCGTTGAGGCCGGTGAGACCGGTCTCCATCGAGCGGAGCGCCTTTTGCAGGCTTTCGGCAAAAGTGCGGCCGATCGCCATCGCCTCGCCGACCGACTTCATGGACGTGGTGAGGAGGGGTTCTGTGCCGGGAAACTTCTCGAACGTGAAGCGCGGAATTTTAGTGACGACATAGTCGATCGTCGGCTCGAAACTGGCCGGCGTGACGCCGGTAATGTCGTTGTCCAGTTCGTCGAGGGTGAAACCGACAGCCAGTTTCGCCGCGATTTTGGCGATCGGAAATCCGGTCGCTTTCGATGCCAGCGCCGATGAACGGCTGACCCGCGGGTTCATCTCGATGATGACCATGCGCCCGGTGCGCGGATGCACCGCGAATTGCACGTTCGAGCCGCCAGTGTCGACGCCGATCTTGCGCAGGCACGCAATCGAGGCGTCGCGCATGATCTGGTATTCCTTGTCGGTCAGGGTCAGCGCCGGCGCCACGGTTATCGAATCGCCGGTGTGAACGCCCATCGGGTCGATGTTTTCGATCGAGCACACGATGATGCAGTTGTCGGCGCGGTCGCGCACGACCTCCATTTCGTACTCTTTCCAGCCCAGCACCGATTCCTCGACTAAGACTTCGGTTACCGGCGAGGCGGCCAGGCCGCTTTCGACGATTTCGAAATATTCGTCGCGGTTGTAGGCGACGCCGCCGCCGGTGCCGGCTAACGTGAAACTGGGCCGGATGATGGCGGGCAGGCCGACTTCGGCCAGCGCCGTCTCGGCCGATTGGCGGTCTCTGACGAGCATGCCGATCGGCGATTCCAATCCGATCTGCGCCATTGCTTCGCGAAATTGCAACCGGTCCTCGGCCTTGTCGATGACATCGGCCTTGGCGCCGATCATTTCGACGCCGAGTTTCTTTAAGGTACCGTTGCGTTCCAAAGTCAGGCAGATGTTCAACGCGGTCTGTCCGCCCATGGTCGGCAGGATGGCGTCGGGGCGCTCCAGTTCCAAAATGCGCGCGACGATGTCGGGGATGATCGGTTCCACATAGGTGGCGTCGGCCATCGACGGGTCGGTCATGATGGTCGCCGGGTTCGAATTGACCAGCACCACCCGGTAGCCTTCTTCGCGCAGCGCCTTGACTGCTTGAGTGCCCGAATAGTCGAACTCGCACGCCTGGCCGATGACGATCGGCCCGGCGCCGACGATCATGATCGAGGAGATGTCGGTGCGTGCGGGCATGGCTTATTTGGCGCCCTCGATCATTCCGACGAAGCGCTCGAACAGATAGTGGGCGTCGTGGGGGCCGGGAGACGCTTCGGGGTGATACTGCACCGAAAACACCGGCCGGTCAGTGACGCACAGGCCTTCCAGGCTGTTGTCGAACAGCGAGCGATGGCTTGCGACGACGTTTGTTGGCAATGAGCCGTCGACCACCACGAAGCCGTGGTTTTGGCTGGTAATCTCGACCTTGCCAGTCGCCAAGTCCTTGACCGGGTGGTTGGCGCCACGATGGCCGTGGTGCATCTTTTCGGTCCGTGCGCCGAGCGCCAAGGCCAGCATCTGGTGGCCCAGGCATATTCCGAATACCGGAACGCCGGTGTCGACGACCGCACGGATCATCGGTACGGCATAGGCGCCGGTCGCCGCTGGATCGCCAGGCCCGTTCGACAAAAACACTCCGTCGGGCTGGTGGCGCAGCACATCGTTTGCGCTCGCAGAAGCCGGCACCACGGTGACGCGGCAGCCCAGGTCGGCCAAGCAGCGCAGGATGTTATGTTTGGCGCCGAAATCGACTGCGACGACATGATGTTGCGGCGTTTGCGACCGGCCGAAGCCATGCCCCAGACGCCAGCGCGTTTCCGTCCACTCGTAGGTCTGCTTGCACGACACTTCGCGGGCTAGGTCCATGCCTTCCAGGCCCGGCCAATCGTTGGCCGCTGCCTTCAGGGCGACCGGGTTGATGGCGCTGTCCGGCTGGTGGACGATAGCGCCGTTGGGCGCGCCGCCGTCGCGGATAGCGCGGGTCAGCCGGCGCGTATCGACACCCGCGATGCCGACCAGGTTCATCGAGCGTAGCCAGGTGTCGAGATGTTGCGTCGCCCGCCAGTTCGCCGGATTGGTGATATCGGCGCGCAGGATGCAGCCGCGCGCCGCCGGAGCATTGGTTTCGACGTCCTCAGGGTTGGCGCCGACATTGCCGATATGGGGGAAGGTGAAGGTGATGATCTGGCCGGCGTAGGAGGGATCGGTCATGATCTCCTGGTAGCCGGTGATCGAGGTGTTGAAGCAAACTTCACCGACCGCTGCGCCGGTCGCGCCGACGCCGCGCGCCCAAATGACCGTGCCGTCGGCAAGAACCAACGCGCCGGTCGCCCATCCGGGCTGGCTCCGGTCGTTGCGCGCGTCAGCGGCCATTCGAATGGGTTCCTTTTCAAGGGCTGTGTGACGTCCGCCGGGTGCGAATTTTACAGCTGAGACCCTGTACCGGGCTAAGCGCACCGATAAACGGCACGCAAATTGCGCGTTGTTTAAGCTAGCTGGTTCGAGTCGTCAAGCTTCAGTGATAATAGAAATATTGTTTAATAACAATAAGTTATATGGTTATTCTGGATTTGCTATCGGTTTCTAAATCCGTTACCGTCTGCGCCATTCCCCGCCACATATCATCGACATGCTGCGAAACGCTATCCCAGAGGCTCTGAGGGCCGCGCTTAAGAACCAGGAAAAACGCGCCATCTCAACCGTGCGCCTGATCATTGCGGCGCTGAAAGACCGTGATATTGCGGCGCGCGGTAAAGGCAATACCGATGGTATTGGCGACGACGAAATTTTGCAGATGCTGCAAACCATGGTGAAGCAGCGCCACGACTCCATCGAGATGTACGAAAAGGGCGGACGGCTAGAATTGGCCGAGCAGGAGCGCGAAGAGATTGCGATCATCGAAGATTTCCTGCCTCAGCAGCTCGGTGACGCCGAGATTGGCGCGGCGGTCGATCAGGTGATTGCCGAGGTAGGGGCCGGCGGTATGAAGGACATGGGCAATGTGATGGGTGCGCTGCGCGACCGCTACACCGGGCAGATGGATTTCGGTAAGGCGAGCGCTCTGGTCAAGGAAAAGCTTGGCGCGGGCTGAAGCCCGCCACAAAGTTATCCCCATACTCTGCGTAATTAGGCCGACTTTCCGCTGCTTGCAAAGCGGTCGCGGAGTCTAATATCGCGGCCCCACGCCACTGATCCGACTCCGGCATATGTGGCTAACTGCCAAGAGCTAACTGCTAGTACCTGCTTATGGCCTTTCCGCCCCAATTTCTCGATGAACTGCGCGCCCGCATTTCGGTGTCGGAGGTGATTGCGCCCAAGGTCCGGTTAAACCGCCGCGGCCGGGAGTCGATTGGGCTGTGCCCGTTCCACAACGAAAAAACACCGTCGTTCACCGCCAACGACGATAAAGGGTTCTATCACTGCTTCGGCTGCGGCGCCCATGGCGACATCATCAGTTTTACCATGGAAACCGAAGGGCTGAATTTCCCCGAGGCGGTGGAGAAGCTGGCCGGGATGGCCGGCTTGCCGGTGCCGCGCCAAACGCCCGAAGAGCGCGAGCGCGCAAAGGACCGGGCGACCCTGCAGCAGGTCATGGAGCAGGCCTGCGCTTGGTTCGAGAACCAGCTGGCGCAGCCGGGCGGGCGCCAGGCGCTCGACTATCTGCGGGGGCGGGGCTTCTCCGACGAGACCATTGAGCGGTTTCGCCTTGGTTATGCCCCCGACGGGCGGGGACGGTTGGGTCAGGCTTTGGAGACGCGCAACGTTACCCGCGCGCAGTTGGTTGAAGGTGGGCTGGTCAAACTGCCCGACGGCGGCGGCGAACCGCGCGACTATTTCTTCAACCGGGTGATTTTCCCAATCACCGATCGGCGCAGCCAGGTGATTGCCTTCGGCGGCCGTATCCTCGGCGACGGACAGCCGAAATACCTCAATTCGCCCGAAACCTCGTTATTCCACAAAGGCCGGGTTCTCTATAACTGGGCCCAGGCTCGAGAGGCGGCGCGCGGGGCCGGCGCTGTTATTGTCGTTGAGGGCTATACCGATGTGATCGCGTTGGCCCAAGCCGGCCTGCCCCACACCGTGGCGCCCTTGGGCACGGCGCTGACCGAAGAGCAGATTCTCGCTCTGTGGCGGATGGTCGACGAGCCGGTCTTATGTTTCGACGGCGACAATGCCGGCCAGCGTGCCGCCTTCCGGGCGGCGGAACGGGCGCTGCCGCTGCTCCAGCCTGGTAAATCGCTGCGCTTTGTCACTTTGCCCGCCGGCGAGGACCCCGACAGTCTAGTGCGCGCGCGCTCACGTGCCGGCTTCGAGGCGTTGTTGGCCAAGGCGCGTCCGCTGGTCGACGTGATTTGGACCTTGGAGGTGGGGGCCGGCAAGTTTGCCACCCCGGAACAGCGCGCAGCCCTGGAACGCAAACTCAATGAGCATGTTAGCCAGATCGCCGACCGCGGAGTGCAGTACCACTATCAGCAGCGAATGCGCGAGCATTTGCGGGGGCTGTTTGGGCGGAACGAGGGACGGCAGGGTGGCTCCGGGTGGAGGAACCGCGCCGATCGGCGTTTGCCACCGGCAAATTTGCGGCCCCGCGGCGATCTCGCAGCATTGCGGGTAGGCCAAGAACGGGTATTAATTTCAATATTAATTAACCATAACGTGCTAGTTCACAGCGTTGCTGAACAACTAGCGGATATTTCCCTGACAAATAAGGACCTTGACAGGATATTGCGGGAAATTTTAAACGTCGCAGTCGATCAACCGGACCTTGACAGCACGGCCTTGCGACGCCATCTCAACCAGTGCGGATATCAAAAGCCATTGGCAGCCGTATTGAATGCGACAATCTATCGGCAAGCGCAGTTTGCCGCGCCCGAAGCTTCGGCGGAGGAAGCGGCGCGTGCGCTAACCGATATTATTGCGTGGCACCGGCGTCATAGGCTTGCAGAGGATCGAGTGGCGGCGAAACGGGAACTTGCGGACGATATGACATCCGAAAACAGCGAACGACTGCTGGAAATCGTCCGGGAACAAACGGGTACGGGCGGACTTTAAAGTCTTGGCCGGCGGTACCGGTGTGTCTGCTTATTAGGGGTGACAATGGCGAGCAAGCAGGAAGCAGTGGCGGAAACCACGGACGAGCGAGAAGAGTCGACCGACGGCCCGCTGATGGATAGCTCCGTCCAAGCGGTCAAGAAGTTGATCGCCAAGGGCAAGGAGCGCGGCTACGTATCCGTTGACGAACTGAACGAGGCCCTGCCGCAAGAAAAAGTTTCGTCGGAACAAATCGAGGACGTTCTCGCCCAGCTTTCGGAGATGGGCATCAATGTCGTTGAAAATGAAGACAAAGAGGACGGCGACACCGCTGCCGCCGCGCCCGACAGCAGCAAGAAAAGTGACAGTCCGGCGCCAGCCGCGCCAGCGCCAGCGGAAGACATCGGCCGCACCGACGATCCGGTGCGGATGTATTTACGCGAGATGGGATCTGTCGAACTGCTGTCACGCGAGGGCGAGATTGCCATCGCCAAGCGGATCGAAGCCGGCCGCGAAAAGATGATCGGTGCGATCTGTGAATCGCCACTGACCATCCGCGCCATTATTCAGTGGCGCGATGCATTGCAGGACGAACGCATTTTACTGCGCGACGTGATCGATCTAGATGCGACCTACGGCGCCGAAACGCCGACCGTCGATAACAGCGCAAACGGCGGCGCAGGCCCCAATGGCCTGGCCGCGAACCGTGCAAGGCTGGCGGCGAATGTCCAGAATAACGCAGCGGCGCCTGGAAACGGCGCGGCCGCCACGACGAATGGCCACGATAAAACGGCAGCGACTGAAAAACAGGACGGCAACCAGGCCGACGGCGAAGATGTCGATGAGGAAGATGAAGACGACGCGGCGAACTTATCGCTAGCAGCGATGGAAGCCCGTCTGAAGCCAGACGTACTCAAGAATTTCGACAAAATCAGTAAATCCTATAAAAAGCTGCGCAAGCTGCAGGATCAGCGCCTCGCCGGCATGAAGAGAAAGTCGGACGCGCTGTCGACCGCACAGAGCCGGCGCTACACCAAATTGCAGGAAGAGCTGGTTCAGCTTATGGACCTGGTAAGGCTGAACAATGCCCGTATCGAGACCCTGGTCGACGAACTTTATGGCCTCAACCGCCGTTTGACCAACTACGAAGGCAAGTTGTTGCGCCTGGCGCTCGATGGCGGGGTTAGCCGAACTGACTTCCTCGACCAGTATATGGGCAACGAACTCGACCCGCGCTGGCTCAGTCGCGTTGGCCGCCTGAAAGGGAAGGGCTGGAAGAAGTTCGGCACCGGCAAGCCCGACGAGATTCGTGCGATCCGTAAAGAAGTCATGGAGATTTCAACCCGGGTCGGATTGCCGATTGCGGAATACCGCCGCATCGTCCAGACGGTGCAGCAGGGCGAAAAAGAGGCCAGCCGCGCCAAGAAGGAAATGGTCGAGGCCAACTTGCGTCTGGTGATCTCGATCGCCAAAAAATACACCAACCGCGGACTACAATTCCTCGACCTGATTCAGGAAGGCAATATCGGCCTGATGAAGGCGGTCGATAAGTTCGAATACCGCCGCGGCTACAAGTTCTCGACTTATGCCACCTGGTGGATCCGCCAGGCGATTACCCGTTCGATCGCCGACCAGGCGCGCACCATCCGTATTCCGGTGCATATGATCGAGACGATCAACAAGCTGGTACGAACCTCGCGCCAGATGTTGCACGAGATCGGCCGCGAGCCGACCCCCGACGAGCTGGCGGTCAAGCTGCACATGCCGTTGGAGAAAGTGCGCAAGGTCTTGAAGATCGCCAAGGAGCCGATCTCGCTTGAGACGCCGATCGGTGACGAGGAGGATTCTCATCTCGGCGACTTCATCGAGGACAAGAACGCGATCCTGCCGATCGATGCGGCGATTCAGGCCAATCTGCGCGAGACCACGACGCGGGTGCTGGCCACGCTGACGCCGCGCGAAGAGCGCGTGTTGCGCATGCGCTTCGGTATCGGCATGAACACCGACCACACATTGGAAGAAGTCGGCCAGCAGTTTTCGGTAACGCGCGAACGTATCCGTCAGATCGAGGCCAAGGCCCTGCGCAAGCTGAAACATCCGTCGCGTTCGCGCAAACTGCGCAGCTTCCTCGATCATTAGGCACAGCGGCTACGCCGCAAAAAGTTCAGGGCCGGCACCACGCCGGCCCTTTTCGCGTGGTCCATCTGGCATTGGTCCGTCTAGACCGCCCGCGCTGATGTGATATAGGGGGCGCCGCGCAACTTGAACGCTACACCCGAGAGGCCGAGCGATACCGGTGCCGCTGAAAACCAACCCCTTGAGGCTCAACAAGCTGCAATTGCGCACCTTGGCGCTGGCGCAGGTGTTGGCCAACGATCCGGTCTCGGGCCTGCGTGACGAAGCGAACGGCGAAGTGACGCTGATGAGCCTGCCGCGCCCCCATGGCGACCATGTGCATATCGGCGGTTTTGTGATAGCGGCGCGCGATGCCAGCGGCTTCGCCAACCCTGCCGTGTGGACCGCGCTGGCGCGCAAGGGGCTGACGCGCGGCGGCCCCTTGGGCGTGATCTTGACGGTCGACGGCTTGAACTACGATACCGGCCTTGGCGATCGCTTTGCCGCACCGTCAGATCATTAACGACGTGCCGGAAAACCCTGCTCTGGAAATTTACGTCGATGGCGATGCCTGCCCGGTCAAGGAAGAGGTGCTGCGCGTCGCCACCCGCCATGGCCTGACCGTGCACATGGTCGGCAATAGCTGGCTGCGCCACGGCGGTGACAACCCGCTGATTAACCGCGTTGTTGTGGCCGAAGGCGCCGATGCCGCCGATGACTGGATTGCCGATCATATTGGCGCCGGCGATATTGCGGTGACCGCCGACATCCCGCTGGCGGCGCGCTGCCTGGAGAGGGGCGCCCATGCGCTCGGCGCGACCGGCAACGCGTTTACGCCGGAAAATATCGGCAACGCGCTGGCGATGCGCGACTTGAAGAGCCATCTGCGCGAAACCGACGCCGGCGGCAATTTCAATCCGTCCTTCACCAAGCAAGACCGCTCGCAATTTCTGCAAGCGCTGGAAAATACCGTCCAGGCGCTGCGCAGGCGATAACGTCTTTCGACCGGTTCACGATGTGCGGACACCACGAAAGATAGGGCCGGCAAATTGCCGGTGCTCTGCGTTTGCGCCATCTCGCATTCGCACCGTCTGGACCAGGCGCGCGTCTGTGATATACGGAGTGCGGTGCTCTGCCCTTGCAACGGGCGGGCGCTGCCCCGGCCATGGGGGCCCGTAGTTCAGTTGGTTAGAACGAACCGCTCATAACGGTTATGTCGCAGGTTCGAGTCCTGCCGGGCCCACCACTAAGTCCTTGTAATACAAGGAAAATACCAGTCTCTGGTGCAGTCAGTACGATGCGAACTCGCCACCGGACTGGTTCTCTCGTCGCCGTCTCCCGACCAAAGGGAGACGGCGTCGGGGAAGAAGGGGTTGCTATTCGTCTCCGGTCGGATGTGACGCTAAATTCATTAGACATTTCAAAGACTTATTTTTGCGGTTAGGTGGAAGGTTCGAGTCCCTTACGGACCACCACTCTTTTTTGCATTATCGGCACACCAAAGCACGGGCGCCGCGAATGGCCGGATTTCCCGCGCTTTTTGGGCATGCTCCGCGATCAAGCTGGGTGGAGAGACGGTGGTTGGGCCACAGATACGTGATACTCGGCCTTTCGTCTCTCGTCGCGGCTTTTGACCACCAAACCATCCCTGCGGCGTGTGCTGAAACGACTGCAAGGACTTTAGAT
>JAPUHN010000254.1 GCA_027297685.1 Alphaproteobacteria bacterium | reverse complement strand
CCGCAACGGCCGGTGGGTAGTTCAGCCCCGCGTAAAGGTCTCTCGCTTCCGACCAAAGTAGTATCGCCTGCTCGATTTCGCCGGCTTCGTCCTTGAGAACCGCCATGCTGCGAATGGCGTCGATCTTTGTCCGGCCGGCGCTCAGCTGGTGTCCGTATTCGGAGAGCAAGTGGATGTCTTCGGTACAGCCGATGACGATCAGCAATGTGGGAACGATGGCGTTTACCGGATTGAGGGCGAATCCCATATAGGCCATGAAGTCGAGAGTACACACAATGCTGAGCGAACCGGTCACCAGCGGCAGAATGGCCGCCGTGCCCGAGCGAAAGAACAGAATCAGTATACCGAATACGATAACAATGCTGAAGGGACTGAGAGTTAGAATGTCCCTGGCGACGAAGTCGCCGATCGTTTGCTTCAAGACCGGCACGCCGACCTGATAAATTTCGGCGTCGACATTGGCTCTTTGCTTGTCGATCAGCCCTTCGATCGCTTCGGTAACCGTCTTATTGAAGGTCTTGTCATCCGGTCTGCTGGTCAGATATGCGTTGATCGATGCCGTTTGCGCATTCCGACGCAAAGCGGCCACTGATTCCAATCCAAAGCGGCCACTGATTCCGATTTAATCCGGCCACCGATTCCGACGCAAAGCGACCAGTCGGATTGGCGATGTGATCGACCTCGTTGGGTGATCCTGACAGGGGCTACCTTCGCGCCTTTTGAGAGGAGCGAGGATGCCCCGGGAGAGATTGCCCATGCGCAAGATAGGCGACGTTCTACGGCTGCGCGCTGGTGGATTGTCGAAGCGGCGGATTGCCGTCAGCTTGAACATCGGCCGCACGGCGGTCGGCGATTATATCAGCCGCGCGCGCCGCGCCGGCCTGGGCTGGCCGCTACCCGAAGATCTTTCGGAGGAGGATCTGGAACGGCTGCTGTTCCCGCCGCCGACGATGGTTTCTCCCGATCGCCGGCCGCTACCCGACTGGCCGCTGCTACACCGCGAACTCAAACGGCCCGGCGTCACCCTGTCCTTGTTGTGGGAGGAATACCGCGCCGTTCACCGCGATGGCTACGGCTATAGTCGGTTCTGCGAGCTTTACCGCGCCTGGAAGAGTGGGCTCGATCTCACCATGCGCCAGACCCATCTGGCCGGCGAGAAGATGTTCGTCGATTACGCCGGCGCCACGATGGAGGTGATCGACGGCCTTACCGGCGAGATCCGCACGGCCCAGGTCTTCGTCGCCACCCTGGGCGCCTCCAGCTACACCTACGCCGAAGCGACCTGGACGCAATCGTTGCCCAACTGGATCGGGTCGCATACCCGCGCCTTCGCCTATTTCGGCGGCGTTCCCCGTCAGGTCGTGCCGGACAATCTCAAGTCCGGCGTCGTCAAGGCCTGCCTGTACGATCCCGAGATCAACCGCACCTATGCCGGCATGGCGGCCCATTACGACACCGCGATCGTGCCGGCGCGGCCGCGCAAGCCTCGCGATAAGGCAAAGGTCGAGGTCGGCGTCCAGCTCGTCGAACGCCGGATACTGGCCCGCCTGCGCAATCGCCGTTTCTTCAGCCTCGCCGAACTGAACCAGGCCATCCATGAACTGCTGGAAGACCTGAACGGGCGCCAGACAAAACACCTGGGCGCATCGCGCCGGCAATTGTTCGAGGCGCTCGACCAACCGGCGCTGAAGCCGTTGCCTGGCCAAGCATACCAATACGCCGAATGGAAACAGCGCCGCGCCGGCCTCGATTATCATGTCGAGGTCGCCAAGCACTACTATTCAGTGCCCCACGCCCTGGCCAAGCAAAAGCTCTGGGCCCGGATCACCGAGCGCACCGTCGAGATATTCCACAAAGGCAAGCGTGTGGCCGCCCATATGCGCGGATCCGGCAGCCGGCGCCACACCACCGTGGCCGAACACATGCCCTCCGCCCACCGGCGTTACGCCAATTGGACCCCGGACCGCATCCGTCGCGACGCCGCCGCTAACGGGCCCCACACCGAGATCCTGATCGACGTCATCCTGCGCGCCAAACCTCATCCCGAACAGGGCTTCCGCTCCTGTATTGGCATCCTTCGCCTGGCCAAGACCCATGGACCGGAACGGCTGGAAACGGCCTGCGAGAGAGCCCTGAAGATCGGCGCCCATTCCTATTCGTCCCTCGCCTCCATCCTCAAGAACAATCTCGATCGCCGCGCGCCGCGACAGGCCACGGACGGGCCGGCGATCGATCACCCCAACATCCGCGGCCCGCAATACTTCCACTGAGGAGACATCATGCTGCAACATCCCACCCTCGACCAACTCAAGCATCTCAAGCTGCACGGCATGGCCCGCGCCTTCGCCGAGCTCGGCGACAACCCCCAGGCCGGCGAACTCGATCATGCCCCGTGGCTGGCTCTGCTGCTCGACCGCGAGGAAGCCGAACGCGACGACCGCCGTCTGACCTACAGGCTCCGCAACGCCCGTCTGCGCCATCCCGACGCCGCGATCGAAGATGTCGACTACCGTGCGCCCCGGCGCCTCGACAAAGCCCTGTTCCAGCAACTGACTCGGGGTAAATGGATCGCACGCAAACAGAACCTGATCATCACCGGACCCTGCGGCGTCGGCAAATCATGGCTTGCCTGCGCGCTCGGCCAAAAGGCCTGCCGCGACGACTTCTCCGTCCTCTACAAGCGCGTCCCCAGGATGTTCGCGGAACTCGAAACCGGGCGCGCCGACGGACGCTACCCCCGCCTGTTCCGGGCCCTCACCAAGGCCAACCTCCTGATCCTGGATGACTGGGGCCCAGACCGTCTCAACGCCGATCAACGGCGCGATCTCATGGAAATCGTCGAGGACCGATACAACAACGCATCGATCCTGATCACCAGCCAGCTACCGCTGGCCAAGTGGCACGACGTCATCGGTGAACCGACTTTCGCCGACGCCATCCTCGACCGTATCGTCCACAACGCCCACCGCATCGACCTCCACGGACCCTCCTTGCGAAAGACCATCGCCGAAAATATCAAAGCCAACGCCGTTGACCACGTAGAGGGAAAATGACATCAAAGAAACACCCAATGGCGACGATCACGACGCCATATTCGACCCCCGGCTAAAGTGGCCGTTTTGGATCGGAACAGGTGGCCGCTTTCCGTCGGAATCGGTGGCCGTTTTCATCGGAATGTGCAGAGCGGATGAAACCTCGTACCAAGCGCAAGAGCGCCGCCTTCGACCCGGTTGATATTCATGTCGGTAAGCGCGTCAGGATACGGCGCAAGCT
>JAPUHN010000253.1 GCA_027297685.1 Alphaproteobacteria bacterium | reverse complement strand
CACGTTATTCCCCTTCGGCCCGATTACGACGGTGATGCCCTTCGCGTCCTGGCCCGCTCGACGGGAAACGCCAATCAGGCCCGACGCTTGTTGTCGCTGTCGCTGATCTACGATGGTGGGTCTCGCTCATAACGTGAGCGTCGCCTCCAGCGGATAGTGATCGGATGCCGGCCAGCGGCCGCCGGCGGGCCGGGCATAGGTGTAGGCCTGGTCTTCGATGGCGCACTGCTCCCACCCCTCGCGCAAAGACTCCGACACGAAGAAGTAGTCAAGACGCTCTCTCGATCGAGCCATCTCGGCGCCACCGAAAGCCTCGAGGAGCGGGTTTGTCGCGCCGTCGTAGGTCAGTCCCCGATGAGCGACGTGATCTTCCGGGTCCGGGTGCAGGGCGCGATACATATCGAGGAGCCCGTGCACGCCGAGACTCTCGTGCAGACGGCAATACTCCTCGGTCGGCCGACCCTCGGTCTCGGCGATTACGTTCAGATCACCGGTGATGATCCAGGGTACGCCGTCGTTGGGGGTCGACTCGATTCGCTCGAGAATCTTCGCCATGTTGCGCTCGCGAATCACGGCATAGCGCGCTACATCGTTGTCGAAGGTCGCCTGGTTGTGAGTCACCACTAGCCGGCACGCGAGCGCGCCCTCGTTGGGGCTCGCGATCTCGGCGGTGACGAATCCCATGTCGGCGCGATGCACCGCATCGTCCTCCTCGTAGTACGGGGTGAAGTCTGCGTTAGCGACCGGCCACCGGCTCACCAGCAGCAGACCCGACGACATGCGGAACCCGCGCCGGGTCGTGGGTCGGAAGTGGGACGAGTAGTGCTCGCGCAATCCCTCCAGCACACGCTCGGCTCGCGCGTCCGCCCATACTTCGCAAAGCCCCGCCACCGCCGGTCGTCTCTCGGTGATGGTCTGAACGATGGCTTGCGTGCGCTCCTCATCGTCAACGATCCGCCGGGTGGGCCGATCGAGATCGAGAAACAAGTGGGTGTTGTAGAAAAGAAGCGTGGCTTTTTCCATACTCTGGATGCACTCGATAATGACCATGACCCATGATCAGGAGGGTCGGATTGACTCGAACCTACGTGTCATCAAAACAGGCGAGCCGGGGCGAGAATCCGGAGACGACTCGAAGAGTACACGTTCGGATGCACTGCGCAACCGAGCGCACATCGGCTCTCGCCATTGCGCAATATTCAGAAATGTCTGCTCAACAAATCGAGTAGCCAGAACGCCAAGGCCGAAGACGCGATCAGTAGCCCGGTTCGCGCTATCTCGGCGCAGAAAACGGTGCCACGCACTTGAACGCATCCATCATCGGCACGTCCTTCGCCCGAGCGAGGTAGAAGCAGAAACCGCCTTCAAGCCGTCACTCGGAGGTCCCGAATCGATTCGAGCCCATGCCATCGTCGATCAGGCCGGTTGGCACTTCTCGATAGCTCTCGAAGTCCCACCCAAATTTACCCCCATGCCGCTACCGGCGAAATCGCCCGAACTCAACCCGGTGGAAAACATTTGGCGGTTTATGCGAGACAAATGGATATCCAACAGGATCTTCAAATCCAACGCCGATATTCTCGATCATTGCTGATTCGCATGGAACCAGCTCATCAACCAGCCGGGCATTGTCACATTAACACGCTGCTTCTCAAGCCGATCTGCAGTAGCCTTCCTGAATATTCACTCTTCGGTCTACAACACTTTTTACGTCCAGCGTCACTTACTCAGCAGACACACGTTCAAGCGATTTCGAGCCGACGCGTTCAACATATGGGAAAGTGCGAGCCCGGCAACCTGAAAGGGCGTCGAAGCGGTCCTTTGCGGCCGTTTCCGGCTAACGTGACAATGCCCTATGAACCCTCGCCACGTCCGTTATGGGTCAAAAGCGGACGAAATCACCCATCGCGGTCTACGTCCGCTTTCGGGGGTAAAGCGGACGAAATCAACGGTTAAGCGGACATATCGACGAACGCCGTTCATGTGTCCACGGCCTTATCCGCCCGACCTACATCCCGCGCATATCCGGGCGTTTGAAATTCCTCCCGGTCGACGCCAGGTTTCAGGCTGGTGGCCCGATTGAATAGGTGACGGTTGTGCCGCCGCAACGGGACCGCGAGTCAATCGCGCCATTCCGGCGGTGGAACCGGTTTCCAGGGGCGGTCGAGGCCCAGATCGTCGACGATCGCATTCGCCGCAATGTAGCCGGGGGCACCGTTGATGCCGCCGCCGTTGCCGGTCGAAGAGCCGCATAGATACAGTGCCTCGACCGGCGTGCGGGTGCCTGACAACAACGGGTGAGGCCGGTTTATGCCCAGCTGCGAGGGAATATAGGCGCCCATGCGGACGGCGCCGTGGCGCATGTTGACGTTGAGGCGCTCGACATCGAGCGGCGTAAACAGGAACCTGGCGCGCACATTGTCATCATCGAGATTTTCCGCATATTCGCGCCACACGTCGAGCACGCGCTGTGCGTATTCGGCTTTGTGGCGGTCCCAATTTTCCGAATCGCCGTCGACCGCATAGGGCGCGAACGGCCACCAGAACGCCGAATGACCGCCGGCCGGCGCGTAGGACGGCTCGACGTGGCTATTACAGGCGCCGTTGCCCATCAGCACATCGGGGAATTTCTTGGCCTCGCAATGCTCAAAACACTGTTCGACCTGTTCGATATCGTCCATGCCGAAGAAAATATTGAATGCCCGGTCGATGTCGGGATCGAATGCTCGTGATTTGTAAATCGGGCGCTCGCGCAGCGCCAAATGTAACGTGACCAGACTGTGATTACCCCAGTGCCACCCCTCCAGTTTATCGCGGACGTCTTCCGGGAACAGCTCTTCACCGGTCATCTGCATAGTGGCCGGCGCATCGATGGCGCTGGCGATAAAGTGGTGGCCTTCAATCAACTCACCGTTGGCGAGCCTCACACCCGTTGCCCGGCTGTCTTTCGTGCAGATCTCCCTGACCTCGGCGTCCGTAATCACAGTACCGCCGCCGGCCTCGACGACGCGCGCCAGCGCCAGCGGTAGAGCGACGGCGCCACCCACCGGGAGGGTGAAGCTCATCACATTCGAGAAAATCGCTGGAAACACCATGCCAGCGCCAGGCTGGTTTTCGGTCGTAATGACGTGCATGTAAGACGTGAACAGCGTGCGGATGCGGTCATCGTCAAAATACTTGCGCACCACGCTGAACAGGTCGTGCTCGGCATGCGACAGAAACTCTTTCGCCTCCGGACCCGACAACCGATCGCGCAACTGGTCGATCGGCAACGGCGCATTGTAGAGTAGCGAGGTCAGCAGCGGCCGCATCTTCACCGCATAGAGGTGGTGTAGCTCGCGGAATGTCTGTGCGTCGCGTTTGGAAAAGCGCGTCAATGAAGCGCACGTCGCGTCCACGTCTTGATGGATGACGACGCACGAGCCGTCGCGAAATGCCGCGGCCTGCTGGACCAGCGGTTCGATGTAGGAATACCCGAAGCGGTGCAACTCCAGATCGTGCATCAACGGCGCAAGGCCAAACCCCATGAAAAAATTGGAGTGCAGGTTGAAACGGTAGCCCGGCAGCGTCGGCTCTTGCGTACTGGTGCCGCCGCCGATCTCGGCGTTCCGCTCAAGCACGGCGACCTTGAGGCCGGCGCGCGACAAATATGCAGCGAGGGTTAAACCATTGTGACCCGCACCAATTATCACACCATCGTAGACCGCCATTACCACCGCCCCCTTGGTACTTGTGTCGACTCAGTCTCGTTCGCCCGGCCTTCCTTCAATCTGGCATCTTAGACGATTATTCCGGCGGCGATGACCCCGCCGGCAGCCCCGCCGTACCAGTGCCGCAGACGATCGCGGCGACAGTCTGTTCGTCGGGCGCGCTAGCCTTGCCAGTTTGGATCGCGGCAACGGCAGCCGCACCGGCAAGCTCGACCGCTTGGCCCATCTCAAACCATAGCCACTCGGCACCGGCGCGCATGTCATCGTCGCTGACCAGCACAATATCGTCGACGTATTTTTCGACGATTGCCAGGTTGATTTCGGCGCTGCGCCGTGGCGCCAACGTGTTGGCGTCGGTATCGATGGCGTCCAGCGTCACCAGCGCGCCCTGCCGTAAACTATTCGTCAGGGTCGGCGCCCCCACCGGCTCGACGCCAACCACCCTGATATCGGGTTTAATCGCCTTGGCCGCCAGCGCCACACCGGCGATCAGGCCGCCGCCGCCGATACCGGCGACGATCACGTCGATATCCGGCGATTGTTTTAACATTTCACGGGCGATCGTCCCCTGCCCGGCGATTACGGCGGGATCGGCGAACGGATGGATATAGGCCAGTCGGTCGCGCTCGGCGCACGCCAGCGCGGCGCGCTCGGCGTCATCCCATACCGCCCCCTCGACCACGACCTCGGCGCCCCAGTCCCTAATCTTTGCCGCCTTATCGTCCGGCGTGTTCTCGGGCAAATAGACCACCGCCGGACAGCCCGACGCCTGCGCCGCATAAGCGACGGCAAGGCCATGATTGCCGCCCGACGCAGTGATGACACCGCGCGCCAGCACCGCGTTATCGAGCTGCAGGTTGGCGTTGTTGGCGCCGCGCACCTTGAAGGCGCCAGTCACTTGCAGGCATTCCAGCTTGAGCATCGTCGGTCCGGTCCGCAACGGATTCCGGATGTACCGTGTGCGTAAACACGGCGTGCGCCTGACCCGGGTACTAATACGCTCGGCGGCGGCCTCGACATCGGCCAAGGTGATGGTGTCGGCTAATCCGCTCATCGACTTTCCTCTGATCCCTTCCAGACGGTCCGCATATTAGGCCAAGCGGCACGGCACGCGACGGATTTCAGGAAGATTTCAGAATTGACCTTCGATGACCGAAAGTGTGATGAACCGCGCCGTCGCCATACTCTTTCGAGAAATAGCAATAAATTATCTAAAAATAGCGACAATACTTAAATACTCTGTAAAGAAATATTAATTTTGTAACAATATATAAGAATATGTCGAACTGCGACTATAGTTTTATTGGTAAACTACACAGACGCGAGCAGAACTAACGGTGGGCGGCGGCGCTCAAGCTGTTTGCTGGAGCATCGATGTTGAATGGTAGCGAATTCGGTCACAACACACGAAACGACTGATCAGGGCGTTCCGCTTGATCTGGGTCCGCTGCTGGCGCCTTACCTGCAGCATGGGCCGCTTTCCATTCGTATCGAGCAGATGCCCCAGCTCGCCCGTTTGTCGAAGGGGCGTAACAACGGCGATTGCACATTTTCTCTAAAACCCGACGATGTGCCGGGTCTCGCCTATTTGCCAGCTGCCGGCTCGGATAGATCGGAAATCACGCTCGCGGTTCGGATCATCAATCTCGACGATGATTATGCGACGACCCTCGCATTGATCGATCTGCCGGTGTCACCAGTGTCGAAATCCGAAAAAGCTTCGAAGCGTAAATTTCGCGTCGTCGAGACACCGGAAGACTTCGATAACCAAGCAGGTGAGCAATTCGAGGAAGCCGCAGCCCTACAAGCTGTCCATGTGAAACGCGAAGATAGGGTCAAGACAGAGGCCGATGGCGCACGGGAAGAGGCGCGGAAGAAGTTGGAAAGCGAGATCGCGCAGCTACGTCAGCAGCTCGATACTAAAGCTAGCGATGCCGAAGATTTTCGTGATCAAGCGTTGGAAGCCGACGAAGCTGCGCAGGCGCGCTATTTTGTCGAGCAGCTGGCCGCCGCCAAGGAGGAATTGGAGCAAGGGTTCACAGAGCGCCTGGCAAAAGCACAACGCCGGGCCGAGGAAGATGCCGCGGCGCGAATTGCGGCCGCCGAAAAGAAGGCAGAAGAAGCCGATCGCGCTGGCGCGAGAGCGCAGAAAGATTTTGAAGACAAGCTTTCGCAACTGCAACAGCAGCGGGACGCAATCAACATCGACGCCGAAGAGGTGAATAGACAAGCGTTGGAAGCCGCCGAATCTACCCACGCGCGCGCGTTCGTAGAGCAGGTCGCGGCCACAAAAAGGCAACTGGAGAAAGAGTTCGAAGATCGCCTTGCAGCGGCGCAACAGAACTGGCAAGCGGACGCAGATGCAGACTTGTCGGCAGCCCGCGAACAATGGAACGTCGGAGAAGCAGAGCGGCTTGCCGCGACAAAGAAAGAGTTCGACGCCGAGGTTTCACAACTGCGACAGCAACAGGACGCTGACGCCGCCGCCACCGTCGACATCGAAGAGGTGCGCAAGCAAGCAATCGAGATCGCCGAAACCGCCCATGCGCGCGATCTCGAAGAGCGGCTCGTTGCCACCCAGCAGCAACTGGAAGCAGATTTCACAGACCGCCTCGCCGAAGCGCTGCGCCAAGCCGAGAAAAAGGTTTCAAAACGGATAGCCTCGGCCGAAAAGAAAACCGAGAAAGCGGCAGCCCTGCAAGCGGACTATGCGGCACGCGTGAAGGAAGCCAAGTCCGAAGCCAGTCACGCCAAGACTGAAGCGATGAATGCGTTCAAGGAACAGCTGTCCGATCTGCGCCAGCAGCTGGAAGCTGCGGCATTCAGCGCCGAAGACGCCGGCCAGCAAGCTGTGGAAGCCGTCAAGACGGCCCACGCGCAGCAGATCAACGAGTTACACGATGCGCACACGCGTGCGCTTGAAGCCAAAGTCACCGCCACCACGGAGCAGCTGGAGCGAGAATACACAGATCGCCTCGCGCAGACGCTGCGCCGAGCAGAGGAGAAAGCCGAGGCACACCAAACACAAGCGCGCCAGGCCTGGGAAACAGAGGCTGAGATAAACTTGTCGAGCGCCCGCGAAACCTGGAGGGCCGAGGAAGCGGAGCGGCTCGCGGCGACGCGGAAAGAGTTTGAGGGCGAAATTTCGCAACAACGCCAACAACAAGACGGTGTCACCGTCGACATTGAAGCGGCGCGCAAACAAACGATCGAAGCCGCCGAGGCGGCCCACGCCGACGAGATCGCCACGCTACAGATCACACAGGCGCGCGCGCTGGTAGAGCAGGCCGACGCGACCGAAAAACGCCTGGAACGAGAGTTCGAAGACAACCTGGCAAAGGCGCTGCGTCAGGCCGAGGAGGAAACCGAGGCACGTCAAGCAGCAGCGCGCCAGACCTGGCAAGCGGATGCAGATGCCGCCTTGTCGAGCGCCCACCAAACCTGGAAGGCCGAAGAAGCAGAACGGCGCGCGGCGGCAACGAAAGAATACGAGGACGAGCTTTCCGACTTGCGTCAGCAGCGGGACGCTGGCGCCGCCGATACTGCCAAGGGGTCCGTTTCCGATGCACAGGCCAATGTGGCAGCCGAACAGCCGGCGCAAGAAATCACAGACCGCCTTGCCGAACCATTGCGACAGGCCGAAGAAAAATTCGAGGCGCGTCTGAAAAAGGCGCGCCAGACCTGGGAAGCGGACGCACAGGCCGCCCTGTCGGCAGCGCACGGAACCTGGAAGACCGAGGAAGCCGAGCGGCTGGCGGCGGCTAAGCAGGTGTGGCAGGGCCATGCAGGTAGCGGCAATAATCGGCCGAGCGCACGCGAGATGGCCTATCGCCATCAGCGCAACTGGAGGCCACGTCGCTCGGTGGTCGTCGCAATAGCGAGTGTGTGTTTGTTCGTGCTGCCGCCACTGCACCCTGAGGTCAGGTCTGTTGTTGCCGACCGCGTGGCGCTGGCGGTCACCGAACTCAGAACCCAAATCGACACGCTGGTGGTGGGCGAACCGGTCTTGGTTCAGCCTTCCCAACCCGATATCTCCACCGTTGTAGAAAATCCCCCCATCGTCGTCGACCAACGCACCACCGTCGAGGTCGAGAGCGCCAACGTGCGGGGCGGCCCGTCTACCGATGCAAGCGTAATCAAGTCCCTTCCCCGTGGCAGCGAGGTGACGTTGCTTGGCTCAGAGAATAGCTGGCTGCTGGTGCGCTTCGGCGATGGCGCGGACGGGGTTGGGTGGGTTCACAGCGACCTGTTGAGTGATGACAGGCGATCTGGAGGAACGACACCATGATTGAAATTATCATCGAACAGTCGACAAACGCCGAAGGCGAACCGACCTTCCAGTGGACGGTTTGGGATGAGGATCAGCAAATTGAAATCGGGCGGACGACTCATTTTAGCGCCGATCGCTGCGAGGAAAGCGCGGTCGAGTACTGCTGGAGTCAACTCGGCTATAAGCCTGACAAAGTATCCAGGCACCAATAGCCGGCCGTGCGCCCGCGGGGCAGACAATGTCCGCCGGCGCAACCCGGATGATGCAGTGGCGGAACCAAAAC
Organism: Alphaproteobacteria bacterium; assembly: GCA_027297685.1. Lineage (GTDB taxonomy): Bacteria > Pseudomonadota > Alphaproteobacteria > UBA6615 > UBA6615 > JAPUHN01. The sequence goes on along the minus strand of JAPUHN010000253.1, from coordinate 209 downwards.
AGGCCGGCCGCGAATAGTCGCAACCGGCCTGGTTCGATCCGACGAATTGACGTCGTCAGTTCACGGCTTCTTTCAGCGCTTTGCCGGCTTTAAATTTGGCCTGCCGGCGCGCCGGGATCTGGATGGTCTCGCCGGTGCGCGGGTTGCGGCCCGTCGTCGCTTTACGGTTGGCGACCGAGAAGGTGCCGAACCCGATAAGACGAACCTCA
>JAPUHN010000252.1 GCA_027297685.1 Alphaproteobacteria bacterium | reverse complement strand
ACCGCACCACTTGCCGCCGATGACGCCGCCGGCCGGTCCCGACATAAGGATCGTGACAGGACGTTCCGAGCAGTTCGCGACGGTCGAGATACCGCCGTTGGACTGCATCAGGCGCAACTCGGCATCAATTCCTTTGCCGCTCAGCGTGGCTTCCAGATTCTGCAGATAATTGATCGTGCTAGGTCCCACGTATGCATTCATTGCCGTCGTCGAGAAACGTTCATATTCGCGAATCACGTCGACGACGTCGGAGGAGCACGAGACGAACACCTCCGGCAAGATTTCCTTGGCGATCTCCTTAGCGCGCTGTTCATGATCGTTGTTCAAGAAGGCGAACAGGAAACAGATGATTACTGCCTCGACACCGCGTTCCTTGAGAACTTCAGCGGCGGCGCGCACTTCGTTTTCGTCGAGCGGCGTATCCACGGTTCCGTCCGGCGGTAGGATCCGTTCGGTAATCGGAATGCGATTGCGCCGCTTAACCAACGGTTTCGACTGCCACGGTACGTCGAATTGGAGGGAGAAATTGTGCGGCCGTTTGTGGCGCGCGATATGCAGGATGTCGCGGAACCCCCGGGTGGTCAGCATGCCGACCTCGGACCCGGTATGCTCGATGGTGATATTGGTTGCGATCGTCGTCCCGTGAACGATCAGCTCGATATCCTTGGTCGATATCCCGGCGATCTTGCAGATGTCTTCGATGCCGCCTATTACGCCAATCGACTGGTCTTCCGGTGTGCTCGGCACCTTATGTACAAACACATTTCCAGGGCCGTTTTCCAAAATGAGATCCGTAAAGGTCCCACCAACATCAACGCCTATTTTCGCCATAACCTACTCTCCAAAGCCTGTCATCAGTTGACCGTGAACCAACATCGTTGCCGCATTTATTCTAAATCCATGCCCAATGATTGAACATCGGCGGTATTCGCCATTGGTCTCGCCTCCGTCCCTATATTACGCCGCTCGTGCTCCGTTTTAGGATCTCTCCGCCGCCGGCCCGACCGAGCCAATTGGTACCGTCGACCACCAAATTGCCGCGCGAGAACACTTTCTTGACGCGCCCTTGGACGGCCCGACCCTCGAACAAGGAATAATCGATGCGGCTATGGTGTTCGGCCGCAGTGATGGTCCAGGTTTCGTCGGGGTCGAAAAGGACGATGTCGCCGTCGGTCCCAACGGCGATGGTACCCTTTTTCGGGAACATGCCGAACAGTTTCGCCGGCGTCGTCGAGGTCAATTCGACGAACCTGTTCAACGACATGCCCTTGTCGTTTACGCAGCCGTCGAAAACCAGCGGCAACCGCGTCTCCAGACCCGGAGCGCCATTCGGAATCTTGCTAAAGTCGTCGGCGCCTTGCTGCTTGGAAAATTTCAGGCCGTAGGGTTGCTCGGCGAAACAGAACGGGCAATGGTCGGTCGAGATGACTTGCAAATCATTGGTTTTCAAACCGCGCCACATGGCCTCTTGGTGATGGTGGGTACGCAAGGGCGGAGTCATTACATATTTGGCGCCCTCGAATTCCGGCCTGTCGTATTCCTCATCGGTCAAAAACAGATAATGAGGGCAGGTTTCGGCGTGTACGGCGATGCCGCGGTCGCGCCCCTCCGTGACCGCGGCCAGCGCCTCGGCAGCGGAGAGGTGCACGATATAGAGCGGCGTCTCGGCAAGCTCTGAAATGCGAATGGCGCGATGGGTCGCCTCGCCCTCCATGATCGTTGGGCGCGTCAGGCTATGGAACTTCGGCGACCTATTGCCAGCGGCGACCGCCTCATCGACAAGCACTTGTATGACGCCGCCGTTTTCAGCATGAACGCAAATCATGGCGCCGTTATCCCCGGCCATGCGCATGGCTTTGAACAGTGCTCCGTCGTCGAGCATCAGGACGCCCGGATATGCCATAAAAAGCTTGAAGCTGCTAACGCCCTCGCGATGAATAAGGGTTTTCATATCCTCGAGAGACTGGTCGTTGACATCGAGCATGATCATATGGGCTGCCACGTCGATACAGGCGCTGGCCGATCGTTGATACCAATCCTCGAGCCCAACCAAGGGACTTTCGCCATGATTTTGGTTGCAGAAATCGACCACCGTTGTGGTCCCGCCGAAGGCGGCGGCCATGGTGCCGGTCTCGAACGTATCGACGGTCCGCGCCGACCCAAATTCCCAATCCAAATGCGTATGGACGTCGACCCCGCCGGGGATCACCAGCAGGCCGGCGGCGTCGTGAACCTCGACGCCATCGCCGACCGCGATATCTTTACCGATGGTGCGGACACGGCCGTCTTCGATAAGGATATCTGCTTGATAATCGTCGACCGCCGTGATGATCCGGCCGTTCTTAATGAGCACTGTCGACATCTGCGCCTCCCACGAAACAGGCTGTTATTCGCCGACCCAAACGATATAGGCAATTCCGCATCGCTGTCACTTGATGATGCCCGGTCATGATGACAGGTCGCCTGGTTTGGCGAGCCCATTGAACGCCGCCAAAGAGCGTTGCAGCAATTTCGGGTCAAGTCCTCGCACCACGAATATGATGCGCGAGCGCATATCGTCGCTCGGCCAACGATCGAGATGGGTCGGCGGGTGAATGATATGTTGGACGCCGTTGACGACCACCGGCGAAGGCAGCCCCGCCACGTTGATCAGGCCCTTCACCCGCAGCACGTTTTCGCCGTGGGCATGGACCAGCATAGATAGCCAAATGCCGAACGCCGTCCAATCAAGGGGTCGGTCTTCGATCACGCAGAAAGTGACGATGTCGTCGGCATGGCGATTGCGGTCGTGCGCATGCGCGTGCCCCGGGCGTTTGGATTCTTGATCGAGCCAGCTTTGGACTTCTTCGGACTTGGTTTGCGGATCGTAAATGTCGTGGGCGAGCAGGTCGTCGGCTTCGATTCTGTCGGTCTGGGCATCGTATATTTTAGCCGTCGCGTTGAGGTCCCTTAACGTTGCCGAAAGGCGTTCCACAGCTAGCGGGTCGGCAATATCAGTCTTGGTGATAACGATACGATCGGCGACTGCAATCTGCTTCCGCGTCTCGTCGTTGGTGGTCAACTCGCGCTCAGCGTTCACGGCATCGACGGTCGTAACAATATTGCCGAGACGAAAATGGTGACGGATCATCGGATCGCCCCGTAGGGTAAAGACGATCGGCGCCGGATCCGCGAGACCTGTTGTCTCGATTACCATGCGGTCAAAACTCGGAATTATCCCACGGCGGCTCTTGTCATAGAGACTTACAATTGCGTTCTTCAAATCGGTTCGAATCGTGCAACAGATGCAACCCGACTGAAGAACTACGGTTTCGTTGTCGACCGTCTCAAGAAGCAGATGATCGAGACCAATTTCGCCAAATTCGTTTATCAGTACCGCCGTATTGGCAAGCTGTGGCGATTCGAGCAGACGCTTCAGAAGCGTCGTTTTGCCGCTGCCCAGGAATCCGGTCAGCAGGTTGACCGGTATAAAGTCTTCATAGCTCGCCATGGTCGGTCCGCTTTTGTTCGTTTTCAAGACGGGTCAACAAATCTGGATCGAGCGGATCGCACACGACCCCCGCCAATTGCGCCGCAACCGGCCATATGGCGGCGATCGTGTCGACCACTTCAGTCTGTCCGACCTTGTTTTTCAACAGATGGCTGCGACCCTGCCAATCGGCGAGCTGCAGTCCGTAGTGGGCCAGAACGCTGTTGGTTATCGAGATGCGGGCCAGTCGCTCTTGGCGCCGGGTCGGCGCCTGCTTGCGGCCGGCAAAGGTTTCCGGCCGGCCGGCGACTTCCGACCAGTGCTCCTCGATCCCAAGAATGCCACATAAGCCGCACAACCGACCGATTCCTATTTCTGCTTCCGCGGACTCCGCTTTGCGAAATCGTCGGCCATCTCGTCCAGCGTGCAGAATCGGACACCTGGATGCTTGATCATGTGGGCAAAGAGGCGCTCCAACATCAACTGCACCTGCGGCCGTCCCGAGGTATCGGGATGGATCGTCATCGGAAAGACCGCGTAGTCGTACTCGCGATAGACCCAGTCGAAAGTATCCTGCCACATCTCGCCTAAATGGCGCGGGCTGACAAAACCATGACTGTTGGGAGCTGCCTTGATGAACATCATCGGCGGCAGATCGTCCAAATACCAGTTGGCGGGAATTTCGATCAAATCTGTTTCCTCGCCCCGGACCAACGGTTTCATCCAATCCTCGGCCGACGCCGAATAGTCGATCTTGGTCCAGCTGTCACCGACCCGCACATAGTAGGGGTGAACATCGTCATGCATGAGGCTGTGGTCGTACTTAAAGCCCTTTTTCAGCAGTAGCTCGTTGGTGATCGGGCTGAATTCCCACCACGGCGCGACGTAGCCGGTTGCCGGCTTGCCGGTGAACTTCTTCGCCAGCTCGATGCACTTGTCGAGCACCGCTTCTTCCTGCTCCGGCGTCATGGCGATCGGGTTTTCGTGGGAGTAGCCATGCAAGCCGATCTCGTGACCGGCCTCGACTATCTTCTCCATCTGGTGTGGAAAGGTCTCCATCGAGTGGCCCGGAACGAACCACGTTGCCTTAATTCCGAGCCGATCGAAAAGGTTCAGCACGCGCGTCGTGCCGACTTCGCCGGCAAACATGCCGCGCGAAATATCCAGCGGAGAATCTTCACCGCCATAGGAGCCGAGCCAGCCGGCCACCGCGTCGACATCGACACCGAACCCACACAATATTTCCTTCATGTTCTTCCCCTCCTCGTCATTGGTGCGCGCTAGCGCTCATCGATTGCAAAATTCAAGCCCGTAAGAACTCGTTCCAACGCCGGACGAGGTAGTTTTGCTCGTCCATAAAGGAATTCCATACCGCGACGTTACTCATACGCTGCCAATACCCGCCCCCATCGCGGTGCTCTCCGGATTGAACGATGATCTGACCGCCAGGATCGGCCAGGTCGCAGCGTGCCGGTTGCCCGTCGTACCAATAGTCCCATTCAGCCGCCGACAGGTGGCGCCTCACCGGTTCGATAGCGGCCATATAGTAGCCTTGGCGCGCCATCACGGCGCCGGCCCAGCCCGACATCCACCAGTTAAGATATTCATAGGCAAGGTCGAGCTGCCGACCGACCGTTTGAGCAGAAATCGACATGCCAGAATGCCAACCGCGATAGCCTTCGCGTGGCGCTGCGTTGACGATCTTTCGACCACTCGCGCGTAGGGCCATTACGGCGGGCGACCAGATGCTCGCGATGACGACCCCGCGGTGTTTCATCAGTTGTACGGACTCCGGCCAGGTGTTCCAGAATCCACCGAAGTGCCCGGCTTTCTTTCTCTGTTTCAGGACTTCGACCAAGGTGTCGATTTCCGGCAGCGTCATATTGCCGATGTCCTCGAAAGTAGCCAGTCCACAGGCCTGCGTCGCCAGCGCTGCGTCAATCCAGCCGATTGCCGGATCGAGCAACAATGCAACGCGCCCGTGCCATCGATCGTCGAGTAGCCAGGACCAGCTTTCTTCTTCGTCCGCGCCGATATCTTCGGCGATGACGGGGTCATATCCGAAGGAGTCAACATTGTGGACCGTAGGGAGCATGCTGACGCGGTCGGTCTGCGTGCCGCCCAGATTTCCATTATGTTGCACGTATAGCGAACGTACCGGCGCCGCACCCTGCCCGATGCGCCCGCGCCCGTTGAGCATGCCGGTCTTGGTAAGCGGGCTGATCTCATCCCAAAGGTCGATCCGTTCGATGTCGATCGCCTGCACCGACCGGGCGGTCCATGCCAGCTCGATGGGATGCCAATGATCGCAGACGTCGTAGCTGCCGGGTTCCGTCACCGCCTTCGTCACGGCGTCGATGCCATCGAGCACATCATATTCAATGCGGAAGCCGAGTTCCTCCTCGGCACGCTGCCGAATTGATTCCAGCAACGTTTCCCTTGTCCCGAGCACACGCAGGGTCGGTCTGTCCATCAACGACGCGCTCATTGCACCGGCTCGATGTAAGCAGCAACGGCGGGCACAGGGAACAGCGACAGCACCTTCAGACGCGCCCGTGTCCGCGACTGCGCCGCCTCTAAATGCGCCACCAGAGCAGCGGCGGCAACTTGCGGTGCGCCCATAACCAGGTGCTCGAGCACCAGTCGGTGTTCGGGCAGCACCCTGTCATCCGCCGCTACACCCAAATATTGACGGAACAGACTGTTGGTGACGTACGGCAGTTGGCTTTGCATGATCGTCGTCACCATGAGTTTGTTATTTGCCTTGCTTAGGCATGTCACGTGAAGGTCTTCTTCGAAGACATCGATCGTTTCTGAGGTGACCTTGGTGAAGTCTGCTTCGGCCTCTGCCAGCCGGTCCAGCATGCCGATAAGCTCGGTGCGGTCGAGGTCGCCCGCAACAGCGAGGAGCGCCGCCGGTTCAAGCAATTGCCGCAATTCGTACTGCTCGGTCAGAGCGCGGGCCGTCAGCGGTCCGGCGATCCAGTGAGAATGCCGATCCTTCTCGATCAGCGAACGGTCACGCAAGCGGCTTAGAACTTCACGCGCGACGGTGCGGCTGACACCGTACTGTTCACAAATGCCGGATTCGACCACGCGATAGGTGCCGAACGGAATGCACGTTGCGACCTGTGTCTCGACCTCGGCATAGATACGTTCCCAGGCGAACCGGCCGATACTGTGAGCCAGCGATTCCGGCAGGCTCAGACCAAATTCCCGTAAGTCTCGTTGCTGCGGTTGCACATCGTCCGACAGCGGCCCCACCAAGTAGCCACGACCGTCATATCGGTGAATCAGGCCCTCGTCGCAAAGCTGCGCCAGGGCTCGTTTGACCGGCGCGCGGCTCATCCCGAGCACGTCGGCAATCCGACCTTCCAAAAGTATCAGTCCAGACGGAAGGCGGCGCTCGTTAATGTGATGGTGCAGGACACTATATGCCGCTTGGTACAGCCGCGGCGCGCGTTTGGCCGACGCGTCCCGGCCGAGGTCGGAATCGCCCGATTTGCGGGAACTGGTGAGCCCAACCGGCGATCGCCGGATATTCATCGCCTTGCCCTCATAAACGAATATTGTACGCAAAAATCATAATTCATCGGCGCAGATCTAATTTATTTTACAATTTTGATAATTATAACGCCGATCGGTACGATAGTGAATACAAAATTCGCTTGATTATCCAAAATTAGTTGTTGTAGGCTCTGGCTATGGCGGCACCGGTTGTCGCCTGCAGTCGCTGCGCGGAAATGGAATGAGCTTACTGTGGCGGCGGACCATTGAGGTAAGCGAAGCGATCACTGCACGACGATCGCGACAAATCTGCCGTCGGGGAGGCGGCCATAGTCAACAGCAAGGATCGAATTCTGTTATCATGACCGCTCCCTATAAGACTGGTTGCCGGACTAACATCATTTGGCGGTTTACTTGACAACGGTAAAGAATAGAGATGAGAATTCGGCTTGTTGCGGCACTCTATTCGGGTGTGCTGGGGTCGCGCGGATATAATAGATATAATAACGGAGCATTGAAGGAGCAATGGAATTGAGCCTATTCGGTGCGCAAAATCCTACAGGGAGGAACCTATGACAGACGACATCAAGGAATCAAAAATCAACACGAAGAATATTGACCGCCGCAAAGTGCTCAAGGTCGCCGCTGCGACGGCAGGCGCCGTGGTCGGATCGCAGGTTATCGGCGCGCCGATGATCTGGGCCCAGAAAATTAAGGACATCACCATTAATCACACCGGCATGTCCTATTCGGTGCTGATCGACATCGCCCGTCAGGCCACCAAAGATCTCGGCTTTAAAGTTGAAATGTCGGTCACCGACCATGGCGGTCTGCTGAACCGCATGACCAATGAGCCGAAGGCGCTCGACATCGCCGATTCGGAGATTTGGCAGACCAAGATTTACGTGCCGCAAGGCGTCACACAGGCGGTTGAAATCAAACGCATTAAATTGTGGGACAAGATCACCCCGATCTACACCACCGGGCAATTCGCGGGCGCTCAAGTCAGCCGTGAAGGCGATTCTCCGTATGAGATTATGT
>JAPUHN010000251.1 GCA_027297685.1 Alphaproteobacteria bacterium | reverse complement strand
GGCGATGGCCCGGCGGGTGCCTTCAACTACACGATGCCGGCGCTGATCACGACCGACCGCTTGATCGAAGAGAACCCCGATGCGGCGGCGGCAGCGGTACGCGCGCTGGTGAAAACCCACGCGGCATTGAAGGAAGACACTGGCCGTGCCACCACGGTAGGCAGAAAGCTGTTCCCGGCGGAAGAAGCGGAGTTGATCGCCGATGTGGTCGAGCGCGATTTGCCCTATTACGACGCATCGATCTCGCGCGAGTTCGTCAGCGGCATGAGTCAGTTCTCGCAAGATGTCGGGCTGATCAAGGCCCCGCTGGAATACGAACAAGTCGTTGCGACACAATTCAGCGAGTTGTGGACGGCGTAAGTGAACGATCTCGACATCTATCAAACGCAGGGGTTCGGTAATAAAAGCGGCTCCGGAGAGCGCCCGTGCCGGCATTGTCACAACACCGATTAGACGCCCAGGTAAACCGTCCGCACGAGATCGCTGCCAAGCATCTCTTCACCCGTGCCGGTCAGGACGACGCGGCCGCTTTCCAGCAAATAGCCGCGATGCGACAGGGAAAGTGCGAGTTCGACGTTTTGTTCATTGAACAGGATTGCAACACCGTCGGCGTTGATACGCGTGATCACAGTGCGGATCTCATCGACCATCAAGGGCGACAGACCGAGAAACGGCTCGTCGATCATAAGCAGACGGGGTCGTGACATCAGTCCGCGGGCAATCGCCACCATCTGTTGCTGGCCGCCACTCAATACCCGTGCCGGGCTGTTGTGCCGATCCTCCAGAAAGGGAAACAACGTTTCGACCCAAGCGAGCGTTTCGGCCCGGTGTCGCTTGGCATCTGGGTTATAAGCGCCGAGCAAAAGGTTCTGACGTACCGTCAATGTGGGGAACAAACGCCGACGCTCGAGCACGTGGGCGATGCCGCGGCGCGCTATTTCATAGGTCGGGATTCGCAACAGATCGGCGTCGCCGAAAGTAATTGCGCTTGCCTTCCGCGGTGCCAAACCGGTGATCGCGTTCAGCACGCTGCTCTTCCCGGCGCCGTTGGGGCCGAGGATACAAACCACCTCGCTCGGTCCGACCGTCAGATCGATCCCCCACACGACCTGAAAGTCGCCATAGGAAACGTCGAGATCCCGGACCTCAAGCATGGCCACTACCTAAGTAGAGACGGATGACGTCCGGGTGACGTGACACTTCGGACGGACGGCCTTCGGCGAGCTTTCGCCCGAGGTTCAAGAACATCACGCGATCTGCCAGTTCCATGATGACGCGCATGTTATGCTCGATAACCAGCAGCGACACCCCGTCGTCTCGCAGTCGGCGGACTAGATCAATCAATCCCGGGATGCTCGGCTGATCAACACCGCCGGTCACCTCGTCGAGCAGCAGCAGCTTCGGCTGGGTCGCCATTGCTCTGGCCATCTCGAGGCGCTTGCGTTGACCGGTGCTGAGTTCGCGGCCCAACGCATGGCGCTTCTCGACAAGTCCGACAAGTTCGATGCAATGGCCGGCGCGCTCGCGCGCCTCGGCGACTCCCTTCGTACGCGACAGCGCGCCCGTTATAACGTTTTCCTCGACCGTCATGCGCGGAAAGGGTTTGACGATCTGGAAGGTGCGCGCGATGCCGGCCCGATTGCGCTGGTCGGGGCGCAGCCCGGTGATGTCGCGCCCGCCGAACACGATGGTGCCGCGGTCGGGCTTTTCGAACCCGGTGATCAGGTTGAACAGCGTCGTCTTGCCGGCCCCGTTGGGGCCGATGACGCCGAAAATTTCGCCATCGGCAACCGAAAAGGTGACGTCGTCGCTGGCCGACACACCGCCGTAGTGCTTGGTCAGGTCGCGAACGTCGAGCAGGGCGTCGGTCATGGCGGGCGGGCTCAATCGAGGCGGCGCAGGAAGCCGAGCACGCCGTTGGGCTGGAAGCGGGCGATCAGCATGACGATCAGACCGTAGGCCAGAATGTCCAGATTGCCGCCGCCGCCCTCGAGGAGATACTCGAGCTGGAGCAACAGGCTGGCGTCGCCGGAACCGAAACCGGGCGCGATAGCACCGGAAAATTTCTGTCGCAGGATCTCGGTCAGCGGCACGATTATGAAGGCGCCGAGCACCGGCCCCCATAACGTTCCGATACCGCCAAGGATTGCGATGAAGGCGATTTCGAGTGAGATGATGATCGAAATCGTCGCCGCCGGCTCGATATACAGCACGTACTGGGCATAGAAGATGCCGCATAGCGTGGTGATTAGGGCGCTGATTATCAGAGCGACGAGCTTATAGCGGGTGACGTCGATTCCGAGGCTTTGGGCGGCCTCCTGGTCCTCGCGAATGGCGCGCAGATAATAACTCAGCGGCATGAACTGGATGCGCCAAGACACGAACACGCTGGCCACGAAAAGGCCCAGTGCGGAGTAGTAATAGGGCAGCTTGCTGTCGTGGTACTGGAGGGCCCACAACGAACCGGCAAGGTCGCCTTCGCGATAGATCGGGTACTCGATGCCAATGGCCGCCCCGACCGCTTCCCAGTTGGATACGATGATGAAGATCGCGTCGACGATGAATACACTTGCCAGAATGAAATAGTGACCGCGCAGCCGGAATGTCGGTAGGCCAATGACTATCGCCGCCGCGACCGACAGAATCAGCGCTAGCGGCCACGTTAGCCACGGCGATACGAGAAAATTGGCGTAGAAAAAACCGACCGTATAGGCGCCGATGCCGAAATAGACACCGTGGCCGATCGAGATTTGGCCGGCGTACCCGCCAAGAATATTCCAGGCCGTACCCATGGCGCCGAACAACAGCGTCAAAATCAATATGTGCTGCGGCGTCGGCGAGGTGAAGATGAGCGGAAAGGCGATCAGCGCCGCGATGCCGACCAACACCAACGGGAGCGGCACACCCTCGACACGACGATTGCTTACGGCGCTCATTTGCGCCCCCACAGGCCGTAGGGGCGCCACAATACGACCAGCAGGAACAGTGCATAGACGAAGACTGTCTTGAAACCTGGATCGGTCAGAAAACCGCCATACACCTGCACCAGCCCAATGATAATGCCACCCCAGAATGCCCCGGTGATGTTGCCGAAGCCGCCGATCGCCACGGCGACGAACGCCGGCAACACCCAGCGCGTGCCGACCAGCGGGTAAATGGCGAAATGGGTCGCCAACAGGCCACCGCCGATGGCCACGGCCGCTGCACTCAGGCCCCAGGCGAGCGCGAACATGCGGTCGGTGTTGATGCCCATCAGCTTGGCCGCATCAATATCCTCGGCCGTCGCCTGCAATGCGAGGCCCACCTCGGTGCGATTGATTATCCAGAACAAGATCAACGCGGCGACCAGCGCGCCGGCCGCGGAGACGATCTCGGGCAGCGTGAAGAATAGACCGCTTACCTGAAATAAGCCGGTCGACCAGTTATCGCCGACTGTGCGGACGTTCGCCTTCCACAGGAAATTGGCGCCCGCTTGCAGAAACAGCATGAGGCCGAAGGTGGCGAATATCTGCGAGATCAGATTGGCGCCGACCA
>JAPUHN010000250.1 GCA_027297685.1 Alphaproteobacteria bacterium | reverse complement strand
CCACATCGATACCGTACACGTTTTCCAGACCTGCCGGTCGGTCACGGCCGGTGCAGCTCCGCCCGAGCCCGCGTGAACGTCCGCCGGCCGGCTTTGAAGCCAAACAGGGGCTGCGCATTAGTCGCCACCACATCGGTTGGCGATGTGGCGTCCCAGACGACCAGATCGGCGGGGTTGCCGACGGCGATCCCGTAATTGTCGCGCCGTAACAGCCGGCCCGGACGGTTCGTCACCATTTCGAAGCACTCGGCGAGTTCGTCGCTGGTGCCCCGCTGCGCCACATTAGCGTACATATTGGCGATGCGGACGAGCGAGCCGTCACCGAAGGGCGTGAACGGATTGAGAATATTGTTGGTCGACAGACAGCAATTCACGCCGTGCCCGATCAGCGCGTTGGCATCGGCGACCCCCCGCATCACGCTGTGGTCCTGGTGCCGGCCGACCGTGAACAGATCGGTCGCTGGCAGTACTGTAACCGTGACGCCGGTATCGGCCAGCAGCTTGCCCAATTCGGCCAACTCCGCCGGCGCCATGGCCGAATATTTCGAGCCGTGGCCGATCGCCACGCGACCGCCCCAGCCGATTTTATCGGTGAGTTCACAGACCTGATAGATATTCAAGTCTTCGGCGTTCGGCCCGACATCCAGGTGAATGTCGACGTCGACGTCGTACGCTTTGGCGAGTTCGAATATGCGGCTGATCTGCGCTGCCCGGTCGCTGTCGTAACTCGGCGCGCCGCCGATGACCTTGGCGCCACGGTCTAGCCCGGCGACCAGATTGACATCGGCTTCGGCAATACCGGTCAAGCCTTCTTGGACAAATACGCACAAATCCAGTTCGATCGCCCAGCTATAGTCTCGCGTCAGTTGCTCCAGCGCTTCGAAGCTCTTCATGCCGACATTGGGGTCGACCTCGACGTGGGTGCGCATGTGCATGACCCCGTTGATCAGCGAGGTCTCGAGCGATGCCCGCGCGCGCTCGTAGACGTCTTCGACGGTGAAACCGGGTTTGACCGCCGCGACCCGCTTCATGTGGTCGATACCGCGGTCTGGCGCCGGCGAGCTGCGGTCGAGGATGCGCGACTTGTCAAGGTGGATGTGGGATTCGATCAGACCCGGCGAGACCAGGGAGCCGCCAGCATCGAGTTCTTCGCCATCGCCCGTAAGGCCAGCTTCGATCACCGCGATGCGGCCGTCTCGAACACCGATATCGTTGAGCGATGCATCCGCCTTCGCACCACCCCCCGCAACGGTGACACGCGCATTGCGCACAATAAGATCGAACGCCATCGCGGTCCCCCCTTCGTTGCTGCTTTATTATGACCGGATGTGGTCTAGTACCCCAGTGCGCAACCATCTTTTCGCGGATCGGATCCGCCGATAAACACCCCACCGTCCCAATCGATCCAGATGGCTTGCCCGCCTCCGTGCGGCGAGACGGTCGGTTCGACCGTATGTCCGAGCGCTTCCAATTCGGCGACGGCATCGGCGGCAATACCGCTTTCGGCCAACACCGTGTCGTCTTGATAGAACACCCGCGGGTGTTCCAGCGCCGTTTGAATATCAAGACCGTGGTCGAGAATATTGGTCAGCAAGTGCGTATGGCCGAACGGCTGGTATTGAGCCCCCATAACGCCGAAGGGCATGACCGCCCGGCCGTTTTGCGCCAGCATGCCGGGCAGGATCGTGTGGACCGGTTGCTTGCCAGGATCGATGGTGTTGCCGCTGTTCTCATCGACCACAAACAATGTGCCGCGATCGTGGAACATCACGCCGGTCTCGTCGCATAGCAATCCGCTGCCGAAGGGACTGAAAAGCGAGTTGATGAAACTGACCGCATTGGCGTCGCGGTCGACCACCGTTAGATAGACGGTGTCGGATTGGGCCGGCAACGCACTCGCTTGCGATTTGGACATGGCGCGTTCAGCGCTGATTAGGGACCGTTGGCGGTCGGCGTAGTCTTTCGCTAGGTAGGTTTGCAGATGTTCGGCGGAGCGGTCGCGGCCGCTGAAATAGCGGTCACGGTCCCTGAACGCGAGCCGGCCAGCCTCGATTTCCAGGTGCAGCCGTTGCGACCCACTTGGGTCCAGGCCGGCCAGATCGAAGCCTTCCAGAATGTTGAGCATGATCAGGGCTATGAACCCCTGGCCGTTGGGCGGACATTCCACCACCTCGTAGCCGCGGTAGCTGGTGGAAATGGGATCGCAATAGTCGCCCTGGGTTCTGGCGAAATCGTCGACTGTTTGCAGACCACCCAATTTGTTCAGGGTCACCACCATCGCTTCGGCCACGCGGCCTTTATAGAAACCGTCCGCTCCCTTGCGTGCGATCTCGCGCAGGGTCACCGCGAGTTCGGGCTGACTAAACTGGTCACCCGCCTTGAACGGACGACCATCGTTCAAAAACTTCCGCCGGGTCGGCTCATTGGCTTGCAGTTTCGCTTCAAACCGGGCCCAATCAAACGCCACACGCGGCTGGATGGGGTAACCGGTTTCCGCCAGTTCGATTGCTGCTTCCAGCAACGCGCCCAACTCACTGGTGCCATGATCTTGCACCAGACGCGACCAGGCCTCGACGACGCCCGGGATTGTCACCGCGTGAGCGCTGTCGGTGGCGATCTCGGTGATGCCGTTTTCGAGATACCATTGCGTCGTTGCCGCAGCACAGGCGCGTCCAGAGCCGTTATAGGCGACAACATCGCCACCCGCCGGCGCATAGAGGACGAAACAATCGCCACCGATACCGGTCATCTGGGGCTCGACCACGGCGAGAACCGCGGCGGCGCTAACCGCTGCATCGATGGCGTTTCCACCCGCCCGTAGTATATCGAGCGCTGCCAGGGTAGCGCGGGGATGGGACGTCGCAGCCATGCCGTTCGTCCCATAGGCCGCCGAACGGCCAGGCGTTTCAAAATTTCGCATCGCTACTTAGTCGCGCATTTTTCACGCCAGGGGAAGACCGCTGGGGAGTCCCGGGCGCAGCAGCGGCAGTTTGTCGCTTTGGGTTTGAACGGTGCGATCTAATACCAAATCTCGTTAATACGAACCCATTTCACGGGGACGGATTGGCCCTTCCGGTTAGGCGCGCGGCACAGCGCGATGCGGGGCCATCGGGCCAGCCGCGCAACACGGCCGGAGGGCCAAGCCGCCCCACC
>JAPUHN010000025.1 GCA_027297685.1 Alphaproteobacteria bacterium | reverse complement strand
CGAGACATTGCGCGATGTGTTGGCACGCGCGAACAAGGTAATAATCGATAGCGGCGCCGTAGGCGGGCAGGGTGTCGTGCCCTACCTGCCGCTGAACGAACTCAACCGTAATCGCACCACCAGCGACGGAGGCCAATGATGCCACGCGGTAAGCTCGCCATTATTGGCGCCATTGTCATTGTAATCGGCATCGTTGCCAGTCTTTCCTTATTTTCCGTTCGCGAGACCGAACAAAAGTTGGTACTGCAGTTCGGTGAATGGAAACGCACGGCTGCGGAGCCGGGACTCCATTTCAAATGGTTCTGGCAGTCTGCGAGAACATTCGAGAAGCGTGTGCTCAGTGTCGATCCGCCCGCAGAAGAAGTATTGTTGAACGATCAGAAGCGGATCCTGGTCGACGCCTTCGCGCGTTACCGGATCACCGATCCCTTAAAATTCTTCCAAACGGTACGCACCGAAGCCATTTTTCAGAACCGGTTTGGCAATATCCTGACATCGACGGTCAAAGAGGTGGTCGCGCAGCGGTCGCTCGAAGACATGCTGTCGAAAAACCGCAACATTGTTATGGAATCGATCCGCGACAACGTTGCCGATGATACCGCCGGTTTCGGCATCGAAGTGGTCGACATTCGCATCGGCCGGACCGAATTGCCCGAAACAGTGTCGGAGACCGTCTACAACCGCATGCGCACCGAGCGTGAACGCGAAGCGAATCTGCTACGTGCGGAGGGCGAAGAAAACGCCCGCCGTATCCGCGCAACCGCCGACCGCCAACAGGTCGAGATTGTCGCCGAGGCAGAGCGCGAAGCGCAAGTGTTGCGCGGTAATGGCGACGCCACACGCAACGCCATTCTCGGCGAGGCTTACGGCGCGGATCCCGAGTTTTTCGAGTTCTTCCGTTCGCTCGAAGCCTACCGTGAAACGTTTGCCGATGAAGGCACCACGATGGTGCTGTCGCCCGACAGCGACTTTTTCCGCTATTTCAGCGACGTTAACGGACTGCCCTCGCGGCGGGAGACGGGGGCGGTGACCACCCCGGCACAATAGCGGACACCGAGGAAGGCTGGAATGGCCGCGCAGCTATTACAGGTTTTGACATTTGCGTTGATCGGCTTTTGCCTCATTTTGATCGTCGAGGGTTTGGTCTATGCGCTGTTCCCCGACAAGATGAAGGCTTTGCTGAAACGTGTAACGGAAGTTCCGGTCACCGCCTTGCGCTCGGGCGGCTTGATCGCCGCGGTTGGCGGGTTTGGTCTGCTTTGGCTAATACGGTTGTAATGCGAGCTTTCACGCAATTGTCATCTTTTGTGCGGACAGTGCCGTGGTGTCGCCAGGGAGATGCCCTATTTCGACCATAATCGAAACCCAAATGCTCGTCTGGCAGCCGGTGGGCTGCCGGCTCTACGCCGCCTCTCGCAGGTATTAATTAGTTTAGTCTTTTGCCCTACAAAGGCTGATACGCCGCGCGGGGGAGGGGAGCCAAGCAAGGTGTCAATAGGAGAAATCGAAACAATGCTGCCCAAGCAAACTTCAAACAGAGTCGCGGTCGTGGGTTGGACGGCCGGGCGGACCCAAGCGCTCAGTGCGATATTATTTGGTCTGCTATTCGTGCTGGCGATTGCGTTAAGTACGCACCCGGCGAATGCCCGATCAGCGCCTGAATCCTTTGCCGACCTGGCGGAAAGATTACTGCCCGCCGTGGTCAATATTTCCAGCTCGCAGGTGGTACGCTCCACCCAGCGGCAGGAAATCCCACAAGCTCCTCCGGGATCTCCCTTTGAGGATTTTTTCAAAGAGTTTTTTGACCGCAACCAGCAGGAAGGTGTGCCGCGCCGGGCCTCGTCGCTGGGGTCGGGATTCATTATCGACAAATCCGGCTTCGTGGTGACCAACAACCATGTCATCGCCGATGCGGACGAGATTACCGTCATTCTGCAGGATGATTCGCGTCACGAGGCGACGCTGATCGGCCGCGACCCGAAAACCGATCTGGCGTTGTTGAAAATCGAAGTCGACCGCGATCTGCCGTTTGTCAAATGGGGCGATTCAGCCGTCGCCCGTGTCGGTGATTGGGTTGTCGCCATCGGTAACCCGTTCGGCCTTGGCGGCACGGTAACGGCAGGTATTATATCGGCGCGCCAACGCCACATTAACCAGGGACCCTACGATAGTTTCCTGCAGACCGATGCCTCGATAAATCGCGGTAACTCTGGCGGCCCGTTGTTCAACATGGACGGTAAAGTGATCGGCGTGAACACCGCGATTTTCTCGCCGACTGGCGGCAGCGTTGGTGTCGGATTCTCGATCCCGTCGTCGATTGCCCAGCGGGTCGTGACCCAGCTGCGTGAATTCGGCCGGACCAAGCGCGGTTGGCTTGGTGTGCGGATCCAGTCGGTTACCGACGAGATTGCCGAAAGCCTCGGTCTCGATAAGGCATCCGGCGCGCTTGTTGCTGACGTAACGACGGACGGTCCCGCCCAGGCGAGTAAGATCGAGGTCGGCGACGTGATCCTCAAATTTGATGGCAAGATCGTCGAACAAATGCGCGATCTGCCGCGTATCGTCGCCGAAACCAAAATCGGCAAGCCGGTCAAGGTTGACGTTTGGCGCAAGGGTAAGCGCCGTGTCATCAACGTCGTCGTCGGCGAGCTCGAGGAAGAGCGGCCCGTGTTGGCGTCGACCGGCCCGAGCGGACAGGCTATCGAACCCGAAGAGGCCGAGATCGACTCGCTTGGCGTGTCGGTCACCGCAATCACCGATGAAATGCGCAAGCAGTTCAACGTATCCGACGACGTTCGCGGCGTTCTGGTAACCGGCGTTACCGCCGAATCCGGTGCGGCGGAAAAGGGATTGCGCCGCGGTGATGTCATCGTTGAAGTGAACCAGGAAGAGGTGTCGAGTCCGGGTCAGATCGCCGCGAAGGTGAGTGAGGCGGTTGATAACGACCGCCGCTCGGTGCTGCTGCTGGTCAACCGCAATGGTGACCTGCGGTTCGTCGCCGTGCGGGTTGAAGAGGGCTGATCTCCAGCGTTTCCGGAATACAACTAAACGAATATGTGGCGGCGCCCCGGACGCGTTGGGACGCCGCCACGTTGCGTTTAGCCACCTTATATTTCTAGTCTTGCGCCGCTCAATGTGCGATCACGACGGCGAATTCAAAGCGACCAGGAGAGTTACGTGTCGAACCCCAGTGAGGCCCCCAGTGAGGCCCCCGGTAAGGCCATAGCGGCCAACGCGCGTCTTATCTATCCGTTCGTTGGGCTGCGGCCGGTGCCGGAGCGTGCCGCGGCGGTCGCCGCACCACCTTACGACGTCCTGTCGACCGCCGAAGCGCGCCAGCAGGCGAGCGGAAAGCCGTTGAGTTTTCTCCATATCTCGAAGCCTGAAATCGACCTGCCGGAAGGCACCGATCCTTTCACCGATGCGGTTTACGCCAAGGGGCACGAAAACATTCGCCGTATGATCGATGACGGCGTGCTCGTTCGCGATCCAGCGCCATGCTACTACGTCTACCGGCTGACCATGGGGGAGCATTCGCAAACCGGATTGGTGGCGGTAGCGCCGGTCGCCGCGTATGACGATAACCGGGTTCGCCGGCACGAGTTTACCCGCCCCGACAAGGAAGACGATCGCGTGCGTCAGATCGATTCCGTCGACGCCCAAACAGGCCCGGTTCTGGTGGTGCACCAGCCGCGCGAAGATATTTCGGCCATCCTGAGCGAAATTACGGCGACACCGCCGCTCTACGATGTGATCCTTGCCGACGGGGGCGAGGTCGGCCACACGGTATGGCTGGTCGATGACGCCGTCCGAATCGACAAGATCGATGCGGCGTATGGCGCGCTCGACCTTTTGTATATCGCCGATGGCCATCATCGCTCGGCCGCGGCGTCGCGGGTCACCGGCATCAGGCGCGACGGCAACCCAAATCACAGTGGCAACGAGGCCTACAATCGGTTTCTTATTGTTGCTTTTCCCGCCGATCAGGTGCGCATCCTCGATTACAACCGGGTCGTCCGCGATCTGAACAACCTTTCGCCGGCAGCGTTTCTCGACCGCTTGAGCAAGGATTTTGA
>JAPUHN010000249.1 GCA_027297685.1 Alphaproteobacteria bacterium | reverse complement strand
TGCCGAAGATCGTGGCGTTCGCGGGCTGGCCGGTCGTGTCGAGGGCGAAGCGCGTGATGATCCGGCCGACGTCGTGGGTCGCGGCGGTAAGCGTGACCCCAATGGTGTCGAGGATGAGATGCTTCGCATTGACCAGCGTGGACGGCGGCAGGTCTTCCCCTCTTGTATCCGACACGAAGGAGACAAGCCTGTCCGTCAGACGGGTTTCCTCGAGCGGTACTGGATTTTCGGACGTCTTTGCCATTGACCTTTCCCCACCAAGTGGTCCACCGCCCATAAAGAGGGTCTGGCGCGGGTTTACGCACTGTCAATCGACGATCAAATGTGGACGTACATCCCAAGCAATCCTGCAGCCATCGTGATAAGTTTTCCGGCCTACGATTCAAGCCAGTTCCGCCGAAGAGATGACCAAGAACGGGTCAATGTTAGGTATAAATAAAGATATCCTTCTTCGGTATCGACAGATTGACTTCTCCCCCCTCCGGCCAGACCGCTTCGACCGGCGCTGGCACCCGCAGGTCCGTACTTTCGCTGACGCCAACTAAGTATTCCAGATGGTCGCCGAGGTAAGCCCGGCCCAACACCTTGCCAGGCACGACCTGAACCGTTTCGTCCGAATCGTAGGCGCCGTTGCGCTCGGTGATGCTGATCTTCTCTGGGCGGATGAACAGGCATGGTTCAGCGGTGTCGTTTGCGTCCTTGCGCACGGAATCTGCATTGAGAGTGATTGTCACAGCCCCGTCGTAGGTCGGCAGCGACACCGACACCCCGTCGCCGCGAACGTTCACCGGCTGGGGCAAGGTCAGGAAGTTGGCCTTGCCGATGAACTCGGCCACGAAGCGACTGGCCGGCCGCTCGTATACGGCGTCTGGTGTATCGATCTGCTCGATCCGACCCTGGTTCATCACGACGATCCGGTCGGACAGGGTTAACGCCTCTTCCTGGTCGTGGGTGACATAAAGCGCCGTCACCCCGAGGCGCCGCTGCATAATGCGAAGCTCGAACCGCATGTGCTCGCGCAGCTTGGCATCTAGGTTCGATAGAGGTTCGTCAAGCAACAGCACGCGGGGCTCGAATATCAATGAACGGGCGAGTGCGACGCGCTGCTGTTGGCCGCCGCTCAGGTTGGGGGCCGGCGTGTCCTCGTAGCCTTTGAGACCCACCTGCTCAAGGGCCGCTATAGCCTTGCGCGCAATCTCGTGTTTGCTCATACCGCGCATCTTGAGCGGATAAGCGACATTTTGGGTCACCGTCATATGCGGCCATATGGCATAGGACTGAAACACCATGCCGAGGTTACGCCGCTCCGAGGGCACGTTGATCCGCCTTGCCTTGTCGAAAACGACCGAATCACCAATTTCGATGGTTCCGGCATCGGGGTCTTCCAGGCCGGCGATCATACGAAGCGACGTCGTCTTGCCGCAACCCGAAGGGCCCAGCAAAGTCAACATCTCTCCGTCCTCGACCTCGAGATTGACGCCATCGACTGCGACGAGATCACCGAACTTTTTAGTGATCGTCCTTAGAACGACTCCGGGCATCTGCTCCCCCTTCTTATTATATCGTTCCCGTGCTTCCCTCAGGTTCAGAACGCAAGCTCGGGCTCGTCGAAGTACTCCGCCATGTCCGACTGGATACCGTTCTTGGCGATCTCATCGAGCCAGATATTATGGATGCGCGGGTCCTGATCTTCATACTCGACCTGGCGCCCCCCGTCCTTGATGCTGGCATCGGTCTCGCCAGCGATGCCGTCACGCTTGTGTTTGAGCAACGGATAACGACGGTTGCCAAGGCTTATAGCGAGATAGCGGGCCGGACTGTGCGAGGTGTTGAAATGCTGGTGGAATTGCTGTTCGGCAGGCGCATAGAGCCAACCGTGCTCCCAGGGCACATCGAGGAAGTCCTGGTCGCCTTCGTACCAGAGGAGAGAGTAGCCGCTACCGGTGACGGCCCATATGTGAACCCCGGCGCCATGGCGGTGCCCCTTCTTGTAGCGCGCCACCGGGATTTCAGAGGCGTGGGCATGCATAGTTCCGTCGGCCAGCACAAAAACGATGTTCGCGCCGCCGGCCCCGCGTTCCACCCAAGTGTGAAGCTCGAAGTTGGTCAGGTCGGGGACGTAGGTCGTCACCCACATGTGCCGTCCCGGCTTGATCGGCGTGAAGTCGCCGTCGCCTTCATAATGCTTGGGATCGCCCAGGCGCTGTTCGAATACGAAGTCGTTTTCAAAGATGAAGCGCTCGTCGTGGTAAAAGTTCATGGTGAACGGCAGGTCGTTGGTACAGGCGACCAACGCGCGCTCCGTCCCTGACCCGTTGAAGATTTGATAAGGCGTGTTGAGTGGGATGGCGAACAGGCTCTTCGGGCCCCATTCGAAGGAATGGCGCTTGCCGTTCGGCAAATCGATGATCGTCGAACCATGGCCTTCAAGTCCATAGAACAGTGGCTCATAGAGGTGGCGAAGCGGTGCGGTGTGCTTGCCCGGCGCGATGTCGAGGGTATAGGCTGCGCAATAGTCGCCGCGTCCGTGCAGGTGCAGGAAGGCGCCCTTGCAGTCAAAGCGGGGCCAGTGGCCGGTCTCGGCCGTGATGGCATTGATCGCGAAGTCCTCGTGGATGGGTGGGCCCTCGGCCGCCGACCAATCGTTATAGGGCTCGAGCAGGAATTTCTTGTCGCGATCGGTGTCAAATATATGAACCTTCTTCTTGCCGATCATTCTTGCCTCCCTTTCGGCTCCGTTGCCATCACGGTGTATCCTCAACATGATACTTCATTAACCCGTGCGATTGGTATCAACTGCTGCCCACAACTGCAAGGCAACGGCAAGCTATAGACTTCGTAAATCTTTAATTACCTCAGCACGGTCGCTGGCTATTCTGGATACGCGCCGTCTGTGGCTCTCCGGAGAGTTCCGCGCCCCACACCACCCGCGGAGTTGCTCGTATTACTGGATGATTTCGTAAAAATTGTATAGGTTTGAAACTGGGGATTTGTAGAAGAATAATAAGATCTACATTTGTCCCCAGCGCGTGTCTGCATAGACACGGCGCACGGGCAACAACTTGAACCTTCAGGGAGGACGCTCATGAAATACAAAATTTCAATTGCAATGGTCCTTGGTATCGCCTTTGCCGCCACCACCGCGATCGACGCCATGGCGCAGAACAAACTTCCCGCCAGTCTCGCCAATGATCCGATCGCGAAGGCGCTCGGCGCCAAAGT
>JAPUHN010000248.1 GCA_027297685.1 Alphaproteobacteria bacterium | reverse complement strand
TTGGCCAGGTAATAGGTCGAGCTGCCGTCCGGGGTCAGCCCCGAGGCAGTGTAGGCCGAGATAAACTTGGCGCTATCAGCGGCAATCACATAATCACCCGCCAAAGCCAAACTGAAGCCGCCGCCGGCTGCCGAACCGTTGACCGCCATGACCAGCGGCGCGTCCATGCGCGAGAAGCGGGAAATGGCGTGGTGCAGAACAGTCGCCGTCTGGTCGACATAGTTCGCCGCCCCGTCGCCCAGATCGTTGAACGTCTTGAGATCGCCGCCGCCGCAGAACATCCGACCGGCGCCGGTCAGCACCGCCGCGCGAATGGCCCGGTCGCGGTAGCAGCGCAACGCGATGTCGAGCAATTCCTCGACCATCGGCTTGTGGATCGCGTTGGCGTCGTCGGGCCGGTTTAAGGTAATGACGCCGATATTGTCGGCGACGTCGAAGATTATATGCTGGTAGCTCATCTCCGGTTCTCCCTTTTTGAATTCTAAACCGATCGCTCGACGATCACATCGAGCAGCGTCGGGACGCCGCTGGCAATCGCTGCATCGAGCGCCGGCCGTACGGCGCCAGGTTCGGTGATGCGCTCGGCCGTCACGCCGAGCGATTGCGCCAACGCGACGAAATCGATCTCTGGCTCGTGCAGGTCCATACCGATGAAGTCGCGGCTGCCATGGAAGGCCAGCAAGCGCTGCTTGAGGATACGGTAACCGCCATTGTTGAGGATCACGTAGGTTACTGGCGCTTTCATGTTCGCCGCCGTCCACAGCGCCTGGATCGAATACATCGCGCTGCCGTCGCCGATCAGCGCCACCACCGGTCGATCGGGCTGCGCCAACTGGACGCCGACCGCAGCGGGCAGCGCCCAGCCAATACCGCCGCTGCCGAAGGAGTGGAAATCGTAGCGGTCGCGGAACGGCAGGAAGTGGAGCAGGTTCCACGCCGTCGTCAGCCCTTCGTTGACGACGATGGCGTCGGCCGGCAGCGCGTCGCAGATGTCCCCCATCAGCCAGTCGCCGTTGAGGGGCACGGCGTCCCGATTGGCCGACGCCGCCGCGCTGCGCTGGCTGCGTAGCGCATTCCAGTTGCGGTCCTGTACTGCGTCGAGGCGGGCACTGGCTGTCTTGGCGTGGGCCGTGCCGCCCTTTTTCTCGAGCACCGGAACCAACGCCGCCAGGGTTTCACGCACGTCGCCGCGCAGCGCGATTTCGGCGGGATAATTCTTGCCCATCTCCCAATCATCGAGGCCGATCTGCACGATCGCCAAGCCATTGGGCAGCGGGTCGATCTCGCTGAACACCGACATGCGCAGCACATCGGCGCCGATCACCACCAGCAAATCGTAGGATTCGAGAATGCCACGCACGTCTTTCTGAATGCGCGTCAGCGCGCCCATAAAAGCACGGTGCTCGGAAGGGAAATGCGAGCCGTAGGTCGTCGTTTGCTGGTAAGCCGGCGCGCCCAACGCCTCGGCAAAATGCGCCACTTCGGCGAAAGCGTCCGACGTCACCACCTCGTTGCCGACCAGCAGCACCGGCGCCTTGGCGGCCAGCAGGCGCGCCGCCAGCCCGTCGAGGCGGTCGTCCGACGGCCGCACTCGGGTGTCGACGCGGGTCCGTTGGCCCAGCTCGATGCCCTTTTCGTCGTTCAGCACGTCGCCGGGCAAGGACAGGAACACCGGCCCGGTCGGCGGCGTCGTCGCAATCTTGGCGGCGCGGCGCACGATACGCGGCATATCCTCCAACCGGTTGATCTCGATCGCCCATTTGACCAACGGCGTGGCGATCGGCACCAGCGGGTCGTAGAGCAAGGGCTCGGTCAGGCCGTGACCCTGTTCCTGCTGGCCGGCGGTGACGATTAGCGGCGTGCCGGTGAAGCGCGCGTTGTAGATCGCACCCATGGCGTTGCCGAGGCCCGGCGCGACGTGGACGTTACACGCCGTCAACTCGCCGCTGGCGCGGGTGTAGCCGTCGGCCATGGCGACGACCAGCGATTCCTGCAGGCCAAGCACAAAGGTCAGATCGGGATGACCCGACAGCGCGTTCATGATCGGCAATTCGGTGGTGCCCGGATTGCCGAACAGATGGGTAATGCCCTCGTCCTTCAGAAGGCCGAGAAAGGCCGAGCTTCCGTTTATCAGGTTCATTTATATCCCCCGCCCGTCGGCGACGGGCCGAAGCATTCGGGCTCGACCCCCTATGACCCCCACACGTCGTCGGCGACTTCAACAATTAGGCGCAACTTTGCGATCTCGTCGTCTTCGCTGATCTTATTGCCGTGATGGGTCGATGAGAAGCCGCACTGAGGACTGAGGCATAATCGGTCGAGATCGACATAGCGCGCGGCTTCGTCGATGCGGCGCTTTAATTCGTCCTTATTCTCCAGTCCCGGTGTCTTGGTGGTGACCAGACCGAGTACCACCACCTTGTCGTCGGGCACGAAACGCAGGGGCTCGAAGCCGCCGGCCCGCTCGCTGTCGTACTCCAAGAAAAGCGCATCGACGTTGATGGTGTTGAACACAAGCTCGGCGACGGGTTCGTAGCCGCCACTGGCCGCCCAGGTGCTCTGGAAATTGCCGCGGCACATATGGGTCGCCGTTGTGACACCGTCGGGCAGGTCGCGGATGGCACTATTCAGGGCGTTGGCATAGGTGAGCGCCAGCGCGTCGGGATCCTCGCCTCTGCTCTCCAGATTGGCGCGTACGTCGGTATCGCACAGATAGGCATAGCTGATGTCGTCGAGCTGGATATAGGTGCAGCCGTTGGCCGCCATGTCGCCCAACTCGGCGCGGTAGGCCGCCGTCAAATCATCCCAGAACAGCTCGAGGTCGGGATAGACCTCGGCGCTGATACCGGCGCGGCCGGCGCGGAAATGCGCCATGCTGGGCCCTGGCACGGAAATCTTGGCGGTGCGCTCGGTCAGACCGGCCAAATATGTAAAGTGATCGACCATGACCGGCTTCGAACGGCGCAACTCGGCAGTGATCATCGCCGACGGCGGCTGCTCAGAAACGCCCTCGAACGTCCCCATATCGAGGGGTTTGCCCAACTCGAAGCCGTCGAAGCCACTCAAGAAGTCGAAATGCCAGTAGGTACGGCGAAACTCGCCGTCGGTGACCACCTGCAACCCGGCATTCTCCTGCAGCGCCACCACGTCGCGAATGGCGTCATCCTCGACCGCCCGCAATTCGTCGCTTGAGATTTTCCCGGCCGCGGCCTTGGCGCGGGCGTCACGCAGGCGCGGCGGCCGTAACAGGCTGCCGACATGGTCGGCGCGGAAGGGCGGGTTCGCTCGTGCGGTCATTCGTTGATCTCCCTGAGGGGCGCCAATTTGTTCGCTCGCCAAGCATAACGGCGACGGCGTTGATACTGAAGCGCAACGATTATTTAGGCCATGGAAGACGGTAGCGGCATGCCGGCCGCGCGATGGGCCGGGCCGATCTGCGCCGCGGCCAATATTTCAGCGATCGCTTCATCCTGGTTAATCGCCATGACATGAACGCCAGCGACGCCGCCGATATCCTTAACCTGCTCGATAAACTCGATACAGATTTTGCGGCCCTCCGCCTTCTCGTCGGCAGCCCCCTCCAGCCGGTCGATAACTGCGTCGGAGATAATCACCCCCCACAAGTTCTCCACCATCCAGCGGGCCGACCGCGCCGAAGCGATGGGGCCAATACCCAGTAGGATAAACATTCGGTCAGTCAAACCGGCATCACCGAGCCGCGCAAGGTAGCGGCGTACAATGCCAATATCGTAGCAGAACTGGGTCTGCACAAACTGCGCTCCGGCGTCGGCTTTTGACGCCAGCCGATCCGGTAACCATCCGGCCGGCGGGTCGATCGGCGTATCGGCCGCGCCGATGAACAGTTTCGGCGGCGCCTCGATTTCGCGGCCCGACGGCAGCCGCCCCGGTTCGCCCATCTCGCGGATCATGGCGATCAACGCGCCGCTATCCAGATCGAAGACTGGTTTAGCGTTGGGTTGATCGCCGGCCTTAGGATCATCGCCGCCGAGAACCAAGATATTGCGAATACCCAGAGCACCCGCCCCCAGGACATCGCTCTGTAGTGCTAAGCGATTGCGGTCGCGGGTGGTGAATTGAAGGATCGGCTCGTGGCCTTCTTGCACTAGCAGGCCCGCCGCGACAAGGCTCGACAAATGCGACCGCGCCCCAGCGCCGTCGGTAACGTTGAGCGCGTCGACAAGGCCAAGTAAGGGCCGCGCCTTGGCGATCAGCGACGCGGGATCGCTCGACAGCGGCGGCACAATTTCGGCGGTCACCGCAAATTCGCCAGCGAGAAGCGTGCGCACCAGCGCGCTGCCGACCGGCGGAGAGATCGGTGGCGCCATCGCGTTAGTCCCGCTTGCGGGAAACGACAAAAGATTCATCGACAAACCACAACCCTCCGTGTTCCTGAAGCACGCTCTGGGTCGCCTCCAGGTAGCGTGAATCGGTCATCGCGTCGGACAACAGATCGTCTTCGATTTGATAGACATAGATCGCCGCGTTCCACGCCGCGAACAAAGTCGACGTGCCGATCGTGACGTCGATCTCGGTCGGCAGCGTGTGCATCTCGTAGCGAAACAGCGAGCGAGCATCGGAGTAGGTGTTGAAACGCAGGTCACGCGCACTATTGCCGAGCTCCGCTTTCAACGCCTTCATCAGCACGTGCCGGCTGACTTGGCCGAGTTCGCGCCCCGGCCAGATTTTCTGAATGATTTCGAGGCCAGGATCGCGGCCATGGGAATGAATGCCAAGCATACGGCCGCCCGGCGCAAGCGCCCGCGCCAACGGCGCCATTACTTTTTGCACCTTAAACTCGAGGCTCGAACTGGCCCGGTAGGGCTGCGAGGCAACGATCAGGTCATAGCGCCCCTCGTTGTGGCCCGGCCGCGGCAAGATGGGATCGACGATAAACCGGTGGTCTTCGCGATAAAGCACCAGGATCGACGGCCGCTCGTAGACCGGATTACCGGTTTCCTCCGACGTGCGGACCTGCCAGCCATCGCTGAGCACCGACTGCAGCTCTCTGATCTGCTCGTCGAATTCGTAGGCCGTCGACCCGCGTAAGGCCACCTCGTGCCAGTTGAGCGCGGCGGCGGCGGGCACGCTGCTCGGCATTAACCACGGCGCCTCGCTGTAATTGAGGTTGGTCACCACCAATACTGTGGCCGGATGCTCGAAGAACCGGTCAGCCATTTTCTCCAAACTGAGCCGCGCGTCCTCGAGGCTGATCTCCTTGCCGACAACGAACAGCGGCACGGTGGGGTGGCGCCGGTGCAGATCGCGCATTACCCGCGAGAGCACGGTGCCGTCGCCCATACCGGCATCGAAGACGCGGATCGCCGGCGGGCGCGGACGGATCTGCGCCAATTCCAGGCCGACCCGTTCGGCCACCACCCACTTCTCGCTGCAGGTATTGACGAAGGTCAGATATTTCTGCCGGTTATCGTAAAACCGGAACGCGCGCCTGCGACTGCCGTTAACCGGTGCCGGGGGTTGGGTTTGCCCTCCGTTGTCGCCCGGCGGCATTTCGATAATTTGAGCGGCATCGGTGGCGCGCGCCGCTTGAAGGGTCCCCGCGTCGGCGGCAATAAACTCGCGCACGCGCGTTATGGTGCGCGTCGTCACCCCTTTGCCCGACCGAAGCCGGCCGACGAATTTGCCGTCGTTGACCGCCATGCGGCCGAACGTCGACTCCGCGATTGTCCGCGCGCGGCAGTATTGCTCGATCTCGCCGATCAGGGTCTGATGATCTTCCATAGAGCGTAAGTAACGGCCACTCGACTGGACTGGTCAATCAATATTTCCCAACAACGGAAATTATTTTTATTATGGGAAAAATCCCACTAATAAGCCCTACAACCGCCTTTGGAGTGGGATGTGCCCCAATATAGGGTTGTCCCACAATCCTTTGAGGCCTCGTCCCACTTCGTATCGCGGGGAAATGTGGGACCAAAGTTCCTACTGAACCGGTGAGAACGGCGCGGCAAATAAGATTTTATTTTCTTGTGCGACGATAGCCCCTTTTGGCGTGCCGGCCGGCGGCCACACGCCGGTTTCAATCGCCGCGGCCCGCACTTCCTGGCGCTGATTGAGGCTTTCGTAGGCCCAGATATGGACGAACTTGTTGAGCTCGCCATGTTCGGTGTGCATCGCCATGACCACCGGCGACAGTTTGGCGCGTCCCTCGTATGCCGCCTCCCAGCCCTCGATCAAGCCGGGCATCAAACCGGGGGTAATCGAGTAGCTGCGCCACTCGAAGATCGGGCCGATATTACCGCTGGCGAATTTGTCGATGAACGGGAACGGCACAAACACTTCCGATTCCATGTGTACCGGCTTCTCCGGCGCTTGCGGCGGCCACTTACCAGGGGCGGCGGCTTCGCCACGAATACGGTCGCGCTCGGCTGCGTTCTCGTAAGGCCAAATATGGATCACCTGATTGAGAGGTCCGATCTCGGAATAGAAAAAGGCCGACAAGGGAGAGAATTCCTTGCGGTACTCGTAGGCTTTGCCGAATGCCTCGATGAACCCTGGCATGGTGCGTGGCTTGAGCCGGTATGTTCTGACTTCGTAGATCATAAGTGTCTCCCCCTTCGTTTGAATTACGCTGAGATTTCGCGGCGCACGATTTCGGCACCCTCGACCATGGCCGACAACTTGGCGAATGCAAGCTCGCGCGATAGATATTTCATACCGCAGTCCGGCGCAACGATCACGCGCTCGGGCGGCACATGTTGGAGGGCAGCGCGAATACGCTCTGCCACGGTTTCCGGTGTTTCAGCATCAGCGTCGGCCATGTCGAGAACACCGACCATGATGGTTTTCGAACCAAGCGTCTCGAGAATGGATAGATCGAGCCTCGGCTGCGCTGCTTCGATGGAAATTTGATCTGCTTCGGTGGCCTCCAGCTCGGGCAAAAACGAATAACCGCTCGGCTTGTCCTTGACCATATTGGCGTAGCCGAAACACATGTGCACCGCGGTGACGCCGGTGGCGCCCGCCAATGCCCGGTTGATCGCCTTTACGGCAAACCTTTTCGCCTGCTCGGGACGCGCCTGCATCCACGGCTCGTCGAGCTGGACGATATCAGCGCCGGCGGCGAATAGCTCGCGCACTTCTTCGCCTACGGCGTCGGCATAGGCCATCGCCAACGCCTCTTCGTCGCCGTAATGCTCATCGACCACCTGCACGCTCAGGGTGAACGGTCCCGGCACGGTCATTTTGATTGCCTTGTCGGTAATGCTGCGCAGAAATTCCACATCGCGCACCTGCACCGGCCGGACGCGGCGAATCGGCCCGACCACGCGGGGCACCAACGTCTTGCCGCCGCTGCGGTTGATCACCTCGCCGGGGGTGTCGATGTCGACGCCGTCGAGCGCGGTGGCGAAGCGGTTGGAATAGCTTTCGCGGCGGATTTCGCCATCGGTGACGATGTCGAGGCCGGCGCGTTCCATATCGCGAACGGCAAGGATCGTGGCGTCATCCTGCGCCGCTTCCAGATGGCCCTCCGGTATCCGCCAGATGTCGCGGGCGCGAACGCGCGGCGGTCCGTGACCGAGCAGCTGCGCGCGGTCGATCAGCCAATCGGGTTGCGGATAGCTGCCGACGGGCGCCGTCGGCAAAAGCCTCTGATCCATCACGTCTCCTATTGTCCTCGACGCTACCATTGTCGATCCGGTCGAGCCACGTCGATGACGCATACCGGCATTGTCATGGCGCGCATTCGGCGCGAGTATAATTTATTGCATTTCCGAACAAACCCGGAGCGACAGCGATGAGCGCACACGACGCACCCGACGGCACCGCCTTACAGCCGCGCATCACCACCTTCGAAGAGGCCGAGGAAATCAGGCCCTTTGGCACTCCGGCGCGGATCATGCTGCGCACCGAAGAGACCGGCGGTGCGTTCTCTGCCCTGCTGGTGATGCACGGACCCGGCGAGGGCCCACCGCCGCACAGCCATGCAGGGCAGGCCGAATATTTTTTCGTCGTCGAGGGCACCTACGAAATGACCATCGCCGGCGAGACCCGGATCATTGGGCCGGGCACCATTGTGTTTGCGCCGGCGAATACGATCCACACGTTTAAGAATATCGGCGACACCACGGCGAAAATGCTCGATTGGAGCCTGCCCGGCGGACAGGACCACTATTTCCAAGAGATCGACGAGATGGGCAAGGGCGGCGCCGGATTTGGCCCGGAAATGATGGAACGGCTCGAAGAGACCAATCGGCGCCACGACGTGACGTTTGCGAAATGATGTGACGTTTGCGAAATAAGGTCCTGGGAGCCAAGAACCGTGCGCGGGAGGGGAGTGAAATTATGAGCACGCTGATTGAAAACGGTCACGTGGTGACCATGAACGCGGGTCGCGAGGTTTTCGACGGCGGCTATGTGCTGGTTGGCGACGATGGCCGCATCGCTTCGGCCGGCCCGGCCGGCACGGTGCCCAAGGGGCCCTTCGACGAGCGCCTCGATGCCAAGGGCATGATCGTTCTGCCGGGCCTGATCAATCTGCACCAGCACCATTGGTACAATCTGTTCAAGGGCTTGGCGCCGGGCATGTTGCTCGAAGAATGGGTCAGCGGCCTGTTGCTGCCCTGCGCCGCCGAACTAAGCGCCGACGACCTACGCGCATCGGCCTATTTGTCGGCGCTGGAGATGGTACGCACCGGCACCACCTGCTGCCTCAACCATTCGGTGACGACGACCATGGAAGCGGAAGTCGCGGCGACCGTCGAGCCGATGGCGGAGATCGGTTTCCGCCAGGTGTTCGCCAAGGATTTCCGTTGCCAGACCCCGGCCAATCCCCAGCACCCTCACAGCGCCGGCGACGCAGCGGGGTATATCGGCGAGCTCGTCGATACCTGGCACGGCGCCAAGGACGGTTTGGTGCGCATGGCGCTGGCGATCGAATCGAATGCCCACTGGCTGGCCGCGGGAATGAGCTCTGACGAGCTGGTCGAGACCGGTTACCGGCTCGCCGTCGACAAGGGCTTGCAGATCACCAACCACACCGCCGGCGGCACCTTGTCGCTAGAGACCGGCTATCTGCATTATTTGCGCCAGACCGGCCGCACCGATGTGCGCTACCTGGTGCAAATGGGCGTTCTCGATGCCCACTGGCTGCTCATCCACGCCATCAACGTCACCGACACCGACATCGCCCAGATGGCCGAGGCCGGCTGCCACGCGGTCTATACGCCGACCAGCGAATCGATGCGCGGCGGCGGCATCGGGCCCTGGGTCCGGTTGATTAACGCCGGCGTCAATTGCGCCCTCGGTACCGACGGACCGATGGTCGATTACTCGGTCGATATTGTGGAACAGATGAAGGTCTGCACGTTTGTGCAAAACACCAATCACCTCGACCCCACGGTGATGCCGATCGAGTGCTCGCTCGAGATGGCGACGATCAACGCGGCGCGGGCGCTCGGCATGGCCGACGAGATCGGATCGCTGGAAGCCGGCAAGCGAGCCGACATCGCGGTGTTCGACCTGCGTGGCCCGCACATCCAGGTGATCCACAACCCGATCGCCAATTTCGTGTGCTGCGCCCGCGGCGCCGATGCTCATACGGTGTTGATCGATGGCGAAACCGTGCTGTCGGAAGGCCGTTTTATTAAGTTCGCCAACGTCGACGACGTGATCGCGGAAGCAACCGAGAGAGGCCGCGCCATTGCCACCAAGGCCGGCGTCATCGACCGGGCAAGACCGATTTGGCCACAGCATAGTGCAGCAACGGCGGCGCAGTGACCGCCGCACGACCCACAACCCATAACCAGCAGTAATTTATACGGAGACAAATATGTCCAAGGACCCGCGCGTCGAAGCGGCGCTCAACCACTGGGCACCGCGCTTCGTCGCCAACGGCATTCCGCTGACCGACTTTCAAGAGGTCACTGCCGCGATCGAACGCTGGGACGACTGGTGCTCGGCCTGGGCGGCCCGCGGCGCCATCCACGAAGCGATGGGCCGCAAGGCGCTGGCCGCCGGTTACGGCTTGAGCGCCGGCGAACACCTGACGACGGCTGGCGTCTGCTACCACTTCGCCAAGTTCCTGTTCGTCAACGATGTCGAGCAGATGCGCGAAACCCACATGAAAGCAGTCGAGTGCCGCAACCTGGCGCTGCCCCACCTGCGTCCGCCCGGCGAGCGGGTCGACATCCCCTACGAAGGCAAATCGCTATACGGCATTCTGCGCAAGCCGGCTGGCGCCGACACGCCGCCGGTGGTGATCCTGGCGATGGGGCTCGACTCCTCGAAGGAGGAAATGGGCGCCTACGAGCGCTTGTTCCTCGACCGGGGGCTGGCGACCTTGACCTTCGACGGCCCAGGCCAAGGCGAAGGCGAGTATGACTTTGCCATCCGTCACGACTACGAGGTGCCGGTCGGCGCCGTCGTCGACTGGCTCGAAGGCCGCGACGACGTCGACCCCGGCCGCACCGGGCTTTGGGGGGTCAGCCTGGGCGGCTATTACGCACCACGGGCGGCGGCGTTCGAAAAACGCATCAAGGCGTGCATTGGGCTTTCGGGGCCGTACGATTGGGGGGCGGTGTGGGACAGCCTGCCCAGTCTAACCCGAGACGCTTTCCGCGTGCGTTCGCATTCGGCGAACGAGGAAGAAGCGCGCGATCTGGCGTTGAAACTCTCGCTCGATGGCGTGGCGCGGGAGATCACCTGCCCGATTTTTATCGTCGCCGGCAAGCTTGACCGCTTGATCTCCTACCGCGACGCCGAGCGTTTGGCCGCCGAAGTATCCGGACCGGTCGAGCTGCTGGTCATCGAAGACGGCAACCACGTCGCCAACAACCGCGCCTACCGCTACCGCCTGCAGACCGCCGACTGGATGGCCAACCAATTGAACGGGACCGGATAGCTCCGGGCTTCATCCTTCGACAAGCTCAGGATGAGGGGTGGTGCAAATCCTCATGGTGAGCCTGGCGAACCATGACAGCTGCGCATTCCACTCGCCCATTAACGGCCCTGTGCTTGTTCCAGCAGCGCGATCATCTCTGCGTAGCCGCGCTGGCGCGCACGATCGAGCGGCGTGCGGCCCTGCCGGTCGGCGATGGCGCCATCCGCGCCGGCGGCAACGAGGGCGCGCGCAGTAGCAACATGGCGCGGACCGCCATCGCCCAGGATCACCACCTCGAGTAAGGCGGTCCAGCCGAGATTGTTGATATGGTCGAGCGGCGCGTTTGCTGCGATCAGGGCGGCCACCACCTCGGCATGGCCGAGATGGGACGCAGCGATCAGGGCCGTGCCGTCATAGATGCTGGTCACGTTGGCGGCGTTGGCGCCGAGAGACGCGGCGAGGCGAACCATTTCGGCATCGTCGGCGACGGCAGCGATAGTGAGGATGTCGTACTTGTCGTTCTCGAGGCGATTGGGATCGGCCCCCAATTCGACCAGCACGGCGACCGTTAAGTCGTGCGACGCAAAGGCGGCGACGTGCAGCGGTGTCCGTCCGGCGCCATCGGTGCTGTCGATCGCTGCGCCGCCAGCGGCGAGGCGACGAATTTCGCCGGCATCGCCGGCCCACGCTGCCGCGTGGAGGCCCGAATAACCGGCCACCTCGGCCGGTGACGGCGATACTTGCGCCACCGCGCTGCCGCCCGCGATCGCCACCAAGCTTGCGAGCATCGCAGCAATAAGGCCGGCCAATTTTATCATGATGAAATCCTCCCGGCACCCAACCT
>JAPUHN010000247.1 GCA_027297685.1 Alphaproteobacteria bacterium | reverse complement strand
GACGGTCAGCGCCGCCGCGCCGACACCGTAGATCAGTTCCTGGGTGCTGCCGGGCCGTGCTTGGCGTTTGTCGGCGGCGATGCACAGCCGTTCGCCGTCGCCATTTGCTGCAGCCAGCGCGCCGAGCAAGGCGCTGGTTCCGGCGCGCTGCGAACCGGTTACGTCCAAGGCCCCGATACCGGCGGGCAGGCTAAGCGCAGTGGCGACGATGCCGGCATTTTGCCGGTCGGCGAAGGGCAGGGTGGTCGACGCAAAGGATATATGGCCGATCGTTCCGCGGTCGGCGCCGGCAAGACAATCGCGCGCAGCCTCGACCGCCAGGGTCACCGAATCCTCGTCCCAGTTTGCCATCGACCGCTCGCCCTTGGTCAACGCGGCGAGGCCCGGATTGGCCCATTTGTTGGCCTCGACGACGGCGGCGCGCTGCAATCGCAGGCGCGGGATATAGGCGCCAAATCCGGTAATACCGGCCATTGTAAATGTCTCCCCTCTCGACCCCCGACGCTTGATATTGGTTTTCGTCGTTGGCGCCTTTTTAGCAGAGATCGGCTCGCCCCACGAGTGGACCAGGAGCGCCGGTTTCCACCAACTTGGTTCAGGTCTATCGGTGCTCGCTGCCGATGGCGTCGCCCAAAGAGGTGAACCCGTCGGCCGCTAGCAACGCCGCCAAATCGTTTTTTATTCGCGAAATTAGTCGCGGACCCTCATAGACCAGGGCGGTATAAAGTTGCACCAGGCTGGCCCCGGCGCGGATCTTCGCGTACGCGTCGGCGCCGCTGGAAATGCCGCCGACGCCGATCAACGGCATTTTTCCACCGGTTACTTGGTAGACGTGGCGGAGCATATCGGTCGAGCGGGCGAACAGGGGCTTGCCCGATAGGCCACCGCGCTCGTGGCGGTCCGGGCTGGTCAGGGTTTCGGGCCGCGCCGTCGTCGTGTTGCACACGGTGATGCCGTCGATCCCCGCTGCCGCGATGATCTCGAGTAGGATATCGAGCGCGTCATCCTCGATGTCGGGGGCGATTTTGACGAGGAACACCGGCGGCTTGGCCAAAGCCTTGCGCTCCCGCAACGCCGTCAGGCGGCCGAGCAAATCTTCCAACGGCCCGGGCGATAAAAAGACCAGCCCGTTTTCCGAATTGGGGCAAGAAATATCTATGGTCAGAAAATCCGCCAGCGGCGCGAACGTATCGACCAATTGTTCGAAGTCGTTAGCCGGGTCGGTGCTGTCGGAATTGGCCGCCATATTAACCCCGAGCGGGCGGGTGTCGCCGCTCGAAGCGCGATAATCGGCGATGCATTTGGCGATGGCCTCTGCGCCGTCATTGTTGAAGCCCAGGCGGTTGATTGCCGCCCGGTCGGCGGTTAAGCGAAACAGCCGCGGCCGTGGATTTCCCACCTGCGGGTATGGGGTCACGCCGCCGACCTCGACGAAGCCAACGCCCAAGCCGATGGCGCCCGAGATCGCCACCGCATTCTTATCGAACCCGGCAGCGATGGCGACCGGGTTCTCGAACGACTGTCCCCACAAGGTCTGCGCCAGGCCGGCAGGCCGGTCGGCGCGCCCGCTTGGGCCCAACCCGTGCGCCAAGCTCCACAACGCTGCCTGATGCCCGCGTTCCGGGGGCAGCAGGTTGAGGGCGCGGGTGCCGATATCGTAGAGGCTGGTCAAAGCGGGCGGACGCTAGCGTAGAGCGGGGGCAGGGGAAAGCCCTCACTCTGGGGGCGGAACAGAATACCATGCAACGAGCTGTTGTTCGCCCGTCCGGCTGAAACGAACCACACGAGTGCCGCCGTCGCGTGTTGCCCAGGCATTGCTGAGGATGTGTGTCAGAATTGCAGCGCCGACACTACCGCCAAGATGATTTCGACGCTCGCTCCAGTCGATGCAAGTTCGACAGAGGGGCCGTTTGCTTTTCTTAAGCAACGTCACATCTATGCCTCGCTCGGTCAGGAAGCCTTCACCCTCAACGGTGACGTTCGTGCCCGCGTCATTTTGGTGCAAGATGCCTAGTGTTGCCCAATGGTCGTACAGATCGACCGCGAGCCGTCCGGCGAGATGGTCGTAACACGAGCGTGAGCGGCGCATTGACTCGTCCTTTGGTCCGGGCCGGGTTCGCAAATGCCCGGCTCGTGCCGCGACCGTGACCAGGGCTTCGACGGCATGTGCAACGTCAGTATCGGCGATGCGAAAGTAATGGTAGCGACCTTGCCGTTTGCCGAGGACCAGTCCGGCGTCTTTCAACTTGGCCAGATGCCCGCTCGCCGTGGATGGGGTCACACCTGCTTCGCGCGCTAACTCCGCCGCCGTGAGGGACAACCCTGACATTAGCGCCAGCAGCATATTGGAGCGCGCAGGATCGCCGATCATCGCGGCGACGATAGAAATATCCGGTCCATCCGTCATAGTTTGATGATCACCAAACTATTATGCTCTGTCAACGTGATACGGTCCGATCTGAGCCTAATTGTAGCAAGCACCGCCAATGGACCCGATCTCTGTCTACCTACCGGGCATCTTCCTCGCCTATACCGCATTTCTGCTATCGATCATGAGCCCGGGGCCGAACATCCTCGCGATCATGGGAACCTCAATGAGCATCGGCAGATCGTCGGGGGTCACGCTTGCCCTTGGCGTCGCCAGCGGCTCGTTCTGCTGGGCGATGCTGACGGTCATTGGGTTGTCCTCGCTGCTGGCTTCCTATGCGACGGCATTGATTGCCATCAAAATCGCCGGCGGTCTCTATCTTCTGTGGCTTGCCTACAAGTCGTTCCGTGCGGCGGCCTCCCGGCATAGCATCGAAGCCAAAACGCTGGACGGCGAAAGCTTGAGTCCGCGCGGCTACTATCTGCGCGGTTTGACGATTCAGATGACTAATCCGAAGGCGGCGCTCGCCTGGATCGCAATTATCTCGCTGGGTCTACAGAAAAGTGCCCCTATCTGGGTCGCCGTTTCGGTTGTTGTCGGCACAACCATCCTCTCGGTCGTCATTCATTTGGTCTACGCATTAGCATTTTCGACCAAGCCTATGGTGCGGATTTACGGGAAGGCCCGGCGTTGGATTCAAGGCACCCTTGCCGCATTTTTTAGTTTTGCCGGTCTCAAGCTTCTTTCCAGCTCTACATAATCGATAGCCGGCAGAGATGGCGACCGGGCGGGAAATTTCCGGTCCCCCACATGAACCCTCTTTTGTGGAGTCCGGTCATGTCTGGTCAAGGCGCGACGCGGTAACTCATCTGCGGTGGGTTCCGGAGCGTCTGATAGATCACGCAGTAGCGCTCGGTGAGCTCGATAAGACGCGCGCGGGTCGCTTCGTCGGCATCGGTGTCGAGCTCGAACGTCAACTCGATGGCTGTGAGGCCGATCGGCGTCTCCTTGGACAGGCCCAGCGTGCCGCGCGCGTCCCACGTACCTTCGGCCCGCACCACCGCGTCGCGCACGGTTACGCCCATCGCGGTTGCGACGCTGTTGAGCGTGACGCCGGCGCAGGCAACCAGGGCTTCGAGCAGCATGTCGGCGGAGCAGGCCTTGCTGCCATCACCGCCGGCGGCCGGGTGTAGTCCGGCCACAGTGTCGCCTGCCCAACTCTTGACCGCGCAGGTTATGTCGTCGCCCAGCCGGGCCTCGGCCGCTGCTGGAATCGCTGCGCTTTCAGGATCGTCGCGGTACATCTGTTTGAGCGGTGCCTGTAACGCCCTCAGTTCTGTCGCGTCCATGCCGCATTCCTCCTTTGCCAGTAGACCATCAAACCGGCCGATATCTTGCCGTCGAAGCTGGCAACGAGTCGAGTGAGCTGCAAATCAACTTCTCTGGAGCGCCTAGCCTGGTTGCAAGGCGATCGAATTAAAGCCGCCGGTGCGCATGCGGCGGTACCAGATCAGGCAAAGAACAATTGCCAGATTTATAAATCCGCTGATGGCGGCAATTCCATAAGACCAGGTGTAGTCGCCAGTAAGATCGTACAAATAGCCGCCCTGATAGCTGCCAATCCCCATGCCGATCCAGCCGGTGGTCGCAACTAACGCGGTCGCGAAGCCGGTAATGCGCAGCGGCGCCGCCTCGCGGGCGCAAATTAACAAGCTGGTCATGACTCCAGCGAACCCAAATCCGAACACGGCCGATAACACATAAAGCACGTCGAGCGATTGCGTTTGGGTGAACCAGAACACCATCACGGTTTGCAAAAATGAGGCGGAAATATAGGTGTATAAAGCACCGATGCGGTCGGCGAGAGAGCCGAAAAAGAGACGCCCGAAGAAACCGCTGATCATCAAAGTCGCTAACAAGCTGACCGCTGTTTCTGGCGACAAGTTAAGCCCAATTCCGAGCGGAACCAGATGAACGATCGGAACCGCCATACAAATACAGCAAAAGATTCCAGCAAAGGCCAACCAGGGAATAGAGATGCGATGGGGCAGCCCCCAAAGATTGGTATCGGACCGGCTTACTTCTGCCGCGGACGCCTCGAGAACAGGCGGCGGGCGCAGCAATAACAACAGCGGGATCATCACGACAAAATAACCAGCGCCCATATATGTAATCGCATCGCGCCAATCGCTTGCCGAGATCATCATTTGAAGAATGACCGGCGCCACGCCTTGGCCGATGGCGCCACCGGCAGTGACGATTCCAAAAGCCAGGCCTTTGCGCCGATTGAACCACAATCCCACCAACGCCAACAACGGCGCAAAAAGACACGCAAAACCGAAGCCGCCGATGACAAAATAAAGCACATAAATCGCCCATAGCTGGTCTTGCCGGCCGAGCAGCATCAGCGAGCCCGACAACATGACAACACCGAACATGGCGATGTGCTTCGCGCCGATCTTGTCCGACAGGCTGCCCCAAAACAGCCCACCGGCTGCGGCCCCGATGGTCAGGGCCGTATAGGCCAATGAAATCGCCGCCCGGCTCCAGCCGAATTCTTGCTCGAACGGTTTGACGAGCACAGGCACGGTAATGTTTGTACCGAAGGCGAGCGCTAAAACTAGGGTGGCGACGGCAATGATGACCCAGCCATAGGGCTGTTCTTCGAATTGCTCGGCGCCGTTAGCGGTGCGGTCGTTCATGAAACGTCTCACTCTCGAAACGTCGCAGATTAGCAGAAACGGCAAAACATGTTACCGCTCAACTGCCGCGAATCTGGCGCAAACTTTTCTCAATAATGTTGCGGCGATTCTGCCACGCCGGCGTCGGATATTCGCGTGCGATCCGGAGCAAATCATTGAGTCTTGGAACGGACGCAATTGCCGAAGGCCCAATCTCACCGAGCGCGATAATCGCGTTGTTCCCGAGCATATTAATCCCGCTTCGGAGGCTGGCGATCAGTGCCGGAACCGCGTCTTCGGCTAACGGCCCAAGGAGTCCCAGAGCCTTCGCCGCAGAACCTGAGCTTGAAGCACCCTCCAGTAAACGTATGAGACCCGGTATAGCGTTGGCAGTCGGGCCCAGTTTTGCAAGCGCTCCCGCAGCGGCGGCCGCCGAATTGCCCTTCTCTTCATTGAGAACAGTCAGAACCATCGCCATCACTTCTGGCGAGCGAACGCCAATAAGACCTAAGGCCTGAAGGATGGTGGACCGCATATCGTCGGTGGCGACCGCCTCCAGAGCGAGTAGTGGCGGAATCGCTGGTGCCGCCACCGGACCCATCCGTCCTAGCGAGCGCACAGCCGATGTACGCACAATCTCTGACGGGTCCTGTAAGAGCTTAATGAGGTCGGGCACCGCTGGTGCCGCTCTTGTGCCGATCGAACCGATCGCGGCAATTGCATTAGCGCGCACACGTTCATCGTCGTTCGCATGCATCTGCAACAGCAGTGGGAAGGATTCTTCTGGATTACCAATCTGAAGGATAGCGCGAGCGGCAAGATGCCGCGAACGGTTGTCTTTCAATTGCGCGGATAATGCCGGGATGGCGGCCTCTGCCTCAGGTCCGATTTTTCCCAATGCAACTGCGGCGGAAGACTTAATGTAACGGCGTATGCCGACTGGCTGTGCAATGCGACTGTCTTCCAGGATCGCAATCAATAAAGGTACGGAGTCCAGCGCGTCGGCGCCCATCGCGCCCAGCGCATCGACGGCATCGATGCGCACGGTAAAATCTGCATCGTTCGCCGCCATATCAATCAAGATCGGAATTGCCGCGGCATGGGAAATGCCGATCCTGCTTATCAGATTAGCTGCATTTCCTCTAATTGTCGGGTCGGAACTTCGTAATCTTGGGACCAACAAATCAACAATGGCCGCGCCGTTTTTGGCAAGATCGACAAGCGCTCGCGCTGCTTCTCCTTGCGCGTATTCCGGCTTACCAAAATAGCTGCTCCCTATGATGAAACTGCGGTCGCGCGGTTTCTCTAACGCGACGCTCAACAGATTCGGAATAGCAGATCTTGCAGGAGATCCAATGCTTGTGAGTACGTTTGCCGCCCGCCCTACCTGGAAGAAATCGTCAGTTCGAAGGATCGCGGTAAGAGGAGGAACAGCCGCCGCCGCGTCGGCACCGAACCATTGAGTATATGAAATGGCATCTGATCGAAGCCTGATGTCTCTGTGCTGTTCTATTTGCTTTTGGAATTGATTTTTCCCTCGTTGATCGGCGCCTGTTTCCCTCTCAAGCACTGCCACGAGAACGGGCACGGCAAATTCTGCCGTCGCGGCGGCATCAAGGATCGCTAGCGATTTGACAGCATTTAACCGCACTCTCCAGTCTTCGTCTCGGAGCGCGCGCCGCAGCGACGCCAAGACGTTTTCATTGAGTTGATCCAAGTCTCCCAGGGTCAGGACAGCAGCCTGCCGCACGTAAGCAGATTGGTCTCTCGTTGTTGCCAATATAGCCGGGAGTGCAGCCCTCGCTTCGGGTCCGATCCGGCCTAGCGCTTTTAGGGCGGCGCGGCGGACTCGACGTTCCGGATCGGAGAGTAAGACCGCCAGTTTGGGGGTCGCCGATGGCAGGGAGC
>JAPUHN010000246.1 GCA_027297685.1 Alphaproteobacteria bacterium | reverse complement strand
GCCCCTCCCCCTCGGCAATCTGGATGAGCGCCGCCTCCGTCGCCGCAGCAGTTCCTGCATCCCCGTCCCGATCGAACGACATGTAGGATAATCCTCCGTTCGCAGCGATGGGTGGTGGCTGCCCTTCGGTGCGTTGGAGGGGTGGCACATAGGCCGACGAAACTGTCTCCGTATCCTCCGCAACGTGCTTCGCAATGACTTTGAGCCGGTCCATAGCGTGCCTCCGGTTAAACACGCCCCATCGTGGCACACAGGGCTTGTACTTCCTAGCCACACGAACCAAACGGGAACGCGCAGCTGCTCGCGCACTGCGTGCCGACAGGGTCTGGTGTCTCGTTCGCTTCCGATCAAGTTAGCCATAGTCCGTCAGGCCGATGACCGGGTAGGTATGTCCGCGATTGACCGAACCCCGCCCTAGGAGTTCAGGCTGGTCAAATGGCATCTTTGGGTCAAGAACGGACGTAATCGCCGATCGCGGTTTTCGTCCGCTAGTGGGAGCATAGCGGACCAAAGCACCCGAAAAGCGGACATTGACGCAGACGCTAACGTTGAATTAGCCAGCCAGTTAAACCCCGATTTAGCCGGCGTTTGGTCGCTTGGCAGGCTCGACGTCCGTCGGCCTGCCGATGGCCCCGAAGTCGTGGTGCGCCGTCGTTCCTAGCCGGCACCGGCCCCGCGCGGAGCCTCATATAGACCGCCGTTGCGGGTCGCCAGGAACAGCTCGAGCGGGATGAGCTCCTGCTTGATGAACCCCTTTACCGGCAGGTCGCCGCGGCTGACCATCTCGATGACGGCGGCAACCGAGGCCGACGTGGTCCACGCAATGGCGCGCCAGACGCGGCCTGCGATCTCGAGCGGATAATAGGAGCGAACGTACTCTTGGCGCATCAGCCGGTCGTCGATGATGCCTTCCGCCGAGACGTGAATATGCACCACATCGTCGTCGACCGGTGGTTTCGCGTGGGTCAGTATCTCGCCAGCGAGCTCGCGCTGTTCGCGCATCAAGATCTCGTGGAAAAAGAAGTTCATCAGCTCGACATGCCCCGGATAGCGCATCGACTTATAATCGAGGTTCTCGACGCGGCCCAGATAGGTCTCGCACATGGTGCCCAGGCCGCCCGAGGTGGTGAACGCCTCGAGACGGTTGCCGCCGACGTAGATCTTCTCGACCCATTCCATCGGCGAGACCCATTTGTGCTGGCCCTCTTCGATAACCTCGCAATCGTTGAGGTATTCGTTGACCACGCCCTCGGGCGACCAGTTGAAGGCGTAGCCCAGCAGACCAGTCGGGTGCTGCGGCAGAGCGCCAACCCTGAGTTTGATCGAGCGCACCTCCTCGAACTGCTCTGCCAGATGGGCGCCGATGATGCCGACAAGACCCGGCGCCAGGCCGCATTGCGGCGCCATCACACCTGTCGATGTCTTGCTCATTTCCTGGATTGCCTTGGTAGTGGGCACGTCCTCGGTCAGATCGAAATAGTGGAGGCCAAGCTGGTGCGCCGCTTTGGCGACACCGACGTTCAGGTGATAGGGCAGACAAGACAAAACGGCATCGAATCCTTTGCATGTCTTCAGGGCCTCGCTCTTCGTGGCGGCGGATTTCTTTTCCACCTTGAAAGGCAGTTTTCGGCGCAGCTGGCGCACGTCGAAGCCGACGACGTCGAAACCCGTCTCATGCAACAGCGTCGCCGCCAAGGATCCGACCCTGCCCAGACCCAGTACCGCGATGCGATTGATTTTCTCACTCATGGCGCGTCTCAAATGTTGAATTCAATACCCTGGGCGAGTGGTAACTCGCGCGAATAGTTCACCGTATTGGTCTGCCGTCGCATGTAACCTTTCCAGGCGTCGGAGCCCGATTCACGGCCACCGCCGGTTTCCTTCCCGCCCCCGAAGGCGCCGCCGATCTCTGCTCCAGAAGGGCCGATAGTGACGTTGGCGATGCCACAGTCGGAGCCAACCGCCGAAAGGAAGGTTTCGGTTTCGCGAACGTCTGTCGAGAAAATGCAAGAGGCAAGGCCCTGCGGAACGGCGTTCTGCAGGGCGATCGCTTCGTGATTCTCTCGGATGGCTATAGTCAACGGCTCGTCGCCGTAGCAAGCAGCCATTAATGGCGGGCTTCAATGTAGAGGCTCGCTACCGCAACTTTTACACCGGTAGCTTTGTCTGGTCTGATACCAAATCTCGCCGTGACCGCCCATCACGTTCACATTCGAATGTAAAAATGGACTTCGCGGTGTTCGTCGGACGGATAGGCGTACCTTAGCCCTAGCCCGAGTCGGGGCGTTTTGTAGGCTCGATGCCTTCCGGCTTACCGACGACGACAATGGTTAAAGCTTTCGGATCGAGCAGTTTTTTGGCGATCCGGCGCACATCGTCGAGGGTCACCGCTTCGAAGAACTTGTTGCGTTCGTTGATGTATTCGATGCCCAGATCCTGGCGCTGTATGGCGACCAGCAAGCCTGCGATTGCCGCGGTACTGTTGAAGCGCAGGGCGAATGAACCGGTGATATTATCGCGCGCCGCTTCCAGTTGTT
The DNA here is from genome assembly GCA_027297685.1 of Alphaproteobacteria bacterium. GTDB lineage: Bacteria > Pseudomonadota > Alphaproteobacteria > UBA6615 > UBA6615 > JAPUHN01. The sequence continues at coordinate 11,150 of JAPUHN010000246.1, read as the reverse complement.
CTTGCGTGATCGCGGCGTCGCGCATGCGCGCCCATTCGGCCTGGATGACCTCGATGGATTGTCCAACCGCGCTGTTCTCCGTGGCGGCGCCGCCGAGCCATAGCGCGGTATGATCGAGCGGCAGCAGGTAGCTGTAGACCGAATAGGCCAAGCCGCGTTTCTCGCGCACCTCTTGGTATAAGCGCGACGTGAAACTGCCACCGCCGAGCACGTGGTTCAGCACATAGGCGGCGTAATAGTCGGGATCGTCACGCGGCAGTCCACGATGCCCGAAAACGATCGTGCTCTGCGGCACGTCCTGATCGACCACAATAACCTCGCCAAGTGCCGCTGGAATTACCGGCACGATGGTGAACGCTTCGGCGCGTTCCGGCAGCTCGCCGAAGGTCGAATCGAGCAACGGCGCGAGCTCAGCGGCACTGATATCGCCGGCGATCCCAATCACCATATCTCCGCGCGCAATCCTGCGGTGCACAAAGGTTATCAGATCGGTCTTGGTGATCGCGCGGACGCTGTCGGGTTCACCGCGCGAACGCCGCCCATAAGGGTGATCGGGGAAATTCGAAGCCCAAAAAGTGCGGCGCGCAATATCACCGGGGTCGTTCTTGCTACTGGCGATACCGGCTAATATTTGCGCTCGGATACGCTCGACAGCGACATCATCGAAACGGGGTTCCGCCATAGCCATGCGAAACAGGTTGAACGCTTCGTCCCGGTTCCGCGTCAAGGTCTTCAAACTGCCCGAAAATCTATCTTGCGAGGCGCTGAAACTCAGCGATATCGAGCGGTCTTCCAGCCGCCGACGAAACGCCTGGGAGTCAAGGTTACCGGCTCCCTCGTCGAGCAGGCCCGAGACCATATTGGCCAAACCCTCCTTACCTGCAGGATCGGTGGCCGCACCGCCAGTCAAGTTGAACGACAGCGCGATGATCGGCAGCGTGTGGTCTTCCACCAGCCACGCCTCGACACCGCCGGGACTGACGACCCGCTGGATCTCGACGGCGCGTGCCGGCGTTGCGATTGTGAAAAACAGAGCGCCAATCGCCAATACAGCGAGGCCCGCAATGCTTCGTGCGCGTGCGGTCATTCTAAGACTTTCCTTTTTCGCCTAGCGGTAACAAGATCCCGGTGGTCGAAGTCTCGGGGCGCAATACGGCGCGCGCCGCGGCGTTCACTTGTTCGACCGTTACCGCAGAAATGCGGGCCGGCCACTGCTCGACATCCTCGACCGTCTGCCCGGTGGTCAGCGCCGAACCGAATATTCGCGCCGGGCCACTCAAGCTGTCGCGGGCGAACACCGCACTATCGACCAGCCGCTGCTTCGCTCTTGCAACTTCCTCTTCGGTCGCGCCGTCTTTTAAGAACCGCTCCACCTGCTCCTGCAATGCGCCGGCGAGTTCGTCGACATCGACGCCCGGCCGCGGGCTGAACGCCACGCCGAAGGTGGTCCTGTCGAGGTGATCGGGTGAATACCAGGCGCCGGCAGACACCGCCAATGCCTGGTCGATGACCAGCGATGAATAGAGCCGGCTGGACGAGCCGCCGCCGATAACTTGCGCCAAAACTTCCAGCGCGTAGGCGTGCTGTTTGGCGCCCGCGACATAGCTTGGCGCCAGCCAGCGGCGCGACCACGAGGGCTGGTTGACGCGCGCGTCGCGCAGCACGACCTCGCGCGGCGCGTGTTGGGGCGGCTCGGTGGGCCGAACACGCGGCGGCAATTGCTTCGCCGGGATCGGACCATAATGGGTCTCGGCCAGGGCGCGGACTAGCTCGGGGGTCACGTCGCCCGACACCACCAGGACCGCGTTGTTGGGAGCGTACCAAGTCTCGTAAAAATCGGTAATTTCTTTGCGCGTCAAGGCGTTAATCTCGTGCTCCCAACCGATGATCGGCAGACGGTATGGATGGTTGCTGAAGGTCGCCGCCCTCACTTGTTCGCTCAACAGCGCCCGTGGGCTGCTTTCGGTGCGCGAACGGCGCTCTTCGATTACCACCTGGCGCTCGGGTTTAATAATTTCGTCGGTCAAAACCAGACCGGTCATACGGTCAGCTTCGAGTTCCATCATCAAGGCCAGCCGATCTGCGGCTATGGTCTGGAAATAGCCTGTGTAATCTTGGCTGGTAAACGCATTTTCGCGGCCGCCGTTGCGTGCGATTATTTTGGAGAACTCACCGGGCGCGCGTTTCTTCGTCCCCTTGAACATTAAGTGTTCGAGAAAGTGGGCCACACCCGATTTACCCGGCGGTTCGTCGGCGGCGCCCACATTGTACCAAACCATGTGGGTAACCACCGGCGCGCGGTGGTTTTCGATGACAACGATCTGTAACCCGTTATCTAGGGTGAACGTGGCCGGGTTGAATATTTGCGCATCGGCAGGTTGTGCGGCGATACCAGCAAACAGAAAAACCGCGGCCAGGCTGCCGCCGACCGTCGGCCCAATACGCCTGCGCCAAGTCGTTTCGCTACGAATTCGCACTATCGTCTCCCTGTTCTAGAGCAGTATCCAACCAGATTAAACCATTCTGGCGGAGCGGATGTGTGTCAAGACCGCAGGGCGCTCCGGGGGCTTCGGTGAAAAGCATAGCTTACGCTATGGTCGAGCCGAAGCCCGCTGGAATTGGCGCATAGCCGCCCGCCCTTTCGGGTTGGCGATCGCCAACAGAATTGATTCAATCTGGTCAGACACTGTTCTAGTTGCCCACATATGGCGGTTTCACGTGCCGGCGCAACGCGAAATCAAACGCGTTCGCTCACATTGCCGCGAGATTGCCTCCAAAGAGCCCAAGTCGGGAATCAGAATATTTTAAAGAGCGAGTCAGATTTACGATCGATTATCGGCGTTTCGCCTTCGTTCGCCGGGCGGCCTAGCGCCTGATTTTGCCGCAACCGCCGGGATTCGGCCGGCGCATCGACCACTTCGTCTATATCCGGTTTGAAGTCCAGCAGCTTCTGCACGAAATTTATATCAGCGTCGGCCAATATCGAGTTCTCGCGATCGACTTTGCTGCGAATGTCGGGTTCGATATTATCCGCCCCAGCGCGCGTCAAAAACGCCGACTCGCCGGCCGATCGCTGGCTCACGGCTTCCTGCGGCGCTGCGGTCGTAGACGGCCCCTCATTGCGGCGCGCCGAACCAGTCGTCTTCGATGCTTCGCGGCGGAAGATCGCCTCTTCCGCTTGTTTTCTTGGCGTAGCGATGCCGGGCCGCTCGGCGCCAGGCCGTGGCGGGCGCAGTTTTAGATCGGGAGGCTGCGACAACGGTGCGCGTTTAACGACCGAAAATTCGTCGGGCGATGTCCGCTCAAGACCGAGCGCACGCTTCGCCGTATCCCCGCACGAAGACAAGATTAACGCCGCGCCAAACATCAGCAGCACCGGCCGCGGACAGCGCAGCCTTGGCAAACGGCTATCCGCGCTACGCTTCACAAACCGGCAAGATTGGACAGCACGTCCCATGACGACCTGCTCCGTTCAATAGTTCGAATTGACCATTGGTCCTATCTTAACGCCCGCGACGGACCAAACAAGCCATCATACAATAACATGGCGGTACCTAAAACGATCAAGCTATCGGCAAAATTGAACGCTGGCCAATGTATGCCGTACGCATGAAAGTCGAGGAAATCGATTACTGCGCCGGAAATGGCGCGGTCGATCACGTTACTCGCAGCCCCACCGATAACCATTACCAGCGCGACGGTGATGTAGGTGCTGCCGGCGCGCATCAGCCACACCAAGAGAGCAATCATGATGACTACGGCGACCGCAACCAGCACCCAGCGCCCCAGTTGAGAATCGGCGCCGAACAGCCCGAAGCTGATGCCGGTGTTGCGCACCGACACCAGGTTGAAAAACGGCATAACCTCGATCACCCGTGGCGGCTCGAACACGATACGGATCAAGATCTGCTTGGAAATCTGGTCGAGTACGGCGACCACGACGATGAATATGAGCGCCCAGCGCTGCATCAATCTATCCTATCCGCTATTCGGCTGCGTCGGGCAGTTTTTCTAAAGCTGCCGCACAGCGGCTGCAAATCTCGGCGTGGACATGCGTTCCCACGTCGGGAAGATACTGCCAGCAACGCGAACATTTTTCTCCCAAGGCCAGTTTCGGCACAACCCCTATGCCGGGCACATCGTCGAGGGTAAAGGCGTCGGCCGGCGGCGCGCCGGCAATCAACGACGCCGCCGACGTGATCGAAATTTCGGCCAAATTTACACCAGCCATGGCCGTGACGGTGTCGTCGTCGGCATAAACGTCGGGCGCCGCCTGCAGGCTCGATCCGATACGTTTTTCCGCCCGTTCGATCTCCAATGCGCCGGTAACGACCCGGCGTAGACGGCGGATCTTTTGCCACTTCGCAGCCAACGCATCGTCGCGCCAGTTCGCGTCGACCGCGGGGAAGGTTCGCAAATGCACACTGGCATCGCTGTCGCCGCCGCTTCGCGATAACCATGCTTCCTCGGCGGTAAAACACAGAATCGGCGCCAACCAAGCGGTCAAATGGTCGAATAACGTGTCGAGCACCGTGCGGCAGGCCCGACGCGACAGCGAGTCGGTCGGATCGCAATACAAACCGTCCTTGCGGACATCGAAGTAGAACGCCGACAACTCGACGGCGCAAAAATTGTGCAATGCGGTCCACAAAGTGTGGAACTCGAAGTCGTCGACGCACTGACGCACAAGGCTGTCGAGTTCCCAAATCCGGTGCAGCACCCATCTTTCGAGTTCGGGCATCTCGGCCACGGCAACACGCTCGGCATCGTCAAATCCGGCCAAGTTGCCGAGCAGAAACCGCAACGTGTTGCGAATACGGCGGTACAGATCGGCCTGATGCTTCAAAATTTCAGGGCCGATGCGCAAATCTTCGGAATAGTCCGAACTAACCACCCAAATGCGTAGAATATCGGCACCGTATTTATCGATGACCTCTTGCGGAGCGACAATATTGCCCAGCGACTTCGACATCTTGCGGCCGTCCTCGGCCATGACGAACCCATGGGTCAGCACTGCATCGTAGGGTGCGCGCCCGCGCGTGCCGGACGATTCTAAAAGCGAGGAATGAAACCAGCCGCGGTGCTGGTCCGACCCTTCGAGGTAGAGCGAGGCCGGCCATTGCAGCTCGGGCCGATCCTCAAGAACGAAACTGTGGGTCGACCCGGATTCGAACCACACCTCAACAATATCGGAGACCTGCTCATAGGCTTCCGCATCGTAGCCGTCACCGAGAAACCGCGACGACGGGCTGGAAAACCAGGCGTCGCCGCCTTCCTCCTCGAAGATATCGGCGATCCGGTCGAACACTGCCTGGTCGCGCAAAACCTCTCCGGTTTTTTTCTCCACGAATACCGGGATCGGCACCCCCCAGGCGCGCTGGCGGGAAATGCACCAGTCCGGCCGGCTCTCGATCATCGAGCGCAAACGGGTCTTGCCAGCGCGCGGCACAAACCGTGTGTCGTCAATCGCGGTCAACGCTTTGTTGCGTAGATCGTTGGCATCCATCGAGATGAACCATTGCGCGGTATTGCGGAAAATCAGCGGCGCCTTCGAGCGCCATGAATGGGGATAGGAATGGCGCAGGCTTCCTTTTGCCAGCAACTGGCCGGCGCCGATCAGCGCCTTTATGACCCCACCGTTTGCGTTACCGTCCTTGCCGTCGTCGGTCAGTACCAACATGCCAGCAAACAGCGGCACATGATCGAAGTAACTGCCATCCTCGTCGACCATGTCGGGCACCGGCAGACCATGGGAGAGGCCCAGCCGGTAGTCGTCCTCACCATGGCTTGGCGCAATATGAACGAAGCCGGTGCCTTGCTCGGTGGTGACGAAATCACCCGCGTGCAAGGGAACGTCGAAATCGAAATCCTGGCCGCGCAGCGGGTGAGCGCAAACCGTTCCAGCGAGCGCCGATCCCTTAACCCGAGCGACTTCGACGATGCCTTCGAGACCGCAGTCGCTGCGAAATGTCTCCAGCAGCTCGGCAGCGGCAACCAGCCGGTCGCCAACCTTTGCAACGGCGTCTTCGGCGACTTCCGTTACATCGAAAACGACATAGTCGACGTTCTCGCCGAAGGCGATGGCGCGGTTGCCGGGAATGGTCCACGGCGTCGTCGTCCAGATCATGACCCCCGCACCTTCGAGCGCCGGCAGTTTTGCCGCGACCACGGGAAACCGGACATAAATCGTCGGCGATTTATAGTCTTCATATTCGACCTCGGCGTCGGCCAGTGCGGTACGCTCGACCACCGACCACAGCACCGGGCGGGCGCCTCGATAGAGCCCACCATTCATGGCGAACTTACCGATCTCGCGGGCGATTTGCGCTTCGGCGTGGTGGGTCATCGTCGTGTAGGGATTTGCCCAATCGCCGATCACGCCAAGTCGCTGAAACTCCTGCGACTGCACCTCGACCCAGCGCTGCGCGAAGTCGCGGCATTCCTGGCGAAACTCGAGAATTGGCACGTCGTCCTTATTGCGGCCGCCGGCGCGGTATTCTTCCTCGACCTTCCATTCGATCGGCAGGCCATGGCAGTCCCAGCCCGGCACATAGTTGGCGTCCTTGCCCATCATCTGCTGCGAGCGGTTGATGACATCTTTCAAGATCTTGTTCAGCGCGTGCCCAATATGCAGATTGCCATTGGCGTAGGGCGGACCATCGTGGAGGATGAACTTGTCGCGGCCGCGCGAATGTTCGCGCTGTTTGGCGAATAGATCCATCGACGACCAACGGGCGAGCAACTCCGGCTCTTTTTTCGGCAAGCCGGCGCGCATTGGAAATTCGGTCGACGGTAGAAAAACCGTATCTTTATAATCGGTTGCCATACGGGGATCCTTCGATCGGGCGCCGGTCCAACGCGCCGACGCCAATCGGGCTGGCTTATAGTGCCCTCAACGATAGCGGGCAACCATCAGGATCCCGCCGCATGTTCGCAAATATTATCTAAAAAGCGGTCGACTCGCCGGATTTTGCCGCATAGATGGCGAGTTTATCGCGCGCTAGCTGGCTATCGGCGGTTATTTGCCGCTTCAATGCCTCCAAACTGTCGAATTTCCGCTCCCCCCGCAAATACTCGACGAAGGCAACGCGTAAGTACTTGCCGTACAAATCGCCAGCGAAATCGAACAAATGAGCCTCCAGCAATAGTCGGCTGCCGTCGACCGTCGGGCGAACGCCGTGGTTGGCGACCCCATCGTACCATTGCGTCTTGCCGCCGGTGGCGACACCAACGCGAACCGCATAGACGCCACGCGCCTGCTGCACGTATTCGCCCGGGTCGATGTTGGCAGTGGGAAACCCGATCGTCTGGCCCCGCTGGTCGCCCGGCAGAACGCGCCCTTCGATCTCCCATAACCGGCCGAGCAATTCGGCCGCTCGCTGCGGCTGGCCGTCACGCAAATAATGGCGGATCACCGACGACGAATATATTTTGTTGTCGGCATCCTTGGCCGGCTCGACAATGGTTACGTCGAAGCCAAGTTCGCTGCCTTTGGAACGCAGGAATTCGGCGTTGCCGCGGCGCTGATTGCCGAACGCGAAATCATGGCCGACAACCACGTGTGAAACGCCGATCCCCTGGTGCAAGATCTTCTCGACGAACGCTTCGGCGGTAACGCTGGCCATCTTCGCATCGAAGCGCAACACGAACAGGATGTCGACACCCAGCGCCCCGATGGCGCGCACCTTTGCCCGGAACGGCGTCAACCGGAAGGGTTCTTCGTCTGGCCGGAAAAACCGGCGCGGATGGGGCCTGAACGTCAACAGCGCGAGCGCCCGCCCCTCGGCATCGGCCCGCGCGCGCGCGGCCGCGATGACCACCTGATGCCCGCGGTGCAGACCATCGAAGTTGCCAATCGCAACGACCGCGCCGTACGCATCGGCGGGAACGCTCGAAATGTGGCGGAATAGGCGCATGACCGCGGGATTTACCTGCCGCCACCGGTGATATCAAGTGCTGGGCCCGCTTGGACGAAAAGCTTATTCCGCCGCTTGGGCCCTGTTGGGAACGAGGACATCGGCTTCTCCGTCGATGACCACCGTAGTGCCGACCGTGCAGGTAGTGCGCAACTTGGCGCGGTTGCGGCCGGAATCGAGCTCGATGATCTTTGCGCGCGCCGTCACCGTATCGCCAGGCCGTACCGGCGCCTTGAACTTCAGCGACTGGCCCACATAGATGCAGCCAGGCCCGGGCAATCGGGTGCCGATTACGGCGGAAATAAAGCTCGAACAAAGAAAGCCGTGGGCGATGGTGCCCTCGAACATTGTCGCCGCGGCATATTCTTCGTTGAGGTGCATCGGGTTGGTGTCACCCGAAATACCGGCGAACATGACCAAATCGGCAGGCCCAATAGTGCGCGCGTAAGCAGCAGTCATGCCAATTTCCAGATCTTCAAAAAAGTAACCGCTGAGCTCGGCAATTGGGTCCACGACCGGCTGTTCAGACGGCGTGGCGCCAGTTTCGGAAGTTTCGACAGACATTTAAAACCCCAATGCTGTTGTGCAACGTATATTGCTGCGCCGCAGCATATCGAGGCGGATCGGTTTTGGTCAATGGTTTATAAGCTATTGTAATATAACAATTTTTACTTTTTTTTTAAGATTCTATTTCTAAATACAGCGATAAAATCGGTAGTGCACCGCACAATACTAGTTTGATTCGGAGACCTCGCCGGGACGCGGATCCATCGGCGTCAGCTTGCCCAAGGCCAGTATCTCTTCGAGCGTCGCTGCAAACGACAGCAGCTCGGCTTCGCCACGCGGCTTGCCGATGAGCTGCAGTCCGACCGGCAACCCGCTGGCGGTAAAGCCGCACGGCACCGATATCGCTGGCGACGATGTAAGGGTCGCCGTGTAAGCCAGGTAGACCCAATCGATATAGTTGTCGAAGACATGGTCGCCAAGCCGGTCGAGGTAGCGCCTATTAACGTCGAACGGCGCTACGATCGCCGTCGGCAACGCCAGTAAATCGTAGTCCTCGAACCAGGCCATCAAGCGCTGATAAAGCGCGCCCTGAGCGACCCACGCCTTACCCACGTCGCCGGTCGACTGCGCCATGCCCTTTTCGATATTCCATACCATCTCGGGCTTGAGCAGGTCGCGATACTGCTCCAGCAGCGGCGCGCGCACGCCGACGAACAGCGCCGCGCGCAGCACCTGAAATATATCGATAATATCGTGGCAATCGGGCGCTGCTTCCTCGACGATGGTGCCGGCGTCGGCGAACCGGGCCGCCGCGGCGGCGCAGATGTCGGCAATCTCGCGATCGACCGGGCCGATCCCCAGATCGCGGGTAAAGCCGATACGCACCGGCGCCCGCGGTGCGTCGACGGCGGCCTGAAACGAGGTCGCCGGCGTCTCCAGGGAAATCGGATCGCGCGGGTGGCGGCCAACTTCGGCATCGAGCATCAGCGCCACATCGCCCACCGAACGCCCCATCGGGCCATCGACCGCCAGCAACTGAAACGGGTTGCGGCCAGGTCCGTGGGCGACACGGCCGGGGCTCGGCCGCAGGCCGACGATGGAACAAAAGCTCGCCGGCGTGCGCAACGATCCGCCAAGATCGGAGCCGGTCGCCAGCCAGGCCATACCGGTCGCCAAGGCTACCGCCGAGCCGCCCGACGAGCCGCCACAGGTCAGCGCCGAGTTCCACGGGTTAAGGGTCTTGCCGAACACCTCGTTGAAGGTGTTGGCGCCGGCGCCAAATTCAGGCGTGTTAGATTTACCCAGGAAGATTGCACCGCTGCGCCGCAGATGTCCGACCGAAATTTCGTCCTGGTCAGGGACATTATCGGCGAATACCGGGGAGCCGTAAGTCGTGCGCACGCCGGCGACTTCGTTCAAATCCTTGACCGCGACCGGCAGGCCCGCCAGCCATCCCGGTCCCGGATCGTCGGGCGTGATCAGCGATTTGGCCTGTTCGCGCGCCTGGTCGAGGCACAGAATCGGCATCGCGTTTACGGCAGCGTCAACGGCGGCAATACGCTCCGCGGCGGCGTCGACCATCTCGACCGGCGAGACATCGCCGGCCCGCAACAGCCGCACCGCCTCGCGGGCGCTGAGCGCTATGAGTTCCGAATTGGCCGCCATCTAGTCCCCCTGATCCAAAATCCGCGGCAACTTAGGCTGTGACGATAAGCGCGTGCAAGTCGGTGGCGGCAAACTTATGGTGGTCGGGTGATGACAGACGATTGGCTAATCGACGGTCCCGAGCGCGCCGCGGCGACCGTGATTTTGGCGCACGGCGCCGGCGCGATGATGGATTCGCCGTTCATGGAGGCGATAGCCTCCGGCTTGGCAGCAGCCGATCTGCGGGTGGTGCGGTTCGAGTTTCCCTACATGGCCAAACGCCGGCAAGACGGCAGGCGGCGCGGCCCCGACCGCAAGCCGGTGTTGCTGGAGAGATGGCGCCGGGTGGTGACCCAACTGGCGCCGGTCGACCGGCTGATCGTCGGCGGCAAGTCGATGGGCGGGCGCATCGCCAGCGAACTCGCCGCCAGCGACGGTGCAGCGCTTGGCATTTCCGGCGTCGTCTGCCTCGGCTATCCCTTCCACCCGGCCGGCAAGCCGGGCCAATTGCGCACCGAACATCTGCGGGCGTTTCCCGTACCCCTTCTGATCGTCCAGGGCGAGCGCGACGCGCTGGGCGCTCAGTCCGAGGTGGCGCACTACGATTTGGACGAACGCATCGAGTTCGTCTGGCTGCCCGACGGCGACCATTCGTTCAAACCGCGCAAAAAGTCCGGCCACACCGAGGACGAAAACCTGGCGGCGGCGATTTCCGCCGTAACAAGCTTCGCCGTTTCTGCTAATCTGTGAGTTTCGGGGAGTGAGATGATTCATGAACGACCGCACCGTTAACGGCGCCGAGCAGTTCGAAGAACAGCCCTATGGCTGGGTTATCATTGCCGTCGTCACCCTAGTTTTAGCGCTCGCCTTCGGTACAAACGTCACCGTGCCGGTGCTCGTCAAACCGTTCGAGCAAGAGTTCGGCTGGAGCCGGGCGGCAATTTCATTGGCCTATACGGCCCTCACCATCGGGGCCGCAGCCGGTGGGCTGTTTTGGGGCAGCCTGTCGGACAAGATCGGCGCGAAGCACATCGCCATGTTCGGTGTTGTCATGTTGTCGGGCTCGCTGATGCTGCTCGGCCG
>JAPUHN010000245.1 GCA_027297685.1 Alphaproteobacteria bacterium | reverse complement strand
TCTTGTCCCGGAACATGGTGAGCTGCTGCATCACGTAGATCGATTTCTGGCCGCAAAGATTGGGGAAGCCCGGCGACCGGCCGCGGCCGTCGCGGCCATGGCAGGTTATGCAGGGCTTGGCGACCGCTGGAAATTCCAGCTCCTGGGCCTGTATGGTGGCCGGCGCAAGGCAAAACGACACCAGCAGCGCGAAGCTGGTTAATATCCTCATCGCGAAATTCTTCGTCCTGGTAATGCAATATAAAAAATATCCCCGCCGCCGGTCTGGTGGCGGGGATACGGAACTCATAAACCACTGTAGGAGATCCGGTAGATGGCGCCGGCCAGGTCGTCGGAGACCAGGATGGAACCATCGATATACTGCACGACGTCCACTGGACGGCCCAGATACTCGCCGGTCTCGTCAACCAGCCAGCCATGGGCGAACGGCACTGTCTCCATCGCGCCGCCCTCCTCGTTCAGAGAGGTGAACATGACGCGGGCGCCGACCGGCGTCGTGCGATTCCACGAGCCGTGCTGGGCGCTGAAGATACCGCCCCGGTACTTCGCCGGGAACTGCTTGCCGGTGTAGAACATCATACCGAGATCCGCCGCGTGCGCGACCATGTTGACCTCGGGGAAGATGGCGTCGGCCGGCGGGTCCTCGTCGGCGTACAGCGTGGTGCGGGTATCGCCGCCGCCATACCAGGGGAAGCCGAAGTTCTGGCCCATGGCGGTCACGCGGTTCAGTTCGCCCGGCGGAATGTCGTCGCCCATACCGTCGACCTGGTTGTCGGTGAACCAGAGTTCGCCGTTCGCCGGGTTCCAGGCGTGGCCAACCGAATTGCGGACTCCGTCGACATAGATCTCGCGGCCGGTGCCGTCGCGGTTCATGCGGATGATGCCGCCATGGCCATAAGCTTTATACTTCGCTTGCTTCTCCTTGCTCGGCACGTTGAAGGGCTGGCCGAGGGTAACGTAGAGTTTGTTGTCGGGCCCGATCGAGCAAGTGCGGGCGCCGTGGTTGAAGGATTCCTCCTCGACCGGAACCAGCGGCTCGATGATACCGTCGATCGCGACGTCCGGGGTCTCATAGAAGAACTCGGCCGCCGGCAGGATGAGGATGCGGTTGTGCTCGGCGACATAGAGAATGCCGTCATTCGTGATGCACATCCCGTTCGGAACCGTCATCTTGATGCTCGGCGCGAGGACCTTCACTTCGTCGGCGATGCGGTCCCTGTCGCGGTCGGTGACGGACCACGCCAGACTCTTGCGGGTGCCGGTGAAGACCACGCCGATGCTCTTGCTGACCGCCATATGCCGCGCGTCGGGCACGAGGGCGAACACGTCGATCTTGAAGCCCGGCGGTAGTTTGACGCTCTCGAGGTTCTTGCGAAGCTGCGCTATATAAGCCGGGTCCTGCGGGACCATAGGAATGTCGAGGCTGGTGCCGGTAACCTGAAAGGCTCGCAATTTGTCGATATTGCTCTGGGCCAGTGCCGGCCCGGTCGCGATTGCACCGCCGACCAGAATGGCCGTGACGGCAAAGATCATTTCCCGTTTCATTAGATCCTCCCAATGTGCGCGCTTGTTGCGCTTTTCTGCCCGGATCGTCTTTTTTGCTGTTTTTTTTGTTGACTGCGATTGTATACATATTTTCCGTTTTTTGGGAGTCGTATTACTGAGCGCCGTATCTTGCCCGCCCGCTCATCGCGAGCACCTTGGTAGCATTGCCTGCGGCCATGTTCGTGCAATCGTAAGATGTACAATAGCCGGCACCCGGTAACATCGGACCCACCGTGTCGGGGGGTTGAACTCTCCTAATTCTTGGCACATCGTAAGGGCATTTATAGGCGGAAATAAAACGCGTTAGAGGGTCACCGAATGTCCGGTTTGGGTCATAAGCGGACTCACAGCGCCTTGCCCATTTACGTCTGCTATTGGGGGTTAAGCGGACCTAATCAGGGCTAAAGCAGACATTGCGGCTCGATCCTCCGCTTTGGCATGCCAAACAGAAGGCCGCACAGGTCATCGAGCGAGCCCGGCCACGCCCGCGAGGCACGGAAAACCAGAGGTTCCCGTAACACCGCAGTACAGGTCTAGGCTATTCGGCCGCTTGCGACTGTGCCGTCTCCACCGCGATCGGCACATAAGTGTAAATCTTCGAGACGATCTGCCAGCGCCCGTCGATCTGCAAAATATTCAGATAATCGGTGTAGAGCCTCGGGCCAATGGCAATCTGCACCTTGGCGAGTGCAGCTTCTGGCCCGGACTTGTCGATCGAGAGCACGCGGTCGAGCCGCTTCTGGTTTTCCGCCGCAGGTGGAGTGCGGCTGGCGACCCGGGTATAGACTGCATCCATGTCGTCATCGACCAATTGCCCGTCGGCCGCGCTCATGAGGTGGCAGTTAGGGTGGAAAACCCCCTTCAGCTTCTCCACATCGCTCGCATAGAAGCCGTCGAAATAGTCCTGCAGCACCTTCACGATCTCAGTATAGCTCGTGTCCATGGTCGCTCTCCCTCGTGTGATTGGGAGGAAATTACGTGAATCCCATACTGGGACGCAAGCTGGCGAATGCGAAATAGCCGTGGCGTACTCACCAGTGACGTGGCTGGTCCGGGCTCCGGCTCTCGGTCCTCAGGGTTTCTGTGCTCAGGCGAGTACCGCTGGCCACGGCACTCGATAGCCGTCTTCCGCGGCAAATTCGGTAGCGCCTTACCGTCCTTTCCGAGACGTCGAAGCCCAGCTTCAAGCTGTGAGACGCTCCGGTTAACGTGACAATGCCGGCACTGCTGTTCCAATAGCCCTCAGAGATTGACTCTCAATTGCAATCCCGTCTTCAATGCAAGTTCACTGAAGACGGAGGGTCGGTCATGAAGATTATCTTATGCGCGGTTGCTCTCGTTGTTTTCGGTTCAGAGGCCATGGCTGCCGATGCCAGCCTAGCCACCGATAGTGAAGAAGACTTCATTCGGGACCTGGAGTCTTGGGAGTCCGCAAAAACAGACAGGGCCAATGCCGTTGCCGGGGCGATCTGGACTCTACGTTCGGGCCATTTCATCTTTGGCATGCCTCGTCTCACAGATGATCGGCACAACTTCACGCCCGAAGGTTTCGATAGCGAGCAGGCGGGAATCTCGGTTGTCGTCCGGGAAGGCTTCGTGGTCGCTCATTTCGATCAGATGAAGTCGCCCCTTTGGGTGGCGCAGCGCTGGACCAAGTTCGATCACGCGCGAATGCTTGCTGAGCCCTCCCTGGATCGGCCATGGCGAGAAGACTTGGACCTGCCCCTCTATACCCGGGGCGGGACAAAGTACGACGGTAACGACACGCACGTTGATAGAGGCCACATGGCCCGTCACGCCAAGAACCGGGCTTGGGGAGCAGATGTGTCAAACTGGGGTGTCAAGATGAGCAATTCCACGCCCCAGCACAGAAACATCAACCGGCTGGGCGGTACCTGGGGCGATCTGGAAGACAAGGCCCGTGACATCGTTGTTAGTTCTAGCTTCGATATCGAGGCTGTATGGGTCTACAGCGGGGCCATTTACAGGGACCAGAACAACCCCGATGCGGAGAGCCCGGACGAGGACTTCGATGAAGTGGTGCGTCTAACCATGGGCGGCTTCGGTGTTCCCGACGCGACCTTCAAAGTCATCGGTTGGTTCGACGACAGCCATAATTTCCAGGCCAGAGCGTACGTCTTCGAGCAGCCTCATGAATCACGAATTGTCAGCGGCGAGCAGCGGCCGAATTTCAGCTTACCCGATCCCAAGCTGCCGGCGGAGGACTACTTGGTAAAGATTGATGATCTGGAAGCGCGGATTGGAGTGGACTTCTTTCCAATGCTGAAGAACATCATCGAAATCATCATAGAGAGTGCGGACAACTCCGATCTTTGGGGCGCGGAGTAGAAAGCCTACATACTAAGGACCCCACCCATGACAACCCGCTTTTGGCTGACTGGACCACGCCGTTTGAAATGCCGCCGTTCGCGCAGATCTCCGATGACGATTTCCTCCGGCTTTTGATGCGGCGATTGAACAGTCGCGGCAACGCATCGCGGCTATTGTGAGCAACACCCAGCCGCCAAGCTTTGACAACACTATCGGAGCGCTTGAATGTGCCGATGCGTTGCTGGACCGGGTCTTGGGCGGGCGTTGCCACGTTAAACAATTAGAGCGCGAAATTGACTAAGTCAAAATTTAGCAAACGGCTGATTTAATTGAATTTAATATTCTCCTTATGCGTGCGAATATACTTA
>JAPUHN010000244.1 GCA_027297685.1 Alphaproteobacteria bacterium | reverse complement strand
ATCGTTCTGCTGAGCGCGAATGGCGTCGGCACGATGGGGATCCGGCGGCGGACCGGCAAAGGCCCCGAATGCCTTGGAATTGGATTGAAGCCGCGAAACGAACTTTGCGAATGGGCAGACATCGCGGGCCAGACAGCCCAGTAACAGGAAGACCCTGCCGGGCCCGGCGTTGGTGGGGGGGAGGAACCTGGACATGTCAAACCGGTCCGAACACGGGCGCTTGGCAACTGGCGATATGGCTACTATCTCTGCTTGGCTAGTGAAAGAGGGCCTAAGAGGGGCGACCCAGACCGCCTTGCTGCAAGGTTTCTGTGAGAGGCTTGTCGCCGCCGATATACCCCTTCAGCAGGCGCATGCGGCGCAGCGCGCGCTCCATCCCGTGATCGGGGCGGTGGGCTTCGACTGGCACCGCGACGGCGGTCCCGCCACCCGAGAGGAATACGCTCGCGTTTCTGAGCCACACGAGCGGTGGCTCAAAAGCCCCTTCTATTACATGCTCCAGAAGGGCATGTTAGAACTGCGCGAACGCCTGATAGACCGAAACGAACCTTCCCGGTTCCCCGTTCTGGAGGAATTCCGTGCCCAGGGCGCGACCGATTATTTCGCCTCGGCAATGTCCTTTGGCCAGGCGACGTTCGGTCTAGGCACCGACCCGGACGATCCTCCTGAGGGCATGATCTCGTCCTGGACCAGCGACGCGCCCAAGGGATTTTCGGATAGCGACATCGGCGCGATAAAGGAACTGCTGCCGGTACTGTGTCTTGCCCTGAAGTCAGCGTCGAGCTACCGGACTGCCCATGATCTTCTTGCCGTGTATCTCGGTCGTGACGCCGGAGAGCGGGTGCTTTCGGGGGATATCCAGCGGGGCTCGCTCGACACCATCCGCGCGGTCATCTGGTATTTCGACTTGCAGGGCTTCACCAAGCTCGCCGAAACGACGCCAGGCGACCGGATGATTGCCATGCTGAACGATTATTTCGGCGCCGTCGTCGGGGTCGTGGGAACCCACGGCGGCGACGTGCTCAAGTTCATGGGAGACGGGCTTCTCGCGATCTTCAAGTTTGCCGACGACGACAGTGCCTGCTGCTCGGCGATCGCTGCCGCCGATGAACTATTCGGCACCTTGGCGACGATCAACGACCGTCGCGGAGCGGAGGACCTGCCTCTCACCAATTTCAGCCTCGCGCTTCACCTTGGCGACTTGATGTACGGCAATATCGGGGCCGAGGACCGTCTCGACTTCACGGTGATCGGGCCCGCGGTCAACATGGCGGCGCGCATTCAGGCCATGTGCCGCCCCCTGGAACAGGACCTGATCATCTCCTCTGTCATGGCCGGGTCGGCCGTGCGCGAACGCAAGCGAATCGTCTCCATAGGCCGGTATGTCCTGCGGGGCATCCCCGAACCCCAGGAGCTGTTCACCCTAGTCGCACCCGAATACGCGGCGGAGTGAGCTCCCGACCCGAAGCGTACGTCGGCGGAGTACGAGGGTCACGGACGCCGCCACAAAAGGAAACCTATGGCGACCATCCAGATCACAAGGATCAGGTTAAACGGCAACGCCACATTCATGGCCGTCATCGAAAATCCGGTAAATGCCGTCAACAGTCCGCCCACGACAGTACCTACACCTGCTGCCAACCCCAAACATCCGAGCCAGGTTGGATAAGCCGTGCTCTTTGCCACCGCGCCACTTAATAGTGTCAGCGCCGTTCCGAACAACAACGCCATAAAGCTCGCCATGCCGACTTCAATCTGTCTTACGGCCAGGGCCGCCAGAAATGTCGACTGTTTTTGTTCCTCTGATGCGGCAGCAAAATTATCAACCATTACTTTTAAGGCTATTCCATCGACAGCCTGGAGAACCGCGGTTTCCCCTAGTGCGGCTGCTGCCACGTACACCCCCAGTCGGGCATCCGTAAGGAATTATACGGCAGCGGCGGCGAAACGGTAAATGGAGTACCCCCCGGCGGCAAAAATAACGCAAAAGGTCCCTGCAAAACCGATAAATCGGAATGGATTCTGTCCTGTCGTCGCGGTTATGGCGTAGGCGTGACACAACCGGCATACGATCAAAACCGTCCCCGACACGTGTATGAACAATCCCGAACCACCTTGAATTTCGGCCAAAGCCATGAGCAACAAGGCGAACGGAACGTATTCCGTAAAGTTGCCATGAACCCGCATGGCTCTCGTTAGCGCGTCGTCCCCGCCATCGAGAAGATTGACCTTCGCCCGAACGCGGTTGCTGATCACGCGCATGCTTAAGACAAAAAAAACAATTCCCAGGATTCCGGCATAAAGCCCCGTAACGGCGACGGACATACCAAAACTCCCTTTCAACAATTTAGGACTGGCGGAACTGCCCGATCATCCCATGCCGCCCGTTCTTGCCGGTGCGGCTGTCTTGGAAAAAACCCTTGGTAAGCTCGGTCAGGCCACGGGCATCGTCAAGCTCCCAGCAGGCGATAAATCCAGCGTCTGACGTAACCTTGGATCCATATACCCTCCCGGGGCCGGAGCGCCGGGGGTGCATTTTGGCTAAGATCCTAGGAAGCCCGCTCGAGCGCCATTGCAAGTAGCCGCCCTAGTCCCAGCGCAACCGGGCGGCCGCATAACGGGGTGACTGCCCGTGCTCATCTAAGAACGCCTCGAGCACCGACGTCTCGGGTACATCGCCGGGGGTTATGCCCAGCGCCAAAGCATGAATGCCGCCACAGACCAGCGCCGCGTCGATACCCGTTATTTTGGCGCCAGCAATATCGGTGTGGACGCTGTCGCCGACCATCAGAACCCGCGCGCGCGGCGGATCGCCCAGCATCCGCATCATTTCATCGAACACCGGCCGGTACGGCTTGCCATGCCACGCCACATCGCCACCGAAACTGGTTTCGTAATGCTCGGCAATGGCCCCGGCGCAAATTTCACGCTGGTCGCCACGGATCACTTCGCGATCGGGATTGGCGCAGATCATCGGCAATTCGCGGCTGGCGGCCTCCGCCAATTCGCTGCCATAGTCCTCGATCGTATCGGCCGCCTGCCGGGGGCCGGTGCACATGACAAAGTCGGCGTCGGCCATCTCGCCGACCTCCTCGATGTAGGGATTGTCGAGCATCGACCGGTGCCTGTCGCTGCCGATAAACGCCGTGCGGCGGCCCAACGCGGCATGCCACGGGTCGGTTCGCTCGGCCACAGCGCGCCACGCCATTTCGCCCGACGACAACACGCAATCGTAGAGCTCGCGCGGTACGCCGATCTTGTCGATTACCGTCACGACGGCGTCGATGCGAAACGGCGCATTCGACAACAGGGCGACCGATTTCCCCGCCGCTTTCAGCCGTTCGAGGCAGTCGAGCGCGCCGGGCAACGGCTCGATGCCGTTATGTAACGTGCCCCACAGATCGACGACAAAGGCATCGTAGGACGCGGCAAGCGGTGCAAAGCCGGTTATGAATTCGGTTTTCATGCAGACAACATTTCTGAAAGACAGCCAATACAGGCGCTTTCATGCCATGCTCGCGCGATATTTTAAAGGTAGGCTAGGGGTAGAGTTGTGGCGGCGGCGTCAATCGACACGGCTGAGCCGCGGTTCGCCAAACAAGTAGCCCTGTCCGAAATCGACTTCGTAGTCGAGCAATTCGACCAGATCGCTTTCCCGTTCAATTTTCTCGACGATCATATTCAAGCCATAACGGTCGAGCTGTTGCTTGATGTCGCTCACCGCGATGTCGCTTTGAACTTCAACGGACGAATCCAGCAAGAACCGCGCATCGATCTTGACGTAGCGGAAGCTGCGCGCCGCCAAGCCGGCAAAGTTGAGATTTAGATGGGTCACTTGATCGAGCGAGAAGCGGAAGCCGAGATCCGACAACCGGGACAAATTATCGATCGATTCCGGCGGCGCATTATCGAGATCGGACTGGCCGATCTCGAAAAAGATGTTGGGCGCCAACTCCGGATTATCAGCAACAAAGTCGACAAAATCGCTGATGAACTGGGTATCGCTCAAGCTCTCGCCGGAAATATTGCAGAAGAACGACACATCGTAGTCGCGGTTGCGGGTGCGGCGAATCAACTGCACGCAACGAAACAACAGCAGGTTGTCGATGGCGCTGACCATTCCCTCGCGCTCGGCGATTCCGATGTAACTGCCGGGGCCGATCACCGTCCCGTCCTCGGCGCGGATGCGCGTGTAGCACTCGTAAAAGCGGGTTTTGCGCTGCGGCAGGCTGACGATCGGTTGCAGGTACACATCGACCCGGTCGGCGCGCAGCGCATCGCGCAAAATGCTGAGCGTTTCGTCCTCGCGTGTCGATTCCTGCAGCGGCGGCATCGGCGGCCGTTCGGCGGATTTACCGCCATCCAACGCAACCAGTTGGGCGACGCTGCCGCCGTTGGCAACGGCGACATAGCGCGCTTGTTGTTCGGCGAAGGATTCGATGAGGCCCTGCAACACTTTAACCTCGGAAATCACCTGCGACACCCGCTGTTCGCCGGCCTGTCCCATTTGTTCGGCCGCTTGGCGCCAATGCAGCGACTGGGTTTGCGTTTGCAGAATATCTTCGGCCAGCCGGCGGGTCTGCGTACGAAGATCCTCGAGCTGAAAAGCAGCGTGGCGACTGCGCCGCCGCAAGGTTAGGCTAAAATGCAATACCAGTCCGACGACAAACACCGCTGCACCGGCGGCCGCGGCATATTGCGGGGTCGCTTGCGGCACCTTTTCGGGCAGCAACAACGCGGCGGCGAGGGCGAGAACGCCATAAAAAGCGGCAATAATTGCGTGAACTAAGATCGACATGGCAGCTCGGAGTAACCGCCGCAGAGTGACGCCCAAGCCTTGCCATATGGTTAACGCCGGTTAACCCGGCGCTAGCGTTCCTCGGGCAAAACCTGTTCGACCAGAGTCGCCCAGTAACTAGCGCCGACGGGCAGGATCTCATCATTGAAATCGTAACCCGGGTTGTGCAGCATGCAACCGCCTTCGACCATGCCGTTGCCCAACCAGACATAGCAGCCCGGCCGTTCACGCAGCATGTACGCAAAATCTTCTGAGCCCATGCTCGGCACTGGGTGGCGATCGATATTATCCTCGCCAACTACCGCGGCAGCGGCGGCGGCAGCCAGTTCGGTTTCCTCGGCATGGTTCACCGTGGACGGGTAACGCCGTTGGTAGTCGAGCTCCATCGTCGCGCCGGCGGCTTCGCAAATCCCGTTGGCGATACGCCGGATTGCCCGCTCCGCGCTCTCGCCGACAGCGTCCTTGAACGAGCGCACCGTTCCCCGCAATTGCACCGACTCAGGGATGATGTTGTAGGCGTCGCCGGCATGAATTTGGGTGATCGACACCACCACGGCGTCGAGCGGATCTGTATTGCGGCTGGCGATGGTTTGCAGCGCCGTCACCACTTGCGATGCCGTTACGATAGAATCGACGCCCTGATGCGGCATCGCCGCGTGGCTGCCGTTACCGATGATCTTTAAATCGAAAATGTCGAACGCCGCCATCATCGGGCCGGCGGCGATACCGAAGTGGCCGGCCGGCATGCCCGGCCAATTGTGCAGGCCAAACACGGTCTCGGCGGGGAATTGTTCGAACAAACCCTCCTCGATCATCACCTTGCCGCCACCCTCACCTTCTTCGGCGGGCTGGAAGATGAAGTAGACGGTGCCGTCGAAACCCTTGGTTTCGGCCAGATATTTCGCCGCCCCGAGCAGCATTGTCGTGTGGCCGTCATGGCCGCAGGCGTGCATCATGCCCGACACTTCCGAGCGATGGTCGAATGTGTTGTGCTCTTCCAACGGCAACGCATCCATATCGGCGCGCAGCGCTATAGCCCGATTGCCGGTCCCCGCCTTCAGCCGCCCGACAACGCCGGTCTTGGCCAAACCGCGATGCACCTCGATGCCGAAACTTTCCAGATGTTCGGCGACGATCGACGAGGTGCGGTGTTCTTCGAAGGCTATTTCCGGATGGGCATGAAGGTCGCGCCGCCACTGGGTCAGCACCTGTTGGTCTCGGACTAATTCTTGCTTCACCGACATCGTCACCTCCCCTGGGCTCCTGCTCGGAGCCGACCGCAATATAGCGGGAACCGGTAGCGGCTCAAAAGACCCGGTGGTCGCGCACTGGAATGCGGCCGCGCACCGTGGCGATATAATCGCGGTCGACCGCGGCGCTGGCAAACCCGGTATTTTCTGAGGCCTGGGCGACGACGTGTCCCCACGGATTGACGATCATCGAATGCCCCCAACTCGCGCGCTCGTCGTTGCCATCCATGTAGGTGCCGGTCTGCGCGGCGGCGACCACATAGGTCTGGGTCTCGATGGCGCGGGCGCGCAACAAGACCTCCCAATGGTCCTTGCCGGTCTGCAGCGTGAACGCCGCCGGCACCATAATCACGTCGGCGCCCTGCTCGGCGAGCAGGCGATAGAGTTCGGCAAACCGCAGATCGTAGCAAATTGAGCAACCGACGGTGACGCCGTCGGCCTGGTAGGTGGCGACGCAATCGCCGGCGCCGAAGGTGTCGGATTCGCGGTACGAAGTGCCGTCGGGGGTGGTCACATCGAACAGATGCACCTTGCGATAGCGGACCAGTTCGCGGCCGTCGCGGTCGAAGGCGACAGTGGTATTAAAAAACTGGTCGCCGGCGCGCTCGATGAAGCTGCCGCCATGCACGAATACGCCATTGTCGCGCGCCAGTCCGCGCAGCGTTTCGTACACCGCGCCGCCGTCTTCGCCGGGTGCGGGCAGTTCTTCCGCCGCCCCTTGTCGTTCGGCGACGCTGCCGCCGATATGGGCGAACACTTCGGGCAGCGACACCATATCCGGTGCGTCGGCCTCGACCGAGCGGGCCACCAACGCCTGGGCCTGCGCCAAATTGGCCGCCTTGTCGCGGCTCGAGTTCATCTGGATGGCGGATATTTTCATCGTGTCTCACACATATCACATGGGCGGCTTCGGGTGATACCTACCGGCAACAATAGTTAACGTCCGGCTCATACTAAGTCTCGCTAATAAGCGCGAGAACGCGCCACCCGCCAAATACTTTCCGTTAACGCACAAGTGACTAGAATGTTGGCATTTCGGGCTAAAGCAGACTGTCGGTGCGGTTCCGCCCATGGCAACCTACCGTCACTATGCAAGACCAAGCGAAGAGGAAGACCATGCGCACCGCGCTGTTCATACTGACCGCTTTAGTTTTCGCCGCCGCGCCAACTGCGCACGCGGATGCGTCGCAGGATGAGTTCCAGGCGCGCATCGAAGCAGCGCTGGCAATCGGCGACGAGACGGAAAGAGCTTCGGCGGTCGGCGCGCTGTTCTATCGAGGCGATCTTGGCGAATGGGCGCTAAGCCTGGTCGAGCGAGTGATAAAAATCGTGGCCAAAAAACAGGGTCACGACATTTCATTCGAACCCCTGTCGCCGGACACCGAAACGCTTTATGTGATCGACGGATACGAGTACCGGCCGAACATCGAACCGCTGGGTCATGTGATATTTACCGATCCGGCGGCGGACCCGGGAAACAACACCAAGGTTCTGTACGGACGCCATCCCAACGAGGAGCGCTTTTATTTCCCGCTAACGGTCCGCCTGCTGGTAAACCCCAACGCCCCGCCCGACAAGCAGCTGCAGATGCTCACAATCGGCATGGCCCATCCGCCGGCGACGTTTACAGGGTGGTGCGACATCGCGCTCAGCAACAACACCACCAAGCGGGTTATTCTCGAAGATCAAAATGTCGGAAATCAGACACTGATCATGCACGGCCAGTCGATCGAGGCTTGCGAAGTAACCAACACCGGCGGCCGTGGTGGCTTGAGTCTGCGGCTCTACGAAGACGATCGGGAAATTTTCATACGACATATCGAAACGCCGCAAGCCACCATCACCTACCGGAAACAGTAATACCTACGTTTCCAGCCGAGCGACCGAGAAACTATGAAGCGAGCCCTGCCGAACAAAATAGCCGAGGTCATGAGCAGCAGAATCCTAGTGGCATCGCTTGGCATCGCAATTACGTTGCAGATCGCCGGTGGCGGAACTGCGTGGGGCCAAAGTTTGGCAGACTGCGTGCGCGCCACAGCCTCCGCCGATCTAGTGGCCAAGACGGATTTCCAGCGCGAGCTGCGCGATCTCGTGGTGCAATCACGTCCCGAATTCGAGGCGCTGGCAACTGTGAACAGGGATTTGCAGACCCTGCTTGCCGAGGCGAGGCGGGCCAAGGTCGACTACCTGCTCGCACACGATCCCGATCGGATCGACACGACCAA
Source organism: Alphaproteobacteria bacterium (assembly GCA_027297685.1). Classification (GTDB taxonomy): domain Bacteria; phylum Pseudomonadota; class Alphaproteobacteria; order UBA6615; family UBA6615; genus JAPUHN01. The sequence goes on along the minus strand of JAPUHN010000244.1, from coordinate 5,563 downwards.
CGGACTTGCCCGGTTTAGTAACTTCGAATGGTCCGATGAGGACACGGCGAATTTCAGGGAAGAGAGCCGTTCATACCGCCAACTGGAAATTCGCATCTCGTCGTTGAAAGAGCAGAATAACGACCACCCCGACTGGCCTGAACTGCGTGAGTATTTTCGCGTCGAGCTAAGCCAAAGCGCCGATTTCAAGGCAATCATGGCGCGCTTCCAGAACCATCAGAGCAATGTGGAGACGGCGATCGCAAGATGCCGCCGCGACTAGCGAGCCGTTATAGCGGTCGCGTGTCCGGTGTTGTGGATAAGACCGGAAGGGCCCACAGGTTCTCGCTGGCAACGGCAATTGGCCCAGGCTGACCCAGCCAGGGTGGGGCACATAGTTCGAAACGGCGTTTTTGGAAATCGCTTTCTCGGCGCTGCGGATTAGACCGGGCTGAAATCAGCCCGCCGTCGAATGTCTAAACGTATTTATAGCGGAACGGAAATCGTTGATGCCGAGCTGCTCGCGTAGTTCCTTGGTCCCCTCCAATGCGACGGGATCGGTGGGAATGCCGAGACCGTTAGCGATACGATCATTCTTGGTGAAGTTGGCGGCGACCGCCGCCGCAGACGACACCGCCGCCAGGCTCAATCCCTCAGCCAGCGCGGCACGCGCTATATCCAACGCGGCAAGATCGGCCCCGATCACCGCATCGGCGAAGGCCAACAACAAGTCACCGCCAGGCACGCCACTGTCCAACTCGGGCCGGACCAGGACTTCAGGATTAACGTTTAGCTTGTTCGCGCGTCCACTCTCACGGAGGAACCAGGCATGACCGGCAGTTCAGTAAAAACACTCATTGAGCGCCGACACGCGCCCTGCGATGATCTCCACCTGGGGCCGGGTCAGACCCTCGTGATGTTGATATTCAAAATCAAAAATGCGGTCCAATCGGGTGTACTGAATCTGTTCCAGCTCGATGTGCGCGCGCAGTTCATCGGGGACCAGGCTTAGGGCGCGCAAGATGTAGGGTTTGGGCTGCCCGCCGTAGAGCTCTGCGCCAAGTTCTCCCCCGTCCGGGCCATTCGGTATCGTCGGGACCCAGGCCTTTTCCATCACGGCGGCGGCTGGCCGCTCGCGCGAGGGCTCGCCCGGCTGCGGCGCCGGCAACGGCCGCAAGGCAACGCCGATACCGCGGGCAAAGACATCGAAATTAGTGACGCGCGACACGATTCCCACGATTTCGACATATTCAGCGTCGCTGAGACCATCGCTCAGTGCATCGTTGTAAAAGGCTTGATCGACATCCTTCGGCGAGACGGCATTTCGCCGCACCACCCGGCGAGCCACTTCGGGCAGCGCAAACTCGACCGCAACGCCGCCATCCGCCGGCGCTTCGAGGACCCCGGCTTCGTAGCCCGCTGTCCGCGCCTCGGCGGCAATCGCCAACCGCTGGGCGCCAGATCCCCAAGTCCCGGGCGCGCCCAATTGATCCAATTGAGATGCATGTGCCGCCGCCAGGTCGGGTCGCACGGGATAGGCCGATTCTGCGTACAGGGTCATCGTTACCTCTTTTCAAAGCGCGTTGCCGAGCCCGGGCAATAACAAGATGCCAGTTGTCGAATAAGCGCTCTGACCTGTCAACAGGCCGGGAGGGCGGGCCACCCTACCTTCGCCGTTCCGCCGCCCGGCCATTCCCGGCGGCGATAATGCGCCCACAATCGGATAACAAGTTGGCGCGTTGATGCTTGCCCGCACGTTCGCGCGCGCTTAGGTTCTCGGATGATAGCCTCCACTTAAGAGCGCAAGGACCCAGCCATGGCCCCCTCAGACCGCACCCGCTTCGCGCCCAACTCAGCCGCGGCGCGCGATATCGCCTACTACCTCCACCCCTACACCAATCTGAAGGTGCACGAAGAAAACGGTCCGCTGATCATCAACAGCGGCAAGGGCGTGTTCGTTTACGACGACCAGGGCAAGGAATACATCGAAGGCATGGCCGGCCTCTGGTGCACGTCGCTGGGCTACGGCGAGGAGCGGCTGGCGAAGGCGGCCTACGACCAGATGTTGCAAATGTCGTACACCCATGGCTTCACCCACCGGTCAAACGAAACGGCAATCGACCTGGCCGAAAAACTGATCTCGATCGCGCCGGAGGGCATGAGCAAGGTATTCTTCACCAACTCCGGATCGGAGGCCAACGATACCCAGGTTAAAATCGTCTGGTACTACAACAACACGTTGGGCCGGCCGGAGAAGAAGAAGATCATCGGCCGCATGAAGGCCTATCACGGCATCACCGTGGCGGCGTCGAGCCTGACCGGCGTCGAATATGCGCATAAAGGCTTCGACGTGCCGCTCGATCGCTTTTTGCATGTCTCGCCAGCCCACTATTGGCGCGACGGCCAGGACGGTGAGTCGGAAGAAGATTACGCCACCCGGCTCGCCGATGAACTGGACCAATTGATCGTCGCGGAGGGGCCGGAGACGGTCGCCGCCTTCATTGCCGAACCGGTGATGGGCGCCGGCGGCGCGATCCCGCCGCCGAAGACCTATTTCCAGAAAATCCAGGCGGTGCTGAAAAAGCACGATGTGCTGTTCATCGCCGACGAGGTGATCACCGGGTTCGGCCGCACCGGCAATATGTTTGCCTGCGAGACTTACGACCTCAAGCCCGATCTGATCTCGGTCGCCAAAGCGCTGTCGTCGGCCTATCTGCCGATCGGCGGCGTGATGATGACCGAAGATATCTATCAGGTGCTGCGCGACGGCGGCGACAAATACGGCATGTGGAATACCGGCTACACCTATTCCGGTCATCCCGCCTGTGCCGCCGTGGCCCTAGAGACGCTGAAGATCTACGAGGAGCGCGACACCGTCGGCCATGTGCGCACCGTCATGCCGGCGTTCTGGGACGGGCTCAATCGCTTTGCCGATCACCCCTTGGTCGGCGAGGTGCGCGGCGTCGGCCTGGTCGGCGGCATCGAACTGACACCGGACAAGGAGAACAAGGGCTTGTTCGACCCGGCGGCCAAAGTCGCGCCCTATTTTGCTGCTCGCGCGCTCGAGCACGGCGTCGTTTTGCGCGCCCTGCCGTCGGACAGCGTGGCGTTCTGCCCGCCGCTGATAATTTCCGAAGACGAGATCACCATGGTGATGGAACGCGCGGCAAAAGCGCTCGACGACACCTGGACCCACGTCCAAAAGGAAGGGCTGGTCTGAGGCTTGCGCGACATCCCTCATGCTGAGCTTGTCGAAGTATGAGGTGGGTGCCTGCGCACGAAGCTACTTGTTTAGCATTCGTTAGCGGTACTATTACATGACTAATGGCGAGGCCTGAGCGGCGAAACGCGCAGAATTCGGCGATTTTCAAGCCTTCGTGTGCGTCACTCCGCCGCCGTGGGCAAAATCGGTCCGGCTGGCTATAATAGTTAACCGTAAAAGAGCCGCCATTTAAAAAAGTGCATTGGCGAGGCAGCGATGCAGTACGAGAAGTTTTTTGCCGAGAATTTGGGCGGTTTGCGCGCCGAGGGGCGCTACCGCGAATTCGCCGATTTGGAACGCGCCGCCGGCAAATTTCCGCTCGCCACGCGCTATGTCAACGGTAAGCGCCAAGACATCACCGTGTGGTGCTCGAACGATTATCTCGGTTTCGGCCAGCACCCCGACGTGCTTGCGGCGATGCACGAGGCGATCGACCGCTGCGGCGCCGGTGCCGGCGGCACGCGCAATATCTCGGGCACCAACCACTACCATGTGCTGCTCGAAGACGAGCTCGCCGACCTGCACGGCAAGGAAGCGGCGCTGCTGTTTACCTCGGGCTATGTCGCCAACTGGACGGCGCTGTCGACCCTGGCCTCGTACCTGCCCGAATGCCTGATGGTTTCCGACGCGCTGAACCACAACTCGATGATCGAGGGCATCCGCCACGGCCGTTCGGAAAAGACCATCTTCCGCCACAACGATGTCGGCCATCTGGAAGAGATTCTCGCCCGCACGGACCCGGCGCGGGCCAAGATCGTGGCGTTCGAGTCGGTCTACTCGATGGACGGCGACATCGCGCCGATCGCCGAGATACTGGAGCTTTGCGAACGCTATAACGCGCTCTCCTATCTCGACGAGGTCCATGCGGTGGGCATGTACGGGCCCCGTGGCGGCGGCGTGGCCGAGCGCGAGGGCGTGATGGACCGGGTCGACATCGTGCAAGGCACCCTGGGCAAGGCGTTCGGGGTGATGGGCGGCTACATCGCCGCGTCGGCCAACCTGATCGACTTCGTGCGCTCGAACGGCAACGGTTTCATTTTCACCACCTCGCTGCCGCCGGCCCTGGCGGCGGGCGCGCGGGCCTCGATCGCCATCCTCAAGCAGCGCCACGACATTCGCGAGCGCCACCAGGAGCGCGCGGCGACACTTAAGCAACGATTGCGCGCGGCCGGCATCGCAGTGATGCCGTCACAGTGTCATATCGTGCCGGTTCTGGTCGGCGACGCGCGGCTGTGCAAGATCGCCAGCGACGAGCTGCTCGACCGCCACTCGATCTACGTCCAGCCGATCAACTATCCAACGGTGCCTAAGGGCACCGAGCGGCTGCGCCTGACCCCGACGCCACTGCACGACGATGCGGCGATGGACCGGCTGATCGCCGCCTTCCAGGACGTCTGGGCCCGCCTCGACTTGCGCACCGCTGCCTGAGCGGACACCGGCGCTCTAAGCGATACCGGACGTGTACGCCGACCGGACTTTAATCCCAACCGAAGTTATCCGGCTGTGCGCACTCGGCACGCTGACCCTGGCGCCGCTGACCTATGCCGAGCTGGCGCGCGAGGTGCGCGCGTTCACCAGTCGCTTGTCGGGACCGACCCTGGATATGATGGGAACCTCGATCGAGTTGCTGCGCACCGAAGGGCTGATCGAGGCGCTCGAAGCCAGCGCGCCGGCGGCGCAAGGGGCCGACAGCCGCGCCGACGCAACGCTGCGGCTCACCGCGGCCGGCGAGGCCGAGCTGCGTGACCTCTTGAGCGCCAATTTGCGCAACACGCTGGACGACCTGTCGCGCATTGTGTTCGCCCTCAAGCTGCGGTTTTTGCATCTGCTCGAACCGGCAGTGGCGCGCGAACAGATCGACCGTATGATCGAAATCAGCAAGACCGACAGGGCGCGCCGCGCCGACACCAAGGCGCGCTACGGCGGCGAACCGGGCCATTTCAGCGCCTGGCTCGACGCCGACATCGACCGCGCCAACGACCGCGTCGCCTGGCTTACGGCGCTGAAGGGGCGGCTGTAAGGGCTCAACCACCTCAATACAAATGCTGCCCGCCGGTGACGAACACTTCGGTGCCGGTGACGTAGCCGAAATCGGGGTTGCACAGCTGGAACACCGTCGACGCCACCTCTTCGGGCGTGCCCATGCGGTGCATCGGGATGCGGTTGATCAGCGGCTCGTATTCTTCGCCGATCATCTCGGTCTCGATCTCACCGGGCGCGACCGCGTTCACCCGCACCCCCAACTCGGCGAACTCGACCGCCAGTTCGCGGGTCAACGCCGACAGCGCGGCTTTTGACGTGGAGTAAGCCGAGCCGGCGAAC
>JAPUHN010000243.1 GCA_027297685.1 Alphaproteobacteria bacterium | reverse complement strand
ACGAAACCTTTGACTCATCACAACACACTCCATCTCTCGAGTTTAAGATAAAGTGTTGCGTCGATCGGTTGAGATCACCACCCATAACAGACATCGCGAGCGCTCATAGACACCACCGCTTGCCCCCCATACACTTCCACTCGCACCGTTAGGGGGAAGGTCAGTCGTATGTCCGAAGAACGTATCCAGCGCAGGCCGCGGCAATTCTCGCTGCCGACATGGTCGGCTACTCGCGGCTCATTGGGGCTGACGAAGAAGGCACCATTACACGCCAGAAGGCTCACCGGGCCGAACTGATCGATCCCGAAATCGCCAGCCACGGGGGTCGCATCGTCAAGACTATGGGCGACGGCCTGCTGATCGAGTTTCCCAGCGTCGTTGACGCCGTTAAATGCGCTGTCGCGTTGCAGAATGGCATGGCCGAACGCGAGGCAGCTGTGTCCAAAGAGCGCCGCATCCAATACCGGGTAGGTATCAATCTTGGCGACATCGTTATCGATGGTGAAGACATACTCGGCGACGGGGTCAACGTTGCTGCTCGGCTCGAAGGGCTGGCCGATCCGGGCGGTATCTGCGTTTCTGAAAAGGTGTTCGCGGAGGTCCGCAATAAAGTAGACACAGATTTTGAAGACCTTGGACCGCAGGAGGTCAAGAACATAGCCGAGCCGGTGCGTGTCTATCGTGTTCTGCCGACAACTGGACAAAACTCTGAGGCAGCGGTGGTAAGAGAGGACAACAAGCAGCCGATAAGTGGCTCTACAATTTCTCACATCAACGAAGAGCGGCTTGCACCGCCTGATGACCGGCCCTCCGTGGCGGTACTTCCTTTCGTGAATCTCTCAGAGAATGACTCAGAGGATTATTTTGCTGAGGGAATTGCAGAGGACATCACGACGGAATTGTCGCGCTTCAGTTCGTTATTCGTCATCTCCCGGATGTCCTCATTTGACTATCGAGGAAATTTGGTCAGCGAAGGTCAAGTCGGCAGCGAACTTGGCGTCGGTTATGTGCTGAACGGCAGTGTCCGACGTTCCGGTGACAGACTGCGCGTCAGCGTCGCATTGACGGATACCCGCACGGAAAAACAAGTGTGGGCCGAACGTTACGACCGGGCCGCTGAGGATGTCTTCGATGTCCAGGACGAAATTTCGGAGACCGTAGCCTCCACCCTGGTCGGCCGCCTACAAAAAATTGGTACGGCGCGGGTTCAAGCAAAGAAATCAGACAGTTTGACGGCCTATGAGTATTTGCTTCGAGGACTCGATCTCCATAAGAGCGGTGTCATAACACCGGAAAGCGCTCAGCTCGCTTATGAGGCGTTTACCGAAGCTACCAAAGAAGACCCCGAATTTGCTCGAGCACAAGCGTGGCGCGCCTGTTCCTATTCGCGCACCTGGGGCGTACCCGTCAGTGCGGCGGAAATCCAACGCTGTCTCGAATTTATCACGACTGCCCTAGAACTCGATCCCGACGAAGCTGAGTCACATCGGATTGCTGGCTCGCTTTATCGATTTCTGCGTGACTATTCAAAAGCCGACTATCACATCTCAAAATCACTGATTCTGAATCCCAACGACGCGCATATCATCATCAAGGCAGCGGAGCATGAATGCTTCATGGACCGCCCGGACAGGGCCCGCGAACTTGCAGTACGTGCTATGCGGCTGAACCCGCATTTCCCGGACTGGTACTGGGAGGATGTCGGGCTGGCAGAGTATGTGGCGGGAAATTGTGGTGGAACTTTAGACAGCATGATGAAGGTCCAGACCCCGACCTATGCCGGCTTTGCCTATTGGGCCGCGGCGGCGCAAGAAGAAGGCGCATATGAGGAGGCAGCGCAACTGGTCGAGCAAATGCGCCAAGCTTATCCGCAAATCTCGCTATCCGTCTTCCGCGATGGACAGCAGCATAATTGCTTCAAGAATTCCAAGGTCCATGACCGGTTTGTCCAAAGCCTTTCCAATGCCGGTCTCGAATGAGGTGGCCGGTCACTACAGGTTCATATATTCCGCCACTCAATGTCCGCTTATGATGCGGTGGAAAGCTCCCCTCCAACGGCATCGCAATGTGCCGATCCGCGATAGCGATGGCTCGACAGCCAGCACTATATTAGCTTTTTCTGAATGGCTGTTATTGGCTAATAGCGGACATCGACGGAGCAATTGGGGATGTCCGTTGTTGGGGGTAAAGCAGACATAATGGGGTCGAAAGCGGACATCGGCGGATGGCTGGCAAAAAGCCTAAATTTGTGTTGCGAGCGCGACACTGAAAATCGATTTAGCAGAAGCCGTCTGAAGGGTTCCCATGGCCCGGTTTTGTAAGTCCCCCAGCCCTCGTCACGGTGTCTAACCAACAGTCTCAATACCTCTCCCTTTTTGAAAAAATTATATTTTTTGAAAAGTCCTTTCGCCTGAAATGGGGTTAGCTATAACGCCGCATCAACGGCTTTCTGTGGTGACTAATTGGTGACTTTTTAAATATGGCTGATTGTATGCAACGGTTACAGCCGTTAGCAAACAATGATTATATGGCGGACTTCTAGCCTTTATAGATTGGTTCCGGCTGGATCAGGAATGTGTGCAGAATTTGGTAGGCCATCAAATAATTTCTTTGCTGAAAGCTGGCGTGGGAAATGCCCGCCATGACCTTGAACTGCTTATCGGGATTGGGCAGCAATTGGAAGAAGTCGAGAAGGTCTTCCATCGATGCAATGCCATCCCACTGGCCGCGCATGATGAGGGTCGGCATAGGTATCTTTTCCGGGTCGACAATCGGCAAGTTTTCGCACATGTCGACATAGGTGCCGTTGGGTATCGAATCGTCCAACGCACAGATCGACGCGGCGAAGGCCTCGACAACGCTGTCCTCGGCGCAGCCTGGGTGGTCGCGCGAAAATATCGAGCGAACGAAATCGAGGTCGATCGGCCGCCGGTTCTGAGCCTTGAATTCGGGCAGTTTCTTACGCCGGTTCTCCAATGTGGGACTGCCCGCACCGGTCCACACCATTGCGTCGAGGACTAACCGGGCAACCCAGCTAGGGTGGCGTTGGGCGAACAAACTCGCGCGCAGCGCGCCCGACGAAATCCCATACATATGAACCTTATCGATCCCGCGAGTATCGCAAATGTAGTCGCACGCGGCAGCCACATCTTCAGCGCCGTTGGAGATGTCGAAGTTCGAATCCCGATCTTTGTCGGAGCGGCCATAACCCTCCACATCGACACACCAAGTATCGAACCCCTGTAAGGCAAACCAGTTCATCGCCGAGGAGAACGGTCGGCCCTCGACATGCAGATCGAAGGTCGGCTGCGAAGCCATGGACGATCCGTGCACAAAAATTAGCGTACCGACATCATCGTTCGGTCGATCGAGGAACTTCTCCCACAAAAACAGGCGGGTATCGCCCTTTCGAGTCCAATGTTCTTCGCCAACGACTTCGTCTTCACCGCGACCGGTTTGCGCGTTCACTAAAGCACTCCTCAAAGGGGTAGTAAGATTCATACAATTTAGAGAATAACGCTCTCCGACACGAGGCCGCGCAACGCAAGGCAGGCGCCGCTACGGCGGCTCATGCTTATCGTCAGGGTGCTTTAGGTTACGGTCTTAAACTGGACCACCGAAACCCACATTTTATCGTTCGATATATTGCGGAAAAACTCGAGATCAGCACTGGCGTGATCGGCGCTTTCGAACGCCCGCAACGCCTCGACGCTGCCGTCGGGCCGACTGAGGCATAAAACGTGCATCGGCGTCGGTTCGTTGTCGTGCGCGCTATCGCTGTTACCCTTATTGGACGGAAAGAGGGTGACGGGCGACAACCAAAACTTCTCGTTCGCGATCTTTTCCGATAGCGCGCAATCGGCCGTAGCAAACTGTTCGTTTTCGTAAATCCGCAGTGCTTCCAATGCGCCTGTCTTCGTGCGCCCACACAAGGCGATGACAGCCTTGGTCCCGTCGACCAGCAGCTGTTGGCTTAAGTCGCCTGTACCGGACCCGTGATTAAACGCCGGCGCGGAAGGTGATTGCGCTTGCGGGGCATTCGCCGGTTCCGGCGGTGTGTCCGCAACGCGGCTTGCAGAGCGAATCGCGATAATCCCAGAGTCTTTTTCAGGCGTTTGATTTTCCGTCATTTCGGGTTTTTCCTCGGCGATAACATCTACGCTTTTTAAGCGTGGAGCGGGCTTGGCATCGCCTGCCACAGGAGCTTCGCCAATCTGGTTGCCTTGCTTCGACGAGGCCGCCGCCAGCACCGACTTCCGATCGACGCCAAGCGCGCTACATAGTGCCTCGATAGGTTCCCTATCGAATTGGTCCGCCTCCGCCCCAGTATCCGCAACGGCCAGCGCAATCCTGACCAACAACTCGGCCTCGTCAGTGTCATCCGCGCCCTTGCGAGCAACTTCGAGCGCCCGCGCGCGAGCCTTACGGGGACTCACCTGAAATTCTTCGACAAACCGATCGAACAGTTCAACGAATTCGTTTGCATCAAAATTTTTCAAGTCGGGCAGGCTATCGAGAATATGGTCAATGCGTACCCGTGTGGCGAAACTCACTCGGCCTTCAGGCGCAGCAACCAGGGCGCAAACCGCTATCGTTGCTTCCCAAAACGCCCGACGCTGATGCCGGCCCATCCCCTGGCGAAGTGCTTCTAACATGGATCTGCAATCTTAAAGTTAGAGTCTATCCGCATTCAATCGTCACACTACTGCAACCGTCATCACCTGAAAACACCATGGCCTCCAGTTTTCGGCGATATTTCGGCAAATTTCCCACCGATAAGCACAATTTATCGACCATAGCGGGAACTTCCGAATAGGAACCCAATGCCGCGCATGCGTAAAACATACGTTCACGAAATATCGCTATTTTATTGGCGACGCGTAATCGGTCAGCGCTGTATCTTGCGCCGACAGCGCTCGCAAACCTACGCGAAACCGCATTTGCCACATCGTGGTCACAATCGTTGCCCCATTTGCCGCTATCGATGGCCTCAATAGGAGATATCTATGCTTCGCCTGCTCGTTGTTCTAGCTGCCTTCATTTTCCTTTTGGCTCCCAATTCTGCTGCGGTGGCGGATGCACCCGCGCAGCTCGCTCAAAACAAAACGACAGCGGGTAAAGTTTTCAGCGACCTGGAGCGCCGGGTTATCCGCGAGGTCCTCGGCGCCGCTGGCGTGAAAGACGTAGAAACCAGAAAGGGCAAGCGCGGCAAAAAGGCAAAGAGATCGGGAGGCGGACCTCCCGGCGTCGCCCAGCGCGGCAGTCTACCGCCCGGCCTGCAACGTCAGCTTCAGCGCAACGGCCGTCTGCCTCCCGGGCTGCAGAAGAAAGCATTCCCGGCCGACTTGAGGTTCCGGCTACCTGCACCCTTGCAAGGCACCGAGCGGCTGATTATTGGCAATAATGCGGTCCTGATCGACAGGGCGACCAACGTTATTCTCGATATCATGCGCGACGTGATCGTAAACCGCTGAGATCGTCGCGGTGGGTTTCCTCGATCTGCAACGAACAATGCGGACCATGACATCATCCCTATCCCGTGGAATCCCGTATGCGATGCTCGCCCTGATGGCGGCATTGGCAGCGTGCACCCAGGTTCAGGATACCCTCCGGTCCGCGAACGAGCAGATTCACGAACTCACCGGCAGCTCGCCGAAGCAGAATACCAACACGCCCGCGCAGTCGAACGCGGCCAACACAGCAATCAGCGCCGCCGACGCCGATGTCAAACGCGCGGTTCGCCTGATGGATGGCGATGGCGGTCCGCGGGATCCGGCGCGCGCCGTTGCAATAGTCCGACCGCACGCTGAAGCTGGTCACGCCGAAGCCCAATTTGTGTTGGGCCTCGCCTATGGCAGCGGGCAAGGAATAAGGAAGGACAGCGTTTCCGCGGTTGCGTGGTACCGGCGCGCCGCAGCGCAGGACCAAGCCCATGCGCAGTTTTTGTTGGGATTGGCATTACTGCGCGGCAATGGCACGGCCAAGGACACCAACCAAGCGACCGAATGGTTCGACAAGTCTGCGCGTGGCGGCAATGCGGGCGCACAATACCAACTAGCCATCGCCTACGCGCGCGGCCAGGGTGTGCAACAAGACATAGCTGTCTCAACCCAGTGGTTCGAGCGCGCCGGCGAGCAGGGTCACGCCGAGGCCCAGTACATGGCCGGCGAGGCCTATCAGATTGGACGCGGGGTGCCTGAGAACCGTGCCTGGGCGACGCGCTGGTTCACCAAAGCAGCCTCACAAGGGGTCGCAAACGGCCAATATATGACAGGCATGGCCTTTGCCGCCGGTTCGGGAGCACCGCAAGATCTCGCATTGGCCTATCGGTGGCTGTGGATTGCGGCCGATCGTGGTTCTGAAAAAGCTGGGCCCTACCGCGACCGGATTGGCGATCGCTTGACCAAGGACCGCCGTGCCCAGGTGCGCGCGGCGGCGCAATCGTGGAAGCCGGTCGGCGCAGCCGCCGCGACAGGGTTCGACGACGGTCCGTCGATCGCCTTCGCACAGCACGCTTTGACCAAGCTCGGATTTGACCCGGGCATCGCCGACGGAAAATTCGGCCCGAAAACCAGCGGCGCGGTAAAGGCCTACGAGTCGGCGAACGGTTTGCCGGTAACCGGTGAAATTTCCCGCGCATTACTGATCAGGCTGAAAGACGATCCGATCCACGCGGGCTGATGGCGTGTTTTAGCTTGATCGGTAACAGCGCCCAAGGCACTTGCCGATGGGACCTCTAGTTGGAAATTTTTGATTGCGCCTGGTTCGGCCGCCGATTGAATACCCGGTTGGCCTCGCGCCTGGTATTAGACTTACTGTTCTTCCCCAACGTCAAATTCTTCGATACCGAGCAACTCGTTGACGGTCGCCACCACAGCCGCGTCGACAGCATCGACGGCATCTACTCCAAGTTCTTCGTCTTGGGACGATTTGTTCGAGATCTCGCCCAACGCTTGCTGCGCTTGGGCGGTGGTTGTGATTTGGCCATCTTTGACAGCTTGGGCGTAGGCGGCAATCAGACCAACCGTTGAATTCAACGATGCGTTCGCCATCGCGGTCGACGACGCGTGGGCCGCGTTGAGATTACCCAAGGCACTGGCTTTCTCGCCATGATTGTTAGAGGCGGCATCGACATCGTTGTCATTGCCAGCGCCCTTGTCGTGGCCAAATCCATTGCCGATGCCGTGACTGCTGTGACCGACCCCATTACTGCTGCCGTGGCCGCCGCCATTTCCACCGGCATTTCCACCGGCATTACCACCGGCATTACCACCGCCACCGCCAGCACCTCCGCCACCGCCTTTAGCGAAAGCGGATTTGATTTCCGGCGCATAGTCTGAGCTCAAACCGACAGGCGCAGCACTGAGGACAACAGCGATTAAACCGGCAACTGCCAGGGAACTGACCGAATGGCGTGCGTGCGTCACAGTCGTTACTCCAAAGTTATCTCGCCGAAGGCCTGAGCCGCGATACCGTCCACAAGCCGAGGTGTTAGTTCAATGCTAGCCGATTGCGGGTTTCAACGCACGCGGCCATGCATTTTAATTCCTTGGATTTCGATAAAACTTTAGATAAATGTGATGGACTTCACTCAATTGTGACTCCGATCAATACCTGCCCTTTTAACGTTGAATATTCAGCTAGTTCAGCGATTTTCTTGTTCCTGTTCGACACCAAATTACGGCTTACAGAATAGAAATTATTTACAAAATAACTATTTGAATAACATGCCGACGGTTTCTTGTGCCGTCGTACAAAGCTCGAAAATACCAGACTTCTGCGATCTTTCTGCGACGGCTAAGCCACCGGGATGCGGATCAAGACGATGCCCCTGCGGTACTGCCGCATGCGGACATCGACCGATCGACCCAAATCTGATCGGCTCGACCTTGCGAACCCGGGGTCGGTGTGGACGGTAATCAAGGTTAATCGGCTGTTAACCATATGGGGGTCAAAGTCGGCGTCAGTGAGCCGTTATCCCGTTTCAACCCGAGGAGGTTCCCGATGACTGCATTAGCCGAGACACCACTGGTCGACGATGTGTTCGATCTATTCTCGGAACTTTACGATCAAGAAAAACGCGAAGACTTCAGCTTGCAGGAATATCTACAGGCCTGCCGCGACGACCCCACCCTCTATGCGGGAGTTGCGGAGCGCATGATCGCAGCCATCGGTGAGCCAGAAATTATCGACACCAGCGCCGACCCACAGCTCGGCCGCATCTTCCTCAACCGGACAATTAAGGTTTATCCGTCGTTTCGCGGATTCCATGGCATGGAAGATACTATCCAGCGGATCGTCGGCTATTTCCAGTACGCCGCCCAAGGGCTCGAAGAACGCAAACAGATTCTCTATTTGCTCGGACCGGTCGGCGGCGGCAAATCCTCGTTGGCCGAACGGCTGAAGGAGTTGATCGAAACGCAACCGATCTACGTCCTCAAAGCGGGCGACGAAATCAGCCCGATCCTGGAATCGCCGCTCGGCCTGTTCCACCCCGAGCATATGGGCGAGCTGCTCGAGAGCAACTACGGCATCTCCCCCCGCCGTCTCACCGGACTGATTTCTCCCTGGGCGCTTAAACGTCTCGACGAATTCGGCGGTGACATTTCCAAGTTCTCGGTGGTCAAAATGCAGCCCTCGAAGCTGCGCCAGATCGCCGTCGCCAAAACCGAACCGGGCGACGAGAACAACCAGGATATCTCGACGCTGGTCGGCAAGATCGACATCCGCAAGCTCGAACATTTCAGCCAAAACGATCCCGACGCCTACAGCTATTCCGGCGGGCTAAACCGCACGACCCAGGGCATGCTCGAGTTCGTCGAGATGTTCAAGGCGCCGATAAAAGTCCTGCACCCGCTGCTGACTGCGACCCAGGAAGGCAACTATGTCGGCACCGAAAATCTCGGCGTCTTTCCGTTCCAGGGCATGATCCTCGCCCACTCCAACGAGGCGGAATGGGAACAGTTTAAGAATAACAAGAACAACGAAGCCTTCCTCGACCGCATTTGCGTCACCAAAGTGCCGTACTGCCTGCGCGCCAGCGAGGAGGCGAAGATCTACGAGAAACTTCTCGAAAGCAGCGACCTTGGTGATGTCTCGCGCGCGCCGGAGGTACTGGATATCTTGAGCCGGTTCTCGGTTCTCTCGCGTTTGAGCGAACACGAGAGTTCGTCGCTGTACTCGAAGATGCGTATCTACGACGGTGAAAATCTAAAAGACACCGACCCCAAGGCGAAATCGATCCAGGAATATCGCGATGTCGCCGGCGTCAACGAGGGCATGACCGGCATAAGCACTCGGTTTGCCTTCAAGGTTCTTTCCGAAACTTTCAACTACGACACCGACGAGATCGCCGCCGATCCGGTGCATCTGATGTATGTTCTTGAACAGGCCACACGGCGCGAGCAATTCCCCAAGGAAACCGAGGAACGTTACCTCGAGTTCATCAAATCGGAGATTGCGCCACGCTACGCCGAGTTCATCGGCAACGAGATCCAGAAGGCCTATATCGAATCCTATTCCGAGTACGGCCAGAACCTGTTCGACCGTTATATCAACTACGCCGATGCATGGATCGAAGAGCAGGATTACAAGGACCCCGATACCGGCCAATTGTTCGACCGGCAAATACTCGATGCCGAGCTGTCGAAAATCGAAAAACCGGCGGGCATCGCCAATCCTAAGGATTTCCGCAACGAAGTCGTCAAGTTCGCCCTGCGCACGCGCGCCAATAACAACGGTAAGAACCCGTCATGGTCGAGCTACGAGAAAATCCGCGAGGTGATCGAGAAACGCATGTTCAGCCAGGTCGAAGACCTGCTGCCGATCATCAGCTTCGGCACCAAGAAGGACAGTAAGACCGATCAGCAGCACTCCGAATTCGTGCAGCGGATGGTCGAACGCGGATATACCGAGCGCCAAGTGCGTCGCCTCGTCGAATGGTACATGCGGGTCAACAAAGCGGGCTAAAGGCGCGTGAGTTGCGGACATGATCCATCTTATCGACCGGCGTCTTAACCCCCGCGACAAGAGCCTCGGCAACCGCCAGCGGTTTTTGCGGCGGGCCCGCCGGCAAATCAAAGAAGCCGTCGACAAGGCAGTTAGCGAGCGCGATGTCGCCGACGCCGGACAAGGCGGCAAGATATCGATACCGTCGAAGGGAATTAGCGAGCCGCGCTTTCGCCACTCCCGTTCCGGCGGAAACCACGAACGCGTTTTCCCCGGTAATGAAGAGTACGTCCCCGGCGACAAGATTCCGAAACCGCAGGGCGATGCCGGCGGCGGCGGAAAAGACGCATCCGAGGGCGGCGAAGGCGCCGACGAGTTCGTCTTCGCCTTATCGCGCAGCGAATTTCTCGATATTTTGTTCGAAGACCTTGAGCTGCCGGACCTGATCAAGTCGACCCTCAAGGATACCAAGGCCGTAAGACCCCAACGCGCCGGCTACAGCAACTATGGCACGACGCCGAACCTGAACGTGCTGCGGACCATGCGAAACAGCATAGGCCGCCGGGTGGTGCTCAATCGGCCGACATCGACAGCGATTCTGGATCTTCAAAACGAATGGGACGAGCTCAAGGCCAAGGATCAACTTGATGCCGCCCAGCAACAGCGGCTGCTCGCACTGTGGAACGAAATCGAAGAACTCAAACGCCGGCAACGCGCAGTCCCTTTTATCGACCCGGTCGATATCCGCTATAACCGCTACGACCCCAAACCCGAGCCCAAAACCAAGGCGGTCATGTTTTGTCTGATGGATGTTTCCGGCTCTATGGGTCAGCACGAAAAGGATTTGGCCAAACGCTTCTTCATTCTGCTCCACCTGTTCCTGCAGCGAAAATACCAGCGCGTCGAACTGGTCTTCATTCGTCACACTCACGTCGCCCAAGAGGTCGATGAGCAGACCTTTTTCTACAGTCAGGAATCCGGCGGCACGAAAGTCAGCACGGCCCTGGTCGAAATGCAGGAGGTGATTCGCCAACGCTTTCCGGTGTCCGACTGGAATATCTACGCCGCCCAGGCGTCGGACGGCGACAACATCGCCAACGACACCGGACTGTGCGTCGAACTGCTCGAAAACGAATTGCTGCCACTGTGTCAGTTCTACGCCTATGTCGAAATCCTGACCGAGCAGGAAGTCAGCCGCTATGCCGGCACCTCCAACGGCAAGGAGCTGTGGCGTGGCTACCGGGCGGTCGATGAGCAGTGGTCGAAATTCTCGATGAAACACATCGCCAAACGCAGCGATATCTATCCGGTGTTCCGCGAACTTTTCGCCAAGAACGACAAGCGAGTGCGGGTCGCATGACCGCGCGCGCCAAGAAAGCCTCGGCGACCACGGGCAAAAAAGGCCGGCCAGCGCCCTTGTTCGATGGCGCGGAGTGGGACTTCGAGACGCTCCAGCGCACCTATGAGGCAATCGAGATAATCGCGCTCGAGGATTTGGGATTGGACGTATATCCCAATCAGATCGAGATCATTTCGTCGGAACAAATGCTCGACGCCTATTGCTCCATCGGCATGCCGCTGATGTACGAACATTGGTCGTTCGGCAAGCGGTTCATCCACGATGAAGAACGATATCGCAAAGGCTACCAAGGGCTGGCCTATGAAATCGTCATCAATTCGAGCCCGTGCATCAGCTATTGCATGGAAGAAAATACCATGGCCGTTCAGGCTCTGGTGATGGCGCACGCGGCTTTCGGTCACAACCACTTTTTCAAGAACAACTATCTTTTCCAGCAATGGACCGACGCCGAGGCAATCCTCGACTATCTCGATTTCGCCAAGCACTACGTCACCGAATGTGAGGAACGCCATGGTGTGAGCGCGGTCGAAGAGATACTCGATGCTGCGCACGCGTTGATGGATCAAAGCGTTTTCCGCTATCGCCGCCCCTCGAAACTGAAGCAGGGGGAAGAAGAGGAACGTCGGCGCGAACATCGCGAACACGACGAGAAGAGCTACCGCGAATTATGGCGAACCTTGCCTGTCGTCAAGGACGCCGACCAGCCCGACGAAGCCGAGTGCGAAACAAGAGAGCGCAAGGCAAGGCTCAACCTGCCGGAAGAAAATATTCTCTATTTTCTGGAGAAAAACAGCCCGGGGCTCGAAGACTGGCAGCGCGAATTGCTTCGGATCGTGCGAAACACCGCCCAGTATTTCTACCCGCAAAAACAGACCAAGATGATGAACGAAGGCTGCGCGACCTTCGTGCATTACCATATCGTCAACGAACTCTATGATCGCGGCCAGATTACCGAGGGCGCGCTACTTGAGATACTGCACAACCATTCGAACGTGGTATTTCAACCCGGTTTCGACGACCAGCGGTTTAGCGGGCTCAACCCCTACGCGCTCGGCTTCGCTATGATGCAGGACATCAAACGCATCTGTACGGAGCCGACCGACGAAGACCGCGACTGGTTCCCCAACATCGCCGGAAACGACGACTGGCGGGCAACCCTTAAAGACGTCTGGGCCAACTACCGGGACGAATCCTTTATTTTGCAATTCCTAAGCCCGCGGCTGATTCGCGAGTTCAAGCTGTTCTTGTTGTCGGACAAAGCCTCGCAGCGCCACGTTTCAGTTGACGCCATCCACAACGAGCAAGGCTATGAAAAGGTCCGCAAAGCCTTGGCAGCGAGCTATGATGTAACCGCCACTGAGCCCGACATTCAGATCGTCGATGTTGATTTGCACGGTGACCGCGAATTGGTGCTGCGGCACAGCGTACACAACGGCATCGTGCTCGATGAAAAGACCCGCGTCGACGTGCTCGACTATGTCGGCCGGCTGTGGGGATACGCGGTCCGCCTCGAGGGTATCGATCTCGCCAGCGGACGCAATCCCTATACTGAACGCGTCGGAGGACCGGGCGAAAAAAGCGACGACTGACCCGGCGCTTGGTACGGCGAAAATCGCTGCACAGAATTAATTTATCCTCATGCCGAGCATGTCGAAGCATGAGCTCTCCGGCACCTCGCCCCTCGTCCTTCGACAAGCTCAGGATGAGGGGCTCAGGATGAGGTGTTGCGGTTGGGGCCAGCTTGCACCGCGCACTGCGCCACCCGATTTTACAAATTCCGCAAAATCAATTGTTCGGTTACACTCACGCGATGCTCACGGTCGTCGAGCATAAAAATACACATAAGGCCCAGGACCAAGCGGCCAATATTGGGGAGGAACGAATGCCAACTAAAACAACAATCGACAACATGATAATCGAGCGCGATCTACCTGTCAGGATGGATGACGGCGTGGTGTTGCGGGCCGATGTTTACCGGCCCAACACAAACAAAAAAGTACCCATCGTTATGGCCGGAGGGCCATACGGCAAGGGCGTCAAATATCAGGAACACTATAAGCCCCTGTGGGATTCGCTGCTAAAAATGCACCCCAATGTACTGGCCGGCTCGAAGCATCGCTGGTTGACCTGGGAGACCGTCGATCCGGAAATCTGGGTGCCGTGGGGTTATGCCTGTGTGCGCATCGACTCGCGCGGCGCCGGGCGTTCGCCGGGTTACCTCGACATCTTCTCACCCCGCGAAACGCAGGATTACGCTGATGCCATCGAATGGGCGGGTTCGCGGAAATGGTCGAACGGCAGGGTCGGCCTTAACGGCGTTTCGTACTACGCCATCAACCAATGGCATGTTGCGGCGCTGCAGCCCAAGCACCTGAAGGCGATGATTCCTTGGGAGGGTGCGGCCGACGCCTATCGCGAATGGGCGCGCCATGGCGGCATCCTGTCCAACAGGTTCATGGAAATCTGGTACCCGCGCCAGGTCGAGGCGGTGCAACATGGCAACCCCAAGGGGCCGTACGACCACTGGATGAAAACCCGCGCCACCGGTCCGGCGCGCCTCAGCGCCAACGAGTTGACCGAGAACCGCGGCGACACGCTGGAGAATTTCCGCGTCCGCGAAATGGACGACGACTGGTACCGCTCGCGCTCGCCCGATTGGTCGAAGGTCAAGGTGCCGTTTCTCACCGCTGCCAGTTGGGCCGGGTTTGGCCTGCACCCGCGCGGCAATTTCGAAGGCTTCACCCGGGCCGCCTCGAAGGAGAAGTGGCTCGAGGCCCACCCCGGCCGCCACGAGGAATGGTTCTACCTGGCCTACGGAATGGAGTTGCAGAAGCGCTTCCTCGACTATTATTTGAAAGGCGAAAAGAACGGCTGGAACCGCGAGCCCAAAGTATGGATCAACGTTCGCCGCCCGTTCACCAAGGAGTTCGAGCTACGCAAGGAAGGCGCTTGGCCGCTGCGTGGCACCAACTGGACCAAGCTCTATTTCAATGCCGCCGGCAAGGGCAGGCTCGACTGGAAGGCGCCGAAGGGCAAGTCCAAGAAGGCCTTCCGCGCGTTGACCCGCGGGGTCACCTGGATGTCGCCACCGCTCAAGCGGGAGACCGAGATCACCGGTCCGATGGCGGCCAAGATTTTCGTCTCGTCGTCGACGGTGGATTGCGATTTGTTCGTCACCATGCAGGCCTTCGCACCCAATGGCCGCGAGGTCTTTTTCCAGGGCACAGTCGACCCCAAGACGCCGCTCGCCCAGGGTTGGCTGCGCGCCTCGCACCGCAAGCTCGATCCCAAGCTGTCGAAACCGTGGCAGCCCTACCACTCCCATGACGACAAGCAGATGCTGATCCCAGGCAAGGTGTACGAGCTCGACGTGGAAATCTGGCCGCAGTGCATCGTGCTGCCCAAGGGCTACCGCATTGCGCTCAACATCTCGGGCCAGGATTACGACCGGCCGGGACCGGCGGTCGCGGCCTATGTGCCGTCGCGCGGTTCGGGTCCGTTCCTGCACACCGACCCGACCGACCGGCCGAAGGAAATCTTCGGCGGCACCACGACGATCCACAGCGGCAAGGGACAGGAGTCGTATTTGCTGCTGCCGATTATTCCCAAGCGCAAGAGTAAAACGGTGGTACACGACGGCAACGACGCCAGCGTCGCCAACTGACGACGGGGCTGGTTAGCCGACATAACGTAACCAATCGAGTTCAGCCGGCGCGGGGCCGCTCAGGCCCCGCGTTTGGTTGTCGCCGCCACTTCGAGCAATATCCGCACGATATCGCCCGCCGCGGTGATCATGGCGTCGTGGCTGGTCTCGAGCACTTCGGCGCGCCAGCCGGGGTCGGCTTGCGCTTCCGCCAGATAGCGGTCGAAAGTGTTGTTGGGATAACCGGTGGCGCGGATATAGGTGCGGTTGCCGATCGCTTCGTGGGCGCCGGTCACGCGCGCCTTGTCCTGAAAGGTCTTGGCCGACTGGGGCGCCATTTTCGCCGCGATCCAGGCAATGTCGCGCGCGTCGGTAACACCGAACAGTTCGGGGTCTGGCGGCGGCATGCGCCAGGCATCCTCGGCTTCGACCAGTTCCTGCTCGATCATCTCGCGCCGCCAGTCGGGCAGCAGGTCGTTTTGCGCCACGCGATCGGCGGCGATGAAAGCGTTCTGGTAGACCAGTGCCGAAATGCGCTCGGGCATGCGGTCGGCAACGCAGGTGGCCACCATGCCGCCATAGCTGGCGGCGACCAGGATCACGTTTTCAAGGTCTTCCCACTCGAGCACGTTTTCGATATCGGTGATGTTGGTCTCCAGCCCGACCTCGGGCGACAACAGGTGGCTGCGCTCGCCAAAACCGGTCATGGTCGGGGTGTAGACATCATGCCCGGCCGCGCGCAGGCGCGGGGCCACCCGCGCCCAGCACCAGCCGCCATGCCAGGCGCCGTGAACCAGAACGAACGTCGCCATTATTGTCTCCCAAAAAGCTGCTTTGTAGGATCGTCATTGCTATGCTGGCCTGCGAGTATAAACCAATCGCCGGGGGAAATTTCCGGCCAAGGGGGGAGTCAATGCAGCTCGAGGGAAAAACCGTCATTGTCACCGGCGGCGGCCGCGGCTTGGGCCGGGCCTATAGCGAGGCGATGGCGCGCGAGGGGGCGGCCGTCGTCGCCGCCGACATTCGCGATACGGCGGACACGGTCGCCACAATCGAGAGCGCCGGTGGCAAGGCAGTCGGCCTGGCGCTCGACGTCGCCGACATGGCGAGCTGCCAGGCCATGGCCGACCGCGCCGTCGCCGAATTCGGCCGCATCGATGTGCTGGTCAACAACGC
>JAPUHN010000242.1 GCA_027297685.1 Alphaproteobacteria bacterium | reverse complement strand
TCGAAGATTGCTACGCGGCGACCCTGTGGGCTGCGCAACATGCCGGCGAACTCGGCGGCGATCCGAAAAGGGTAGCCGTAGGCGGCGACTCCTCGGGCGGAACGCTCGCGATTGTAACGGCGCAGTTGGCGATCGAGCGGGGCAAACCGCACATTTGCCACCAGTTTCTTTGGTATCCCGGCGTGGGTTCGGAGGGGCCGACGGCGTCGGCGCAGCAGTTTGCCAAGGGTTACTTCCTGGAAAGCGACCTGATGGCGTGGTCGATGAAGCATTACCTACCGCCGGGTACCGATCTCGAGGACCCGCGCATTCAGCCTCTGAGGTTCGACCAGCTAGCCGCACTGCCGCCGACATATCTGATGACCGCGGGCTTCGATCCGCGACGAGACGACAACCTGCTCTACGCTCAACGGCTTGCGGACGCTGGCGTTGCAACCGAGTTCTACTGCGTCGAAAGCACTGTCCACGGCTTCCTGTTTATGCTTGGCGGCATCCGTGTCGCGCGAAATGCGTTGTCAGAATCAGCGCAATACGCACGGCAGGTATTTACTTCTGAGTAATGCCACATGAAGGGAAATTTCACTTTTGATGCAGTGGACGGCCCCCCTCCAACGGCATCGCAGTGTGCCGATCCACAATGCCGATGGTCCGCCGGCCAGTTGTGTATATTAGCTTTTACTAAACGGCTGTTATTGGCTAATAACGGACATTAGCGGGCGTGGAAAGAATGTCCGCTTTTGGGGGTAAAGCGGACGAAATCGTCGGAAAAGCGGACATACGCCGCGTCGCCTTAGCCCAAGGGGACGTAATGGCGTGCGCTCCCGATCAAAGAGTCCCCCATTATAGGGAGGCAGACTACTACCGGCTTACCGGGAACCCTTCCTTCTCGAGAAGGGCATCAGGCGACGGAAGCTCGCCACGGAAGCCTACGTACGCATCTTCTGGATCCATCGAGCCACCGGAGGAATAAATATAGTGCCGGAGCTTTTCGGCTAACGCAGGATCGAACGAATCGCCCGCTTCCTTAAAGGCCTGGAAGGCGTCAGCATCTAGTACGCCAGACCACATATACGAATAGTAGCTGGCCGAGTATCCGTCCCCGGAAAATACATGACCGAAATGCGGCGTCGCGTGCCGCATAACGATCGTCTCTGGCATATCAATAGCGGCCAGAACATCCGCCTGAAACACCATCGGATCGATATTCGCGGCCTGTTCGGGATTAAGCGCATGAAACGCCATATCGACCAGCGCCGATGACGTGAACTCGACGTTGGCAAACCCCTTGTTGAATTTCTCGGCAGCGCGCATCTTATCCAGCAGGGACTGCGGTATCGCTTCACCGGTCTTATGGTGAACCGCAAATCGCTGGAGGACTTCCGGCACAGTCAACCAGTGCTCATAAAGCTGTGATGGCAGTTCGACGAAATCCCGAGCGACCGATGTACCTGAGATCGAGGGGTAGGTGACGTCCGAGAGTATGCCGTGCAGGGCGTGGCCAAACTCATGAAACAACGTCCTCGCGTCATCCATGGTGATCAAAACCGGCTTACCCGGGGGCGCCTTGGCGAAGTTCATGACGTTGAGAATGATCGGTATCTGGCTCTCGTCGTTGCGATCCCCGGCAAGCTTATGCTGCTCTTGAAAATCGCTCATCCAGGCGCCCGATCGTTTGGACGGGCGTGCAAAGTAGTCGCCTAAAAAGATGGCGATGCGCTTACCGCTCGCGTCCAGAACTTCGAACACACGGACATCCGCGTGATAGGAGCGTAGATTTTCATGCTCGCGAAAGCTGAGGCCAAACAGCTTCCCGGCCGTGTGAAACGCGGCCTCGATCATCTTCTCCAGCTGTAGATACGGCTTTACCTCCGCTTCGTTGAATTCGTATCGCGCCGCCCGTGCTTTCTCGGCATAGTGACGCCAGTCCCACGGGGCAACTTTGTGGTTTTTGCCTTCCGCAGCAATCAGTTTCGATAACTCATCTGCTTCTCCGCCCGCGCGATCCCGTGCCTTTTCCCACACGGTCTCGAGCAAAGACCGGACATTTTCCGGCGTCTTCGCCATAGTGTCATCGAGCTTGAAATGCGCGAAGCTGTCATAGCCGAGCAGCGCAGCCTTCTCGGCGCGGAGTTTCACCATTTCCGCAACGAGCGGGCGATTATCACGCTCACCTGGGCCCTCGCCACGGGCGACCCAGGCATTGAACGCCGTCTCACGCAAATCACGCCGCTCTGAGAACGTCAGGAAGGGCTCGATGATCGATCGCGAGAGCGTTACTGCATACTTGCCCGTGTGGCCACGTTCCTCGGCCGCCGCGTTCATGCTGGAAACCACGAAGTCCGGCAGCCCCGCGAGATCTTCGTTGGTTTCGAGCACCAAGGCGTAGTCGCGTTCGTCGGCCAGCACATTCTGCGAAAACGCCGTACCGAGCGTCGCCAGGCGCTCGTTGATTGCCGCGAGCCGCGTCTGGTCGGTTTCGTCGAGTTTCGCACCTGATCGCACGAACGACTTCCAGGTCAGTTCCAAAACACGGTCGGCTTCAGCATCGAGACCGAGGCTTTCACGTTTCTGATAAAACGTATCGATGCGGCCAAACAAGGCGCGGTTCATCATTATCGCCGAGCGGTGTCGGGACAGCTCAGGCGATAGTTTGCGCTCGAGTGCCTGCACCGTGTCGTTGGTATTCGCCCCTGAAAGATTCCAGAAGATGCTCGATGCCCTGGTCAGAAGTTCGCCCGCCGTTTCCATCGCAACGATGGTGTTTTCGAGGGTCGGTTCCTCCGGATTGTTGGCGATCGCTTCGATTTCCGCCAAGTGAGCGGGAAGCGCGGCAGCGAACGCTGCCTCGAAATCTCGATCTTCAATACTCGCGAAATCGGGTAACCCAAGGGGCCCGGACCAGGCGGCTATTGCTGGGTTGAAGTCAGATTCGGAAACCGTTTTAGACACCATTTGTCAGGGGGATACGCTTTCTTTTTCCCGCGCTACCGTCTTCTCGCGATATTCGCTAACCGTCAATGGCTCGGCAAATATCTCGAAGCACACGCCGTTGGGGTCGTGAAAAAAGATGGTGTAGCTGCAACTCCCTTCCGGCAGACCGCCCCCTTCCGGGCCTTGTATTTGCGGTCCGTGGACCTTGATGCCATTGGCGGAGAGCTTTTTGACCCATTCATCTACCGACTTGCGGCTGTCAGTCGCCATCGCGATGTGATCGAGGCCCATTTTTTCCTTCTGGGAATCGCCGCTTGGCAGGGCTTCACCGTCCTCGAATAGAGCAAAGTTGTGATGCCACACGCCATCCAGACTGACAAAAGCAATGCGCCCCCGCGAGCCAAGTTTGCCAATACTGGTAACCTCGGCACCGAGCAGCGAGAGAAATTCCGTCTCTTCTTCGATATTACGCACGTGTATGCCCACATGCTGGATGGTCAAAGGGGTCATGCGCTCATCCATCAGAGTTTTAAATCGCGTCCATCATACAGTATCGGATGGCCTCCTTCATTGGATACATCCGGCGACGCCAATCGCTGATCATAACTTTGTGGAGAACAACTCTGTCGATGTTAACGGGAGCGATTATCGAACCGCTAAATTCTTGAACGCCAATGTCCGCTTTCGGGAGCAAACCGGTCGTGATTGAGGGTGTCCGCTGACGACCGCTTTTAGCCAAAAGCTGCCGTTCGGCAAAAGCTAACAAAGCACGCGCTACCAAACCATCACTAACGAAAATTGGCCCATTGCGAGACCGTTGGAGGGAGACCAGCGCGTTTACGCCCGGACGGTCTCAAGTTACGATGTAGCCGTTGGAAGGGCTCCACACAGGAAATCCCGGTTAAGACGGGCAAGCGATTGAAGGTTCACGACGTCATGCAGATTGTCGACGCGCAAATTCACTTGTGGGGCGAGGGCCTGCCCAGCAATCTTTCCCACCGGCAGGTGACGTCCTTCACGTCTGAAGAAGCCATCGCCATGATGGACGAAGGCGGCGTCGACGCCGCCGTCATCCATCCGGTCCCTTGGGACCCCAACGCCCATCAGGTGGCTCTGGAAGCGATTGAAAGTTATCCTGGCAGGTTCGCAATGCTGGGCGATGTGCCGCTGATGGACCCCCAATCCAAAGGCCGCGTGGCGACCTGGCTCGATCAGCCGGGCGTGCTCGGCCTGCGCTATGTACTGCTGAACGATCCGCAACGGCAGTGGCTGCGGGACGGCGACATCGACTGGCTGTGGCCGGCGGCAGAGGAAGCCGGTGTGCCGATCGCCGTCCTGGCGACCGATTCCATGGATCTGATCGGCGGCGTCGCCGAACGTCATCCGGATCTGCGGCTCACCATCGACCATCTGGGCGGCCGCGGCGGCATGACCACGCTGAAAGATCACGAGGCCATGACCCACATGCCGGACCTGCTGGCGCTGTCGAAACACCCCAATGTGGCTGTCAAGGCCACGGGCGCGCCCGGCTATTCGGGCGAATCCTATCCTTTCCCGGCCATGCAGACTTACCTTCGCCAGATCTATGACGCCTTCGGGCCGGAGCGTATGTTCTGGGGCACGGACATCACCAAAATGCCCTGCTCCTGGCGGGACTGCATCACCATGTTCACGGAGGAACTGTCCTGGCTCAGCGAGGACGACAAACGCCTGATCATGGGCGACGCGGTCTGCGCCTGGTGGGGCTGGAACCGGGAGGGCTGACTGCCACGTCCGCTTTGATTCAAAACCCGCCGTAATCACCTATGGAATTTTACGGCTGCTTTATCTCCGTTAACAGACATGGCAGTCCTTTAAAAAAAACTTGCCAATTCCTAGTGGGCTATCTGTGTGCGGCGTACGCAGCAATCATGCCCGTTGCGCGCGAAGATTTCGGGCTTTGCCGACCAGTAGAGGGAATCACGATGATAGGAGACTGGCAGCCGGACCGAACCGTTCAGATCGTTGCCGGTACGCCTCCTGGCGGTGGACTGGACCGAGTGGCGCGGGCACTAGAGAAGGCTATCGCCGACGGCAAACTACTCGACGTCCCCGTGGAAGTACTGAACGTACCGGGCGATGGCGCACGTCGGGTGTGGACCCATTGCGTCAGCCGGTATCCAGGCGACGGGCATGTAATTGCTATCAGTTCGCCGAATCTCACCACCGACTACTTGGCCGGTATCGCGGATTTCGAGCACACGCGATATACGCCGATCGCAACGCTAGTGACCGAGTACATCGCATTCGCCGTCCGCTCCGATTCCGGGATCGAGTCCGGGGCAGACCTTCTCGCGCAGCTCGGTCGCGAGCC
Source organism: Alphaproteobacteria bacterium (assembly GCA_027297685.1). Taxonomy (GTDB): domain Bacteria; phylum Pseudomonadota; class Alphaproteobacteria; order UBA6615; family UBA6615; genus JAPUHN01. Next base: position 488 of record JAPUHN010000242.1, on the reverse strand, counting down.
GGGAGCAATAACGGTCGCGCTCGCCACCGCCCTTGGCAATCCGAACCACGTTGCGTTGGCCAAGCTGACACAACAAGCCGGCGGCGATATCAGCGCGCCAGTTGTTCGCGTGTTCGATTCTGCGCTCGATGCAGTAGCGGACGTCGTTAATGGCAACGTCGATGTTTGCGCAGTAACCGCGGCCAGCGTGATTGCGGAACGAGAGAACGGCAACATCCGTCTCCTTGCGGTCACAGCGCCGCAGAGGTTGTCGGGACCGTTTGCCGATACGCCGACCTGGAACGAGATGGGCGCGGATTGCGTCATCGGAGCATGGCGCGGTGTGACAGGACCCTCCGGTTTGGCGCCGGCGCAGATAACCTTCTGGGAAGACATCCTGCGGGCAGCGATAGCTCGACCTATTTGGCGGGACGAATTGACCCGGCTGAGCTGGTCGCCGATGTACGACGACGGATCGTCGCTGCGCGCTTACCTGGAGGCCGAGCGCA
>JAPUHN010000241.1 GCA_027297685.1 Alphaproteobacteria bacterium | reverse complement strand
AGCACCACGGCGATGAATATCTTCGGGCTCCAATTCGACGGCTACTCAAATCTGAGCGCCTCGATGGGGTCGAGGCGGGCCGCTTTGCGGGCCGGGTAGAAACCGAAAAAGACCCCGATGGAGGCGGCAAAGCCAAACGCCATGAGAGGGGCGTAGGCTTCGATTTGCATCGGCCAGTCGGCGAAATTCGCAATCATCTGAGATCCGACAAGTCCTAGGACGATGCCGATGATGCCGCCGATCAAAGACAGCGACACGGCCTCGATCAGAAACTGGATCATGATGTCCCGTCCGGTGGCACCGAGCGCCATGCGCAGGCCGATTTCGCGTGTGCGTTCAGTAACTGAGACCAGCATGATATTCATGATCCCGATGCCGCCGACCAGCAGCGACACCGACGCGACAGCGGCCAGCAGCAACGACATGACCCGCGACGATTCTTTACGAGCCGACAGGAATTCCGAAATATTACGGATCGAAAAATCGTTCGCTTGATCGGGACGGATGCGGTGGCGTGCTTGCAAGAGTTGGGTTACTTGCAACTCGGTCGTCCCAACCTCTTCCGCCGAACGAACACTGACTGCGATAACCCGCACCAGATCGCCTCCCAACTGATTGTTGCCCAATATCCGCCGCTTGGCGGTCGATAAGGGTAGGAAAATCTTATCGTCCTGGTCATGGCCAAACGCCGTCTGGCCTTTCGGGTTTAACACACCGATGATTTCGAACGGCACGCGCTTGATGCGGATCGTCTGGCCGATCGGGTTCTGTCCGTCGAAGAGTTCGTTGACCAAGATCTCGCCGATTACCGCCACCTTCGCCGCACTGCGGATGTCTTCAGGCAAGATGTCGCGTCCTTTCTTCAGGCTCCAGTTACGCGCGACCATGTACTCCGGCGTGATTCCTTCGATCTGCGAGAACCAGTTGGCGTTGCCAAAAATGACCTGCGCGCTGCCGCTGACCGAAGGGGCTGCTATGACCACTGACTCCAGCTCGTTTTGGATCGCCTCGGCGTCGCCCTCAGTCAAAGTCGGCGCCGTGCCCAAACCGCCGCGCACCCCGCCGTGGCTCGCCGATCCGGGGACCACTATGATCAGATTCGACCCGATACTTTCGATCAGCCGCTCGACATTGGCGCGCGCACCTGCTCCCACCGAGACCATGACGATCACCGCCGCGACGCCGATGATGATGCCAAGGGTCGTCAGGACGCTACGCAGGATATTGACCTTCAAGGAGATGGCGGCGGCAAGTAGCGAGTCGGCATAGGTCATTGAGCGGCCTCCTGTCTGGTGTGGAGGGCGGCAAGGTCGGCGGCGGCATCGCCCTGGTCGGCGACTCTCTCGTCGCTGATCAGCTGCCCGTCGCGAAACAAAATATGCCGCTCGGCATATTTGGCGACTTCAGCCTCGTGAGTGATGATGACTAGCGTGATGCCCTGTTTGTTGAGCGTTTGGAACAACGCCATGATTTCGATGCCGGTGCGGGTGTCGAGCGCTCCTGTCGGCTCGTCTGCCAGCACCATGGCCGGCTGGCTGACCAGCGCGCGAGCAATGGCCACGCGCTGCTGCTGGCCGCCGGAAAGTTGCTGTGGATGATACCCCATTCGGTCCCCGAGGCCGACCGCCTTCAGAGCCTCTCGCGCCAGCCGGTGGCGTTCGACGCGAGGGACGCGGCCATACATCAGCGGCAAGGCGACATTGTCGAGGGCGGAGACTCGGGGCAGCAGGTTGAACTGCTGGAACACGAAGCCGATTTTCCGGTTGCGGGTTTTGGCCAACTGGTCCGTCGTTTGCTCCGATACCCGTTCGCCGGCCAGCTCGTAATGGCCTGAAGTGGGGGTGTCGAGGCAACCGAGAAGGTTCATGAATGTCGACTTGCCCGATCCGGAGGGCCCCATAACGGCAACGAATTCGCCCTCTTCGATGTCGACGCTGAGCCCCGCCAGTGCGTGCACAGTCTCTGGGCCGACCTGATAATTCTTGGTTAGATCGATCGTGCGGATCATCGGCCCTGTCGCGGCGCCGGTCATACTAGAAGCCCAGCCGAAATCGGCGGCTGGCAGTCTTTTGCGTCTGCAAGTCGATGCCGACGATCAGTTCGCTGCCCTCGTCGAGCTCGCCCTCGAGCACCCGAATGACCTCGGTGTGGGAATTGTCGCTGATGCCGACCAACAACGGTACGGCTTCCGGCTGGCCGTCACCGCCGACCACCCAGACCCGCACGCGGCGTCTGGTGCCCACAGCGCCGCCGGTCAGCTCATCGTATTTTTCCAATTGTTCGGGTGTCAGCAAGGGGCGCAGCACCTCGCCGGTCAAGGCTTGTATGCGGTGGCGGATTTCAGGGAACGACAGCCCCTGTGCTCTGAATTCTTGGAATCTCTGATGGTTGCCGCTGAGTGCTTGGCTCAGCTGATCCTGCTGTTCCTGGGTCAGGTCGAGCTGTTCAGCGAGGGCTTGCAGCGTGGCCTGCGGGCTGCCTCCTCCCAGGCCGCCGCCGTGATCGCCTCCCGGGCCACCACCGCCTGGGCCACCGCCGGCGTTTGCTGTCTGCGGTTCTTCGCCCTCGGGCACGAAGCGCAGAGCTGCATTCGGGATGCGCAGCGCGCCGTTGCTTTCGCCGGCGATGATTTCGACATTCGCCGTCATTCCCGGCAGCAAGCGCTGGTCGAGATTCTGCGCTGCTACGATAACCTTGTAGGTGACGACATTCTGTACGACGTCGGGTGCGAGGCGGACTTGTTTGACCCTTCCTTCGAATTCCTCGCCGGGAAAGGCGTAGACGTTGAATTTCGCCTTCAGCCCTTCGCTGACTTGACCGATATCGGACTCGTCGACGCTGACTTCGACCTGCATGTCGCGCAGATCCTGAGCGATAGTGAAAAGGTCGGGCGCCTGCAGGCTCGCGGCCACGGTCTGACCGATATCGACTTTGCGCTCGATCACCACGCCGTCGACCGGCGAGCGAATGAAGGTGCGGTCGAGATCGACTTGAGCGTTGCTCAGCGATGCCTCGCGCTGCATGACTTGTGCGTCGGCGGTCAGGATGTCGGCTTCGGCCATCGCGACCTGTGCTCTGCGCGCTTCGACGTTTGCCAACGCTGCATTGAACGCGGCGACCGCCGCCTCGCGACCGGTACGCGCGGTATCGACCTGCGCCTGCGACGCGAACTCGCTCTGCAACAACGATTGCTTGCGCTGCAGTTCGTTTTTCGCTTCCGCGACCCGCGTACGCGCGTACGCGACCTGGGCATCCGAATTTCGCAGATCGGCCGTGGCGCGGTCGAGCGCAGCCCGCCTTTGCACGACATTGGCCAGGGTGACGGCGAGTTCCGCTTCCGCCTGCCTGACCCGTAATTCGAAGGTCGCCGGGTCGATACGGGCGATCACTTGGCCCGCTTGGACCCGCGAATTAAAGTCGGCCGGCAATTCGACGATCTGGCCGGAGACCTGGCTGCCAACCAAAACGGTGACGACGGCGCTCAAAGTTCCCGTCGACGATATTGATTTGACGACCGGGCCGCGGTCGACCGTGGCGAGGCGGTAGCCCGAGTTCTCACGGTTGCCGCCATCGGCCATCGAGGCGACGACGACGATAGACGCCACGGCAAGCGCGGCGCCGGCAATGACTTTGGTTCTACGCGAAAGGCCGGCAAACCTTTGCGCGATCGCATCAATCATTCTTGTTACTCAGGGCGACCGGGCCCTCCGAACGGTGGTGCCACCATACTAATACGCACGGAAACGGCAAAACATCCACAATAGTCGGCCTCGCAGACCGTGCGTGGCCTGCCAATAACCTGACATTTCCGGGATAACCTTCAAATTCAGGCGATCGTACCAAAATGGCACCACCATTGGAATTGTTGTGCTTTCGTAGCCATCCGACAGCCCGATTTTGGTGTTTCGACCGTGTTCGGAAGACCATTCGGCCAATTTTCTCGTCATCCCGACACACCTTTTCCGTCGTTCGCACCTTGCCGTAGATTTCTTCAGCTTACGCTGGAGCGGGCATTTGCCGCATCTACTGACGTTACAACACCGACCAGACCGAGTTAACGTGACAACATCCCCGCGCTGCCTAGGACGGCTACGGCTGGCAGATGCCGGCGCACCAACGCGCCGCCCACGCTCCGGTATCGCCCGTGCCGGCGCGGGCAATGCAGCCAGGATCGGCGGCGGGCGGGCGGCGGCTCTCCGGGAACCGGCTTATCTCCGCCACCTTGTCCGCCGACGGATTAGCGGCGTCGTCTCGCAAAAGGCCGCCGTTCTTGGCTGAATTCCTCGAGATCGATGTTGCCATCTCCATTGCTATCCCGGCGGGCGAACCAGCGCTCCATCGGCTGATTCAATTCTTCTTCGGAAATTTGCTGATCGCCATTTGCGTCAATCAAATCAAAGATTGTGGTGGTTCCAAGGCGGATAAAGAACGAGCCACGGCGGCGAAATTCGTCTGGCGAGAGCTGGCCATTGCCATCGACATCGGCGGCGCCCAGCAGCCGGCTCAATTCGCCGGAAATTTCTTCGCGGCTCGCCGCACCGCTGCCGTCGGTATCGAGAATTTCCAATTGCCGGACGCTATGACGGGAGGGTCTCGAAATGCTTTCACGACCGGACGCAGACCGATCGCCATCAGAGCCGGGACGCTGCGTTCCGCCTTGCGCCAGAACAGTTGTGGCAAGTCCGAGTACCAAAACGCCGGTGACGATGCCGGCAAGGCCGGATTTACGGGGAGCTGAGATCGAGGTCTCCTCAGTTGGAATATTGACTAGCCTCTACACGCGGTCGAACCCGCAAATCCGTCGAAGAGCGATAAAAATATTCAATACAGCGCTGCTGATGGCATTGTCATCTATGGACGCCCCCCTGATTGCAAGTGGTTTTGTTGATTAGAGGCGGGTTGGGTTTGCAGTCATCTATCCGGCCTTTCGGTGCAGCATGGTTTTTGCTGCTGGCCCGTCGGACAAAGACTGGACCGACCCCGATGATTTCCATCTGCAGGACAACGGAACAATTACGTTTTGGGGATCTGCTCGGGAAGTCGAGACAGCGAATACGCTGCTGTAGCAAATCCTTCGCAGAATTAGTTCGCCGAATTTCTGCATTCGATGCAGTGGACGGCGCCTCTCCAACGGCATCGCCATGGGCTGAACCGTGATAGGGATGGCCCAGCAGACAGTCTTATATTAGCTTTTGCTGAACGTCTGTTATTGGTTAATAACGGACATGAACGGCCCCCTCATTAATGTCCGCTTTCGGGGGTAAAGCGGACGAAAACACGCAAAAAGCGGACATCGCTATTTTCGTGCCTGACAATGC
>JAPUHN010000240.1 GCA_027297685.1 Alphaproteobacteria bacterium | reverse complement strand
CTTCGGTGCGCAAAGTTTTTTCGCACCACCAACTCAGTCGCCGTCGAAGATTGCTTCGGGTAGCAAGGCAGAGACGACATAATTGGGCACGTCGACCACGTTGCTGACCTTGAGATCGACGGCGACGCTGCAGATCACATAGGCCTGCTCGCGGCTAAAGCCTCGTTCTTCGAGCAATGCCATCATGTTGCGCACCGCATTGCGGCAAGCCAGCGTGAGGTTTTCGCCGTCGTTTTCGCCGTCGTCGGTAATCGGCATACCCATGACGCCGAGAATACGTTGTGGCAGTGTATCTTTCGGGTTCGCGGTATAACTGTCGTGGCTGAAAACGGGCGCGGTGAATTTACGTGATGCCGCGAGACCCTTATGCACCTTGAATCGGACCACCAGCGTCGCCCCCATTTCGACTGCCGTTACCGAAACTTCGCCGTCGCCCTGGGCGAAATGCGCGTCGCCGGTCGAGAACAGGGCGCCGGGCGTGAACACCGGCAGGATCAGCTTGACCCCCTTGGTCAGTTGCTTGACGTCAAAGTTGCCGCCGTTCTCACGCGGCGGCAGGGTACGCAGGCCCACCATGCCGCAGGCGCCGCCGGGCACGGCGCCCGCCGGGTCGGGAGGAAACACCATGCCTCCCTTTTCGAGCAGACGCGCTTCACGATCGGCCCATTCGGTCAACTTCTCGGCCGACGGCGCGACCGCCGAAATTCCCATGAACGGCGCCCCGGGGATGCGGACCCCGGGAATCTGTTCCGACGTCGCCCAGCCATCGCTGATTTTCCAATGCACCAGAAACGGATCGGTCATGATATCACGCAGGAAACCGAGCCCGGGAATGATCGCACTGAACGCCGTCGGCTGTGGCTCGATGTCGAGGAATTCGATTTCGAGCGCATCGCCGGGCTCGGCGCCCTTGACGTAGATCGGGCCGGTCAGCGGATGGACCAGGTTGGCGTCGAGATGCTCGAAATCCGCCACGGTTGATGACGGCGAAAATTGTCCGTCGATTGCGTCCCGTGTTTCGATCACAACATCTTCGCCCTCGCCGACTTCGAGTACCGGATCGATGTCGGGGTGATACCGGTTATGTCCGACATGCGGCTCGGCCGACAACGGCACATTTCGGTCTATGCGGATGGCATGCATGAATTCGCTCCTCTAGCCGTTTTCTGCGTTCGCCCTTTCTTGTGCGCTCACCATAAATCGAGGCGAAAAATGGTTTCGCGCGATCAACGGCGGCCAGAATCTGCAGAGCAGAATTGACCGCGCGGAGGGGCGCATCTGGCTGATAGTAACACCAACAATCTCGGCTGGGGTGGTGACGCTTTCGAGCTCTCTTCAGTTTTGCTATCGTCTTCGGTGCTTGGGTGGAAGTTATCTGTGGAAATCCCAGGCTACGCTGCTGACACCAGAATCCGAGGGGACCGCTATGATCGTACAGACTGCGCCCGCTGGCGAACCGCAAATCGTCATCACGATGACCGAGCACATGGCATTGGCCGGGCGGTTCGCCCGCGCCTTCGGTAACGCCGCGTTCGAGCCCATAGAGCCGCGAGAAGAGGTGCTTTACATAGTCGATCACCACGACGCGGGCTGGGCAGACGTCGACGCGAAGGCGGCGATCGATTCCGAGACGGGGCTGCCTTACCATCTACAAAATACGCCTTTCGAGACCATCGTCGAGACGAGCCGCGCATCGCCCGAATTCAACAGCCGACGCCACGCCTACTGCGGACTGCTCTCCAGCATGCATAGCTGGGGCCTGTACAACGGCCGATACGGCCTATCGGACCACGTCCTCTTGGACACCCTAGCGGCGGAGAACCGCTCTACAGCCGACGAAATGCTCGAAGGCGAACTCTCGCGGCAGGAACGCTTGAAGGCGGAGCTCGCCAGCAACCCCGAAACCGCTGCATGGATCGAGCAAGGGCATCTCTTCCAGAACTACAAGCAGCTCCAGTTCTTCGACACGCTTGCGCTTTATTTCAATTGCGCGCATGAGGGCGCCCGCGTCGAGCAGACGTTTGAGCACATTCCGCGCAACCCGCGCGAGGACGTCACTGTCACGGTGCGCCCGACCGGCGAGGGCGTTTATCACGTTTCGCCCTATCCGTTCGCCGACGATCCGTTGGATGTATCGTTTACCGGCCGCTCAATGGTTCCGGACCCGGATCGCAAAACCGCCGACCTCGGATCTATCGCGACTGACAGACAGACGATCATGCTGACCGCCGGCTGACTGTGCTGCACGCGCCCAGTGACGCCGGGCGGTGGGAGCGAAGAGCGCGAACACCGAAATCGAGCCGGTTTTGAGAACACGCAGCGCTCTTTGCGCTCAGAGGATCGGATTGGTTGGCGGCAGTCCGGCGGCGATGCGCCCGAACTCTGGGCCGTTGAGAGCCTCGCCCGGGAGTACCTTGAACAGCACCGTAATTTGGCGGTCACTAATGTCCGTTATGGGTCAGGAACGGACATTTACCGCCTTGGATATTATGTCTGCTTTACCCCCAATAACGGACATAAATCCGTGAAATGTCCGCTTTGGGATGTTCACTGGATGTGATTGACGACCCCCGCCGACGGCGGCTGTTAGTCAATAGCGAACATTTGATGAGTAGCTGGACCAGTCGTTAAGAGGCGACCTTCGGGGCAGATTCTAACAGGGGCGCAGCAACAAGGAATAAATTTCGCCGCCGTCTGTTCTTAGGTTAATGTCGTGGGACGAATTTGCCCGCAAAGCTGAAAATCAGGGGAGGAAATCATGAGCAAAAGAGGCGCCGCGGCGATCGCGGCGGTGATAATTTTGTCGGTAGTCGGCGGCCAAGCGATGGCGCAGGACAAGCCGGCGAACATGGCGCACGTCCATATGGGCCATGTGCTGACTGGCTGGAAGGACACACCGGACAAGAAGGGCCTGCTGCCGACGGCAATGGCGGAAGCCGCGATCGCCAAGACGCATGTCGGCTTGGCGCTGAAGCAGCCAGACAATCTAGACTGGCTGAAGCTCCATACCGGCCATGTGCTACACGCGGTCGATCCTTCAGTTGAACCGAAGGGGCCGGGCCTCGGCTACGGCTTCATGAAGGCGGCCACCGGGGTGGCGGCGCATGTCAACTTTGCCGCCGGCAGCGACGGCGCCAGTAAGAATGTCAAGCTGCACGCGCAGCATGTCGCGACCAGTGCGGAGAACACGGTGGCCTGGGCCAAGCAGATCGTCACGCTCGGCAAGAAAGTGCAGGCGTCAACCAGCGCGGCGAACGCCGCTGCCACGGTGCGCGTGTTCAACAAGCTGGTGGCCCAGCTGGCCGACGGCACCGACGCCAACGGCGACGGCAAGGTGACCTGGGTCAAGGGCGAGGGTGGCCTCGGCCAGTCGCAGCTGCACATGGGCTTCATGAGCAAAGGCGAAGGCCTCATCAAGTAATGTGAGGTGCGTTGGGAGACGTTGACTGCACGCCGGGCCGGGGGTGGCTGTTCGCCCTCCCTGCGCCCGGCGTAGATATATCCAGCTTCGATGGCGCGCCGCTAAACCTTGAACCGGTCGAACACCCGGCCGAAGCGCCAGCGGTGGAAAATCACGTCCTGGTACAGGCCCGATTTGTGGAACGGATCGCCGGCCAACAATTCGCGGCCAGCGTCGAGGTCGGGCAGGTCGAGCAGCCAGATGCTGCCGACCGCCGCCTCGCCCGCGTCGTCGAGCAGCGGGCCGCGCGCCATGACCCGGTCGCTATGTTCGGCAAAGTAGGCGTCGTGGGCGTCGCGGTGCTCGGCACGCTTCGCTTGTCCGTCGGGATGATCGAGCCCGTGGAACAGCGCCTGGATATTGCCTTGCGTGCGCGGACAGTCGCGCCAGGTGTAGTCCAGCGCGCCCCGCCAGCGGTGAACCTGCCAGCGCTTCTGGACCCCGCCGGTGACGTAGGGCTCGTCGGCGATGTGTTGTTCGGCGGCCGCGCGGTCGGCAAAATCGATCAGCCGGAAGCTGCCCAAATCGGCCGTCTCGTCGTCGTCGGTGAAGGGTCCGGCGAACAGGGTCTGGCCATCGAAGGCCTTCAGATAGTCGAGATGCGCGGTGCGGTGCTGGTCGCGCAGGGCGGCCGAATCCGGCTCGTCGTGGATCAAAATGGAAAACAGCATGGCGCCTTTCAACCCTATTCCGCCGGCTCGCCGGTGCGCGCCTGCGCGCCCGCTTCGGTCATCAGCTGCGCGAGCGCCTCGTAGGGCTGGGCGCCGACCACCCCGTGGCCGTCGGCAATGAAGGTGGGAACGCCGGTGACGCCATAGTCGCGCGATTTTGCCCAGTCGGCATCGACGGTCGCCTCGAAGCTGCGCTGTTCCAGCACGTCGCGCGCCGCGTCAACCGGCAAGCCCGCCGATTGGGCGATGTCGAGCAGCACGTCGATATCGCCGACATTCTTGCCGTCGACGAAATAGGCTTTGTAGAGCGCGTCGTGGATAGCCTCGCCGCCCGGCTGGGTTTCCGCCCACGCCCCCAACTCCTGGGCCAGCCGGCTGTTATAGGTGTGGGTGCGCCGGCTGTAGGGCAGGCCCTCTTCGTCCATCAGGCCCTTCATGCGCTGATAGGACGCCTCGGGGTCGTAGTCGCGCCCGGCAAACAGGTCGGCCATCGAGCGGCCTTCGGCGGGGGTATCGGGGTGCAGCGGAAAGTGCACCAGCTTGATCTCGATGTCGAAATTCTGTTTTAGCTTTTCAATACGCACGGTACTGAGATAACACCACGGTCAAACGTAGTCGCTGAACACTTCCAGTGTAATGGGCTCGGCCATAGCCGGGTCTCCTTCGAGGGTGATTGCGCTGAAGTATAAGGCGCGCGGCGGGTTTAGAGGAGGATTAAAATGGCGCGAATCGCCTATAACGATATGACCGAACTCGCGCCGGAACTGGCCGAGGAATTCGCCAAGCGGCCGCCGGCGAATATCTATCGCATGCTGGCGAACGGCGGCAGCGCGGCGCTCGGTTTTCTCAAGATGGGGGGCGCGCTGCGTTTTAATGGCGCGCTCACCCCGATGGCGCGCGAGCTGGTGATCCTGCGCACCGGATCCCTGTGCGAGGCCGCCTACGAGCTCGACCATCACGAAGCCATCGCCCGCGACATTGGCATGGCGGAGGATAAAATTCGCGCCGCCATCGGCGACGGGACCGGCGCGGCGGCGTTCGATGGGTTCGAGGCGGCCCTGTTGCGCTTCACCGACGAGGTGGTGCTCGACGGCAAGGCGAGCGAAACCGCGTTCGCCGCGCTGGCCGAGTATTACGCGCCCGAAGAGCTGATCGAGACGACCCTGCTGATCGGCTTTTATATGATGACCTCGCGCTTCCTGCAGACCTTCGATATGGATCTCGACGAACACTAAGCCCCTCTCCTGGGGAATGAGATGCTCTTTGTTGTCATAGCGCAACGTGGCTGAGCATAAGATGCTAATA
>JAPUHN010000024.1 GCA_027297685.1 Alphaproteobacteria bacterium | reverse complement strand
CCGTCGCTGCCGGCGGCAAAGTTGACATGCGCCGCCACCCCGGTGGCCGCCTTCATGACGCCGTAGCCGAGGCCCGGACCCTTCGGTTCAACCGACGGATCGACCGCGTGGAGCACGTGGCCGGTATGGAGCTTCAGCCACTTTAGATTGCTCGGCTGCTTCAGCGCCAGGCCGACATGCGTCTTGGCGATCTTGGCCTCCGCCATCGCCGTCGGCAGCAGGCCCTTCTTGTCCGGTGTGTCCTTCCAGCCAGTCAGCACATGGCCCATATGGACGTGCGCCATGTTCGGCGGCTTCTTGCCCTTATCGGCCATCATTTGGCCGCTGCACGCAGACAATATTAGTGCTGCCGCGATTGCCGCGGCGCCTCGTTTGGTCATGATTTCCTCCCTCGATTTATCGGCCTTGCGGGCACAATCGTTCCTTGCCGCTAATCTATGAACAGGCGGCGGCGGTGTTTATTCCCGTCCGCTGAGCCCGCTGCTGGAAGCTGCCTCCAACGGTCTCCCAAAATCGGCCGGCCTTTCAAAAGCCTCGGCTAACTACCGCCGTTAACGGGCGCCATTCACACAAAACATTCGATGGATTCAGTCTCGCTAGCGGCCGGTGCTCGGACGTAGCAGTGGCCGCGACGGTTCGGGGGAGGTGACCTAGGTCTTCGCGTGCGCCATACTTTACCAAGACCCCTCATGTGCCGGCTGCAACAAAGGGCCGCCACCGGACCTCAACGAAACAATTAGGCGTGTTTGGAAAATTCTCACAAGACTTGGCGATCGACCTCGGGACCGCCAACATCCTCGCCTACGTCAAAGGGCGGGACATCGTGCTCGATGAGCCGTCGGTCGTGGCGATCAGCGAGGTCGGGGGTCGCCGTCGCATTCTGGCAGTCGGCCAGGAGGCCAAGCGTATGGTGGGCCGGACGCACGGCAACATACGTGCCATCCGACCGTTGCGCGACGGCGTGATTGCCGACTTCGAGGTTGCTGAGGAACTGATTAGATACGTTATCCGCAAGGTCCACCGGCGGCGGGCGTTCGTCACCCCACGGGCCGTGATATCGGTGCCTTCCGGTGCTACTCAGGCGGAACGCCGCGCTATCCGCGAGGCGGCAGAGTCGGCCGGTGCGCGAAAGGTCTACCTGATCGACGAACCGATGGCGGCGGCCATTGGGGCCGGCCGGCCGGTCTCCGAGCCGGTCGGCTGCATGGTCATCGATATCGGCGGCGGCACGACGGAAGTCGCGGTGATCGCGCTTGGCGGCGTGCTCCTGTCGCGCTCGTCGCGGGTGGCGGGCGACGCAATGGACGAGAGCATCAAGGGCTACCTGCGTCGCACCCACAACCTGTTCATCGGAGACCAGATGGCTGAGCGCATTAAACTGGAGATCGGCTCGGCGTGGCCGCCAGAAGATGGCGATGGGCTGACAATGGAAGTACGCGGAAGGGGCGTTGTTAGCGGCCTGCCGGTGGCGATCACGATAACCGAGCACGACATTGCTGCTGCCCTCGCCGAACAGGTCGCCAGCATCGTAGATGTGGTGCGTATGACGTTGGAAAGCGTGCTACCCGAGATCGGCGCAGACATCATCGATCATGGCGTCGTGCTAACCGGTGGCGGTGCGCTGCTGCGTAACCTCGATCAAGTGCTGCAGAACAACACCGGGCTGCCCGTCGTCATAGCGGAAGAACCGCTCACTTCGGTGGTCCGTGGCGCGGGTCGGGCACTTGAAGAACTACAAAACTACGGATCGATGCTCGAGGAGTAGATCGCACGGCTGTTAAAACCCAAACAGTCGCGCCGGATTGTCCACCAGGATTTTTTGGATTGTGGCGTCGTCGGTCCAGTCGAGTAACTGGTCGAGCAGATAAGCGTCGTTCGGCATGCCGCGGTAATGGATGGGATGGGGCCAATCGCTGCCCCAGATCATGCGGTCCGGGTTGGCCTCGATCAGGGCCTGGGCTACCGGAATTACATCGGGATAGGGTGGTTGTTCCGCACCGGTGATCCGATAGCTGCCGGTCAGTTTTACCCACCAATTGCCGTCTCGCGCCAGGTCGAGAAATTCCTGGAAACCGGGATTTTCTAGCGTGCTCGGAGATTTCATGTAGCCCAGATGTCCAACGACGATGTCCACTGGAAAGTCCCTGAACGTCGCCTTTAAATCCGGGAACTCGTCTACATGAAGCAGAACTTCCAAATGCCAGCCCAATGGCGCCAGTCTTTCGCAAAACAGCCGGACATCGTCCATGCTATCGAAGGGGTTGCCGCCCTTGTCGGCGATATTCACCCGGACGCCGCGCGCACCTTTCGCGTTAAGGTCCGCTAACTCGCTATCAGTGATACTGGCGTCGACCGCGACCACCCCGAGTATGCGTCGCGGATGCTGCGCCATGGCGTCCAGCATGGCTGAATTGTCGGTTCCGTAGACGCTCGGCTGGGTCAGCACTGCCCGCTCGATGCCGAGCACATAGAGAACTTGCAGATAACTCTCGAGCGACGCATCCGGCGGCGTGTAGCCGCGCGCCGGTGAGTAGGCGTATTTACGCTGCGGCCCAAACACGTGGGCATGGCAATCGATGGCGCCAGGCGGCGCCACAAGTTTTGGCCGGGTGAGGTTGGGATCTGGCGGCGGACAAGACGGGATCTCGTTTTCGGTCATAGATGAAGTTTTCTTATTGAGCACTCGATGACCGACGCGGCCCGGCAGCAGCCGCTATTCGGCAGCCGCTTCGGCTTGGCGTTCGGCGGCGCCGACTTGCGCAAAGCGCGCGGCGTAGGCTTCGCTTTCCTCGACCGATAAGCCTTCGACCGCGTTCCACTGCTTGCGGTTATAGTCCTCGGTTTCCAGTTCGGTCCAGAACGAGTCGTTGAGCCGGTTGATCATGTTAAACATGGCGCACGCCATCGATATCTCGACGATTTCGGTGTCATTGAAATGGCGTCTCATGGCCTCCCAGGTTTCCTTGTCGCGCTGGGCGGTGTTGTTGGTCATCGCTTCGGACCAAGCGATCACCGCTTTTTCGCGCTCGTCGAACAAGTCGCTGGTTTTGTAGGCGTCGGTCTGCAACGCCTCCAGCTCTTCTTCTGTTATGCCCAAGCCCTGGCCGAAGATCGACGTGTGCGCGGTGCAATAGGTGCACGCATTGGCCATCGAGGTCTTGATGTTGGCGAGGCCGCGCAAGCGTACGTCGGTGCTGGCGCCGAGGCCGGGCTGGCGCACCGCCGCGACGAATCCCAGGAACCAGCGGGCCAAGTAGGGGCTGTGGGCGCCCAGAATGCGCACCAAATTCGAGGTGCGGCCCAGAAACCGGTCCGACGCTTCGAACACCATCT
>JAPUHN010000239.1 GCA_027297685.1 Alphaproteobacteria bacterium | reverse complement strand
TCGATGCCGGCGCCAATGATTATGTGACCAAGCCGTTTCGCCTGGACGTTCTGCTCGCCCGTTTGCGTGCCCAGTTACGCCAGCACGAACAAAGCGAAGATGCGGTATTCGCAATCGGACCCTATACATTCCAGCCGGCGCAAAAATTGCTGGTCGATGCCAACAGACAAAAGGTCCGTCTGACGACAAAGGAAACGGCGATCCTGAAATACCTGTATCTGGCCGGCGACCAGGTCGTCAGCCGGGATACGCTAATGCTTGAGCTTTGGGGCGATAACTTCGGCATGACCAACCACACTCTCGAAACCCATGTCTACCGGTTGCGTCAAAAGATCGAAGCCGACCCCTCCAATGCGACGATCCTTGTGACCCAGCCGGGCGGCTACCGCTTGGACAGTAGCCCCGCAGTCAGCGAAGGCTCAACCGATGCCCGCTTTGGGGTGTAAACCGGTCGTGATCGACCATGTCCGCTGACGGCTGCTTTTAGCCATAAGCTGCCATTCAAGATTCAGCGTATGGCCCACAAGCGGCAGACGAAGAACGGTGTATAGGCCGGCTTCGGGCAGCTCCATTACTGTGTGCACACGGCGGAGGAGCTCGTCGACGCGTAGCAGAAACAAAGTGATAGACTATTCAATCCTACTGGGTGACGGACTTCAGGTAGGCGATCAGGTTTTCTCTGGCAGCCTTATCCGTAATGCCACCGAACGGCATTCGGTTCTTGGGGATGAACTTCTGGGGGTTCGCCAAAAACTGGTCAAGTGTGTCCCCACTCCAGATCACGCCCGACCCTTTCATTGCCTGCGAGTGTCTGAAAGTGGCGACGCGTCGACCCGCCGTCGCACCGAACAAGCCAAAAAGATTGGGACCGATCTTGTTGGGACCGCCTTCGGCGACCGTATGGCAGCTCTGGCAAGCCCTGAACAACTTTTTGCCGGCTTCTAAATCGCCTTGGGCGTCGGCGGTTACCGCGCTGCCCAGCAGAGCTCTGGTTATCATTCGCGCCTCGCGCAACTTGGGCAGGACCTTGTCTTCCAAGATCTGCGGCGTGATGGGGCCGGTATGTTTGTAAGTAATGCGGCCGTTTGTATCGACGATGAAAGTCTCGGGCAGGCCCGTCACACCCCATTCGACGCTGACCCGGCCATCGGGATCAAAGCCGACAGCGGTAAAGGGGTTGCCGTATTTCTTTAGCCAAGCAACCGCCTCGGGCACGGTGTCTCGGTGGTTGATGCCGTAGATGGGGATGCCGTCCGCCGCCAGCCGGCTGAGCAGCGGGTGTTCGACAAGGCATGGCAGGCACCACGAAGCGAACACATTGACCATCGTGACTTTGCCACGTAGGTCGTCGGTCGCAAACCCACCGGGCACCTCGTCGGCCACTGCGGGCAGCGTGAATTGTGGCACCGGTTTGCCGATCAAGGGCGAGGGAATGACCGAAGGGTCGCGGCCACGCTCGGTATCGAGCATGAGGACAGCTAGAACGACGACGAGAACCGCAAAAAACACGACGGGTAGAATCAGAAGAAAACGCCGCATGGTTTATTCCGGTCTTTCCCAAGCAGTCTCGAGAACCGATGCGATCATAATCGATCGAGCCCATTCGTGAAATTGACAACTTTTTTGGCATTGGTGTTGACGAAACTAATGTTCAATGTCGTACGGATGTTTGACCGGGTCGCTATGAAAATCGTATTGAGAAAAATCCTCGCCGCCATTGTGATCTTGATCGGCGCAATGGCCGCCTCACCGATTCTGGCGGACTATGAAGACGGCGTCGCCGCGATCGAACGGGGCCAGTACGCGGCCGCTTTTAAGGAGTTTCGGCCATTGGCCGAACAGGGCCACGCCGCGGCGCAATATTATCTCGGTCTCATGTACGAACAGGGGGACGGCGTCGAACAGGATCACGTCGAATCAGCGCGATGGTACACACGAGCCGCGGAACAGGGTGACGGCCTTTCGCAGCTCAACCTCTCGTTCCTGTATTTCTATGGCGAAGGTGTCGCCCTCGATCTTGTTGAGGCACTTAAATGGCTGTACCTAGCGAAGGATAGCCAAATAAGGGGCGCTGACATGGGAATTGACTTGACCAAGCAAAAGATGACGCCCGAGCAGATCGAAAATGCGCAGCAAAAAGCGCAGGCGTGGCGACCAATGCCAAAACGCGAAACTGTTAAGTGAGGCCGCGTCTGATAACGCGTGATTCGGCATTCGCGACGTACGGGAAGAACGCCCGTTGCATTACGCCCTCTAGCCGATGACCAGAAGTGCCAAACCCGAACCCGCAATACCGAGCCCAGTGAGCCGCGCATATCGTGTCGCGGCGGTAGTCCGCAGCAGCCGGCCGAGCCCGATCCCGGTTGCATGAAGCGTTACTGTGGCGACGACAAACCCTAAGCCATATAGCAGTCCGCTTGCGCTCGCGGGCATTTCCGCGCCATGCGCGTGGCCATGAAACAGGGCGAATAGGGATACGATCGACATCGCGACCGGGAGCGGAAGAATGGTTCGTAAGCTAATGAGTCCGCCTATCACTATGAGGGATGACACGATCCCCAATTCGACCAGCGGAAATTCGATGCCTGCGATGCCGACAGCACCCCCGATAATCATCGCCGCGACAAACGCCAACGGCACGCATATTGTGTTCCGACCGCCGAGCATGGCGGCCCACAGGCCGACACCGACCATCGCGAGTATATGATCAAGGCCGAGGAATGGATGAACCGCGCCAGAAGCAAATCCGTCAACCGTACCGAGACCGGTATGGGCCTGGGCCGCGCCGCCTGTAACGATCGCGATAAGCAGCGTGATGAAACTGCCACGAAGAAGATTTTTCTTGATTAGCTGTCCCGGAGGTTCGCGATTTCGTAGTACCGTTAAATATCATTTGGTAATGGTTCGGGCGAGAGCAGAAACGCAAGAACCAGCCGCGCAACGCAGCAATGAATTCGGATACATTTTAAGGATCTGGATTTGACACACACGGCCTCGCTCGTACGCCGTCTGCCATCGGCTTCCTGCGGCTAGGTACCAATAGCCGCATCGATCATCAGGGCTACAAAAATACCGGTCAAGTAAACGATCGAGAAGCGAAACGCGCGCCTGGCCCGCACGTCGTCTTGTATACGCCACAGATCGACGACCACGGCCAGGTAGGCCAGAGCCAACAACAGGGCGATTACTGCGTAGCCGATCCCCGCGATGCCAAAAATGGTTGGCGCGACCGACAGCGGGACCAGCGCGACGGCATAACCGACCATCTGTCGAATCGTTGCCGCTCGGCCGGCCACGACTGGCATCATGGGGATGCCCGCCCGTACGTAGTCGTCGTTGCGATAAAGGGCGAGCGCCCAGAAGTGCGGCGGTGTCCATAAGAAGATGATCAAAAACAGACTAAACGAAGCAGCACTGACATCACCGGTCACCGCAGCCCAGCCGATCATTGGCGGCAGCGCCCCGGCCGCTCCCCCAATGACGATGTTCTGCGGTGTACGGTGTTTGAGCCAGATAGTGTACACCAGGATGTAGAAAGCGATTGTTAGCGCCAGCAATCCGGCCGCGACCCAGTTCGCGGCCAACCCCATGACAAGGACGGAAACACTGGACAGTGCCAAACCGACAATCAGTGCTGTAGTCGGTGTAACCAACCCGGCCGGGATCGGACGGTTCTTGGTTCGCTCCATTATCGCGTCAATGTCGCGGTCGTACCACATATTCAGGGCGCCGGCGCCGCCTGCTCCTGCCGCGATACACAGGATCGCAACGACCATCAATCCGCTATCAAGCGATCCGGGCGCGATCATCATGCCGACAAAGCCAGTAAACACGACCAACGACATGACCCGGGGTTTAAGCAGAGCCCAGACGCTCTGCAAGGCTTCCCTGGCGGCGGACCGCGCAGGACCAATGCCGGTCCAATAGCTAGGGGCAGAGTGTTTCATCGCGTTCGTATCGGTTGATGCTGGCTAAACTTTCAGCGTTCGCCGGTCGAAAGCTGGACGATACCGTGGGTCTCTTCCAAGATTTTCGCCTGAGTGCCTTTGCCGGCTCCCGGCGGTCCGAGCAGTATGATGTTCATCAGCCTTGGTAAGGAAACCGGCGTTACCCGCGCCGGCCTTTTAGTTTCGCCTTGCGGATCAAACCTTCGTATTGGTGCGCTAACAAATGGCTTTGGATTTGCGCCACCGTATCCATCGACACAACAACGACGATCAAGAGGCTGGTACCACCGAAGAAAAACGGCAACGAGAGCCGCGAAATCAAGAGTTCCGGCAGTAATGCCACGGCGACCAAGTAGGTCGCGCCAATCACCGTAAGCCGCGACAATACGTAGTCAAAATACTCCGCGGTATTTTTACCCGGTCGAATTCCAGGAACAAATCCACCATTCTTTTTAAGATTGTCTGCCGTGTCCGCCGGGTTGAACACGATTGCGGTATAGAAAAACGCGAAGAACGCAATTAGCAACGCAAAAACAATCATAAACAATGGCTGCCCGCGGCCGAGATAAGCGGTGACCCAGCCCAAAAAAACGCCGCCACCGCCACCGGAGAATCCGGCGATCGATACCGGAGTAAGCAAAATAGACGTCGCGAAAATAATTGGAATGACGCCAGAAGTATTTAGTTTCAATGGTATATGGGACGATTCACCACCAAACATGCGGTTGCCGACTTGGCGCTTGGGGTATTGCACAATGATGCGCCGCTGCGCCCGCTCGAAGAATACGATGATCGCGATGACGCCGATCGCCATAACGACAAACGCAACGATCAACAACACCGGCAGGGCGCCGGTGCGTCCAAGCTCCAGCGTCGACGCCATCGCCGTGGGTAAGTTCGCGACAATGCCCGAGAAGATGATCAGCGAGATCCCGTTGCCGACGCCGCGCGCCGTGATTTGTTCACCCAACCACAACAAGAACATGGTGCCGCCGACGATGGTGATCACCGTGCTGGTGCGGAAAAACAATCCCGGATCGGCGACCGCAGCACCGCGCGACGAGTTGAGCCCTTCCAGGCCGACCGACAGTCCATAGGCTTGTATGACCGCCAGCGCCACGGTCAGATAGCGCGTGTACTGATTGATTTTCTTGCGCCCGCTCTCCCCCTCTTTTTTCAATGCTTCGAAGCGAGGTGAAATCGCCGTCATGAGCTGCATGATAATAGCGGCGGAGATATACGGTATGACGTTGAGGGCGAAAATGCTCATGCGCGACAGCGCACCACCGGCAAAGGCGTCGAACACACCAAGTATACCGCCCGACTGCTGACTGAAAATATCGCCAATAACGGTGGGGTCGATACCGGGGATCGGGATAAACGTTCCTAATCGGTAGACGATCAGGGCGCCCAAGGTAAACAGGAGCCGCTGTTTAAGCTCCTTCGCCTTGCCGAACGCGCCAAGATTGAGGCTGGAGGCAAGTTGCTCGGCTGTAGTCGCCATTAATTCATCCGTTCCAGGTCACAGCGTAACTCTGTTGATTTGGGGAGCCACCGCAACGCTTCAAGCCTTTTCGCATCCACTAATTTTCGTCATCTGCCGGCGCCGCGCCATCGCCTTGTTCGTCTTCGGCAGCCGGCGCCGCCTTGGCCTCGGCAGCGGCAGCGGCCTTCGCAGCATTTTTCCCTTTGGGTTTTTTCTTTGGCTTGGCCGCCGTCTCGACCGGCTGGCGGACCGTTATCGACCCGCCGGCTTTTTCGACCGCAGCAACAGCCGATTTGGTAGCGCCAGCAACATTTATCTGCACTTTCGCCGTCAATTCACCACCGCCGATTAGCCGTACACCGTCGAGCCGGCGCCGTACGACTCCGGCGGCAACCAAGGCATCTTCGGTTATCTCGGCGCCGGCGTCGATCTTACCGGCATCGAGCGCTACCTGAAGCCGTGCCAGTGTCAATTCCTGGTAGCGGCGCCGGTTTGGCTTATTGAATCCACGTTTCGGCATCCGCCGGTACAGTGGCATCTGGCCGCCTTCGAAGCCCAGCAGCGAGACACCGCTGCGCGACTTCTGACCCTTGGTACCGCGCCCTGCCGTTGAGCCAAGACCCGAACCGATACCCCGGCCGGCGCGTTTACGCTTCCGGCGGGCACCCGCATTATCGGATAACTCATTCAAATTCATGATTATTTTCTTTCTGTCGGCTGATGCCCTTAGCAGCGCGTTCAGCCAATCTCCTCGACGCGGACCAAATGACTGACCTTGGTCGTCATGCCACGCACAGCCGGTGTGTTCTCCAATTCGCGGACCCGGTGCATCTTGTTCAAACCGAGACCAATCAGAGTCTGGCGCTGGTCCGACCGCCGGCCGATGGGGCTGCCAATTTGGGTCACCCGGATGCGTCCTGCTTTCGTATCAGCCATTTGCTACTTCCTGTGCTCCGTTGTCTTCAGTGCCGCCGCGCTGTCCAATGATCTGAGAAACTTTAATGCCGCGCCGGGACGCTACCGCGCGTGGCGATGATGTTCTGGTGAGAGCGTCAAATGCCGCCTTGATCATATTGTGCGGGTTCGAGCTGCCGACCGACTTGGAGACCACGTCTTTAACACCGAGACATTCAAAAATGGCGCGCAGCGGACCACCCGCGATTATGCCGGTGCCTGCCGGCGCCGCGCGTAAGAGCACCTTACCGGCACCGAACCGTCCACGCATATCGTGATGTAACGTGCGGCCTTCGCGTAACGGAATGCGAAGCATCGTTTGTTTGGCCTGCTCGGTCGCCTTGCGGATCGCTTCGGGCACTTCGCGTGCCTTGCCCGAGCCGTGACCCACTCGGCCCTTGCCATCGCCGACGACGACAATCGCGGCAAATCCAAACCGGCGACCACCTTTGACCACCTTAGCGACACGATTGATGCTAACCAGCCGTTCAAGCAGATCGCTATCTTCGCGAGAGTCGCGCCGTCCCCGTCTTGCCGGTCCCTGTGCCATATCCAGATTTCCTTAAAAGTTCAGGCCGCCCTCGCGGGCCGCCTCGGCAAGGGCTTTGACACGCCCGTGAAAAATGTAACTCCCGCGGTCAAAAACCACGTCACTAACGCCTGCCGCCTTCGCACGTTCCGCGACAAGTTTTCCAACCTCTGCTGCGGCGGCGACATTCGAGCTTTTGGCACCTTTGAAGGCTTGGTCCTTGGTCGATGCGTGGGCAATGGTGTGGCCAGCGATATCGTCGATGACCTGCACATAGATATGCCGACCGGACCGAAACACTGAAAGGCGTGGACGAAGTTTCGAAACTTTGCGTAGCTTATTGCGCGTGCGGGTGCGGCGGCGTTGTGCCAACTGCGACGGACTGATGGTCATTTCTTCTTGCCTTCCTTGCGCAATATCTGTTCGCCGCGATAACGAATGCCTTTGCCCTTGTAGGGTTCCGGCTTACGAAATGCGCGAATTTCCGCAGCGACCTGACCTACCGCCTGCTTATCGGTGCCCGACACTTCGATCGTGGTCTGGTTCTCACATTTGATCTCGATCCCCTCTGGAATCGCGAAATTGATGTCGTGGCTGAACCCCAGTTGTAAATTCAAAGTTTTGCCCTGGACAGCGGCGCGATAACCCACCCCCGTGATCTCGAGCGTCTTTGAATAACCTTCCGAAACTCCAGTCACCAGGTTGGACAGGATTGCCCGCGACGTGCCCCACATCGCTTGGGCCCGCTTGGTCGTTTCGCGCGGCTTGAGCCAAATCAAGTTATCCTCGTGACTGATCTCAACCTCGCGCGGCAGGGTTACCGTAAGCTCGCCCAATTTGCCCTTGGCGCGGACAAGCTGGTCCACGATCTGGATATCGGTCCCATCGGGAACGGTTACCGGGTTTTTGCCAACACGCGACATTGTTCTAAACTCCGTAATCGGCCCGCCGTTAGAAGACGCGGCACAAAACCTCTCCACCGACGTTCTCGGCACGCGCAACATGATCGGCGAGCACCCCTTTGGGCGTCGATAGAATAGCTATTCCAAGGCCGTCATATACCTTGCCAAGTTCACTTATTCTTGAGTAGACCCGCTGGCCGGGGCGCGACACTCGCTGAATTTCGCGAATGACCGGCTCACCTTCATAGTATTTCAATTCGATTGTCAGCTCGGCGATGCCGTTTCGTATTTCGGCGTGGCTGTAGCCACGGATGTAGCCTTCGCTTTGCAACACGTCGAGAACATTCGCCCGCAGCTTGGACGCGGGCGAAATAATAGATGACATACCCGCGCGCTGACCGTTACGGATGCGTGTCAGCATATCACCAAGGGGATCGCTCATTGCCATTGCGGTCTCTCCTTTACCAACTCGATTTAACCATGCCGGGAATGCGGCCGGCCGATGCAAGATCGCGAACCGCGATACGCGACATTCGGAACTTCCGGTAAACCCCGCGCGGCCGTCCGGTCAATTCACAGCGGTTGCGCACCCGTACCTTTGCAGAATTTCGCGGCAATTTGGCCAACTTCATGCGGGCTGCAAAACGCTCTTCGGGAGCACGCGACAGATCGTTCGCAATCGCCTTCAATTGGTCGCGCTTAGCCGCATAACGGGCGGTCAACGCCCGCCGCTTCTTGTTGCGCTCTATCGAACTCTTTTTCGCCATACGTCGTTGCCTCTTATTGGCGTCTAATTGTTGATCGGCATTTCGAAGCCGCGCAGTAATTCGCGCGCTTCATCGTCGGTATTTGCGGTCGTACAAATCACGACGTTCATGCCCCGTATTTCATCGATTTCGTCATAGTTGATCTCCGGGAACACAATCTGCTCGCGAAGTCCCAACGCAAAATTGCCCCTGCCGTCAAAGCTTCTGCTACTGAGCCCGCGAAAATCACGCACCCGAGGCAGCGCAATAGTGATCAGACGATCGAGGAATTCGTACATCCGCTCGCCACGCAGCGTAACCTTGCAGCCAATCGTTGTGCCTTCGCGCAGTTTAAAGTTGGCGACCGATCGACGTGCCCGGCAGATCACCGGCTTCTGACCGGCGATCAACGTCAACTCGCCCAGTGCGGAGTCCACTTTTTTCGAATCCTGAGAGCCCTCACCGACCCCCATGTTCAGCACGATCTTTTGTAACCGTGGTACCTGGTGATCGTTGCTATAGCCAAGCTGTTCTTTCAGCTTTGGCTTCAGGACAGTGTCGTAATGTTCATTCAAGCGTGTTGCCATCATCTACCTACCGGTCAATGACCTCGCCCGATCGAATGGCCACTCGTACCTTGCGGCCATCGTCAAGCGTTTTGAAGCCAACCCGGGTCGGCTTGTCTGTTTTCGGATCCACGACGGCGACATTCGAAGCATGGAGCATCGCCTCAAATTCATTGATGCCGCCGGGCGACGTCTGTGTCGGGCGCTGGTGGCGTTTCACCATATTGACACCCTGCACCAGAATGCGATTGCGTTCGCGGTCGACCCGCAACACTTCACCCGTTTTACCTTTGTCGCGACCGCTGATGACAACAACATTGTCGCCCCGGCGAACGCGCATCTTTGTTTTTTTGGCTTTCGCGGCGGACATCTACAGAACCTCCGGTGCGAGCGAAACAATCTTCATATAGTGCTTGGCGCGAAGCTCACGGGTCACCGGGCCAAATATGCGCGTCCCGATCGGCTCGCCCTGCGGGTCGAGCAGCACCGCCGCATTTCGGTCGAACCGGATGGTGCTCCCGTCGTCACGGTGAATATCGCTTTTCGTACGTACGATAAGCGCGCGATGGATTTCACCTTTCTTCACGCGGCCGCGGGGGATCGCTTCCTTCACAGTGACGACAATGACGTCGCCGACGCCTGCCGTCATGTGCTTCGAACCACCGAGCACCTTGATGCATTGCACCCGCCGAGCGCCGCTGTTGTCGGCAACCGAAAGGTTGGTTTGCATCTGAATCATCGCCTATTGTCCTCTTACGTCCGCCGGCTAGACGCCAACTTTTTCGATTACTTCAAAACGCTTATTGCGCGATTTCGGGCGGCATTCCCGGATACGCACCGTATCGCCGATCGACAGGCTGTCGGTTTCGTCATGCGCGGCGTACTTCTTCGAACGCGTGATGATTTTCTTATACAAAGGGTGCATCACCCGGCGATCGATACGGACGACAACGGTCTTTTCCATCTTATCGCTAACCACTTTACCGGTGAGAACACGTCGCGGCATTTCTTCCCAACTCCCGTTGATTACTTAGCGCTAAGACGTTCGCCGAGAACAGTTTTAACCCGGGCAATATCGCGCCGAACTTGGCGCTGCCGGGCTGTGTTCTCGAGCTGCCCGCTCGCTTTTTGAAAACGCAAGTTGAAGGCTTCTTTCTTCAAGTCGCGTATTTGATCTTGCAATTCGTCGTCGCTCTTCGAGCGAACTTCATCAACTTTCACGATCCACCTACCCCGCCAACCGGCTGACAATACGCGTCTGCACCGGCAGCTTGGCCGCCGCCAGGCGGAACGCCTCCTCAGCGACCTCTCGCGACACGCCGTCGAGCTCGAACATCACCCGGCCTGGCTTAACCCTCACCATCCAGTACTCGGGTGTCCCCTTACCTTTGCCCATCCGCACTTCAGCCGGTTTTGTGCTGACCGGCACATCGGGAAAGATCCGAATCCATACGCGCCCGGCCCTGCGCATGTGCCGGGTCATTGCGCGCCGCGCGGCCTCAATCTGGCGCGCCGTCACACGGCCGGGCGTAACCGCCTTGAGGCCGTACGAGCCAAAGTTCAGCCTGGTGCCCGACGACGCCAATCCGTGCAGGCGTCCTTTGTGTTGCTTACGAAACTTGGTTCGTTTGGGACTGAGCATCGTTTAGTAACCTATCCGCCGCTTAACGCTGCGGACCGCCGCTTGTTTGTTGTTGTTCGACCCGGCGGTCTTGTGCCATCGGATCATGTTCCATGATGTCGCCGCGATAGACCCATACTTTGACGCCGCAGGTGCCGTAGGTCGTCATCGCCGTCGCGGTACCGTACTGTACGTCCGCGCGAAGCGTGTGCAGTGGCACTTTGCCTTCGAGATATTGCTCGGTCCGGGCGATTTCAGCACCACCAAGACGCCCGCCACACATCACGCGGACCCCTTCGGCGCCCAACCGCATGGCATTTTGCACCGACCGTTTCATCGCACGTCGGAACCCGACCCGACGTTCGAGCTGCTGCGCAATGTTCTCCGCCACGAGTACGGCGTCGATCTCGGGTTTGCGCACCTCGACAATATTCAGGCTTACTTCCGAACCTGTTCGCGCCGCCAAATCGGAACGCAGTTTCTCAATGTCAGCGCCCTTTTTCCCAATAACGACACCGGGACGGGCGGTGTGGATGGTGATACGTGCCTTTTTCGCCGGGCGCTCGATGATAATCCGGCTCACGCCGGCGCCGGCGAGGCGTTTTTCGAGAAATTTGCGCAGCTCCAGATCTTCCAGCAGCAAAGTGCCATAGGCGGCGCCTTCGGCGTACCAACGGGAGTCCCAAGTCCGATTGATACCGAGCCGGAGCCCAATGGGATTGACCTTTTGGCCCATTACGAAGCCTCCTCTTGTTCGCGCACAACCAGAGTGATGCTACTGAACGGCTTTAAAATACGCGCCATTCGGCCCCGTGCCCGAGGGCGCCAGCGTTTCATCACCATCGCCTTACCAACCGTCGCCTCGGCAACGATCAACCGGTCAACGTCGAGTTGATGATTATTTTCTGCATTGGCGATCGCGCTTTCCAGCCCGACCTTTACCGCTCGCGCGATACGGCGGCGCGAAAACTCGAGATCGTTCAATGCCGTTTGCACATTCTTGCCGCGGATCGATTGAGCGATCTGGTTAAGTTTTTGCGGACTCACTCGAAGCGAGCGAACCACAGCCCTTGCTTCGTTGTCAGCCATGCGCCGGGGTGCCGATTTCTTACCCATGACTAAACCCGCCTCGCCTTACGGTCGGCGGCGTGTCCATGATAGGTGCGTGTCGGCGAAAATTCACCGAATTTATGGCCGACCATATTTTCTGTCACCAAG
Source organism: Alphaproteobacteria bacterium (assembly GCA_027297685.1). GTDB lineage: Bacteria > Pseudomonadota > Alphaproteobacteria > UBA6615 > UBA6615 > JAPUHN01. Next base: position 3,284 of record JAPUHN010000239.1, on the reverse strand, counting down.
ACCGGGATGAATTTCTGGCCATTGTGGACGCCAAAAGTGAGACCGACGAACTGCGGCAATATTGTCGACCGGCGCGACCAAGTTTTGATCACGTCGTTGCGCCCCGAACTGCGCACAACCTCTGCTTTTTTCAGCAGATAGCTGTCTATGAACGGTCCCTTCCAAATGGAACGTGCCACTCTCGGCCTCCTTTACTTCGCACGCCGGCGAAGGATCAGGGACTGGGTCCGTTTATTGGACCGCGTCCGCTTACCCTTCGTCGGTTTACCCCATGGTGTTACGGGATGGCGGCCACCAGAGGTCCGTCCCTCGCCACCACCGTGGGGATGATCGATTGGATTCATCGCGACGCCGCGAACCGACGGACGTTTGCCCATCCAGCGTTTGCGCCCCGCTTTACCAAGTTTGATATTCGACTTATCGGCGTTCGAAACCGCACCGATCGTTGCCATACATTCGGCACGCACCATGCGAACTTCGCCCGACGTCAATTTCAACAGCGCATAACCCTGATCGCGACCGACCAACTGCACATAAGTGCCACCGGCGCGCGCCAGTTTGCCACCGCCCGCCGCCTTAAGCTCGACATTATGAACAATCGTGCCGATTGGAATCGAACGCAGCGGCATGGCGTTACCGGGTTTGATATCAGCGCGCTCGCCCGAGATAACCATATCTCCGACATTCAGTCGTTGCGGCGCCAAAATGTAGCTCTGATCGCCATCTTCATATTTTATGAGAGCGATGAACGCGCTACGGTTAGGGTCGTACTCGACCCGTTCCACCGTCGCCGGAACGTCGAACTTGTTGCGCCGAAAATCGATTTTGCGGTATAGCCGTTTATGGCCCCCGCCGCGACGGCGGGCGGTGATCCTACCGGCATTGTTGCGGCCGCCCTTTTTCGACAGCCCCTCGGTCAGCTGTTTGACCGGATCGCCCTTCCACAGGGCAGAACGGTCCACAAGCACCAATCCCCGCTGCCCTGGCGTATTTGGCTTATATTGCTTCAGTGACATCGTTTTATCCCTCAGACGCCCGACGAAATGTCGATCGACTCGCCTTCGGCAAGTCGAACCATCGCTTTCTTATAATCCGACGTGCGTCCTACCCGTCCGCGCCACCGCTTTGTTTTACCGTCCTGACGCAGCGTGTTGACGCCGTCGACCTTGACGCCGAACAGACCTTCGACCGCAGCACGAATTTCCGGTTTCGTCGCATTCAGCGGAACGCGAAACACCACTTGATTGTGCTCCGAGATCAGCGTCGATTTCTCGGTGATTATCGGAAAGCGCACAATGTCGTACATCCTCTCTTGCGAGAGCGTGATGCGGCCGCGCGGTTTACGTGACGTACTCATCGCAGGCGCTCCTGTAACTGTTCGACCGCTTCGCGGGTCAGCACCAGGGTATCACGGCGCAGAATATCGAAGACGTTTGCGCCCATCTGGGGCAACAAATCGATACCCGGTATGTTTCGCGTCGCCAGCATGAAATTACGGTCAATCTCGCCGCCGTCGACGATCAATGCCGACGTCAATCCCAATTTACCAAGCTTGACGGCTATCGCGTTGGTCTTCGGCTCGCCAGATTTCGCTTCGTCGAGAACCATCAATTTGCCGTCCGCCTGTTTTGCCGACAACGCCGACTTCAAGGCCAAACGGCGAACCTTTTTCGGCATTTCAATGTCGTGGCTGCGCGGTGTCGGCCCGAACGTTGTTTGACCGCCGCGCATCTGCGCTGCGCGGTTGGTACCGCGCCGCGCCCGGCCAGTGCCTTTTTGCCGAAACGGCTTTGCGCCCGTTCCCGAAATTTCGCCAACCGTTTTGGTCTTGTGCGTACCCTGGCGGCGTTTGGCGAGCTGGTAGTTCACCATGCGGCTTAACAGATCCCGGCGGACCGGGACGCCGAAAATCGCTTCGTCGAGTTCGATCTCGCCGGCGGCCTTGTTGTCGAGGCTGATCACTTTGCACTTCATGGCCTATTCCTTCACCGCATCTTCGGCGCCGTCTTCGCCGGCGGGCGGCTCGGCCTCTTCGCCACCGGATTCGGCAGCATCTTCGGCAGGGGGGTCTTCAGCAGCCGCATCAGCGCCGTCTCCGCCAACGATGGCCGCTGGGAAGGGCAAATCGTCTGGCGCACTTTTTTTGATTGCGTCGCTCAACAGAACATAGCTACCGCGCGAACCTGGAACTGCACCTTCGATCGCAATCAATCCATCCTCGGGATCGGTCGATACAACACGCAGATTTTGAATGGTCACCCGTTCGTCACCCATATGACCGGCCATTTTTTTGCCTTTAAATACCTTGCCGGGATATTGGCATTGACCGGTCGACCCGTGACTGCGGTGTGACAAAGATATGCCGTGGGAGGCTGACAACCCTTTGAAATTGTGCCGTTTCATCGCGCCGGCGAAACCCTTGCCAATCGACGTTCCAGAGACGTCGACATACTGGCCGGCGAGAAAATGAGCCGCCGAAATTTCGACGCCGGTATCGAGCATGGCATCCTCGCTGACCCGGAATTCTGCCAGTCGCTGCTTCGGTTCGACCTTTGCCTTGGCAAAGTGGCCGCGCATCGCCTTGCCGACCCGCTTCGGTTTGGCCGCCCCGACGCCGAGCTGCAGGGCCGTATAACCGTCACGCTCTTCGGTGCGTTGGGCAACAACTTGGCAGCCATCGACCTTGAGCAAGGTCACCGGCAAATGATTGCCAGCGTCGTCGAAGACCCGGGTCATGCCGAGTTTTTGGGCTATTAGTCCGGTACGCATAGTCGTCTCTTACAGCTTGATCTCGACGTCGACACCGGCGGCCAGGTCTAGCTTCATGAGCGCGTCGACCGTTTGTGGCGTCGGATCGATGATATCGAGCAACCGTTTATGGGTTCGGATCTCGAACTGTTCACGTGATTTCTTGTTCACGTGCGGCGAGCGCAGCACGGTGAACTTCTCGATACGTGTCGGCAATGGAATCGGCCCGCGAACATCGGCCCCGGTCCGCTTCGCCGTGCCGACGATCTCGCTTGCTGACTGGTCGAGGATCCGGTGATCGAATGCTTTCAATCTGATGCGGATATGTTGGCTTTCCATTGCAGTGTCCCGTAAGAGAACCGGCGGCCTCACTATTGAGACCGCCGGTCGAAAATTTCTTTATTCGATAATCGAGGTGACGACGCCGGCGCCGACGGTGCGGCCGCCCTCGCGGATGGCAAAGCGCAGACCCTCATCCATCGCTATCGGCGCAAACAAGTTGATCTGCATCGCGATATTGTCGCCCGGCATCACCA
>JAPUHN010000238.1 GCA_027297685.1 Alphaproteobacteria bacterium | reverse complement strand
TGTGACAGAACGGGATGCCGCAATCCATGCAGCGCGCGGCTTGCCGGCTAAGCTCGGGATCGGGCAGGGGATGGTAAAATTCGTTCCAGGTCTTGCGGCGCACTTCGGGCGGCTCGGAGCTGCGGTCTTGCCGCTCGAACTCAAGAAAGCCGGTGTCTTTACCCATTACCTTGATCCTTCGCCGACCGCTGACTTATTGCGCGGCGGCCGCCGCCGCCTCGCGCTCGGCCTGCAACTCGAGCAGCGCGCGGCGATAATCCGTGGGCAACACTTTGACGAAATTGGTCAGCGTCGTGTCCCAGTCATCGAGCAGCGCGCTCGCTTTTTCGCTGCCGGTCAGCAGTCGATGGCGTTCGATTAGGATGCGCAGGCGCTCGGCGTCGAAGTCCAACATGTAACCCATGCCGCTATCCTCGGTGCTGAGCGATCGCTGATGCGGCCGCTCGAGATCGTCGGCGGCCTCGGGATCGGCGGGCGCTATCGGCCCGAGCTCCACCATCGCCGTATTGCATCGGTCCGCGAACGTCCCGTCAGGATCGTAGACATAAGCGATGCCGCCCGACATGCCGGCAGCGAAGTTGCGCCCTGTCTCGCCGAGAACGACCACCACGCCGCCCGTCATGTACTCGCAGCAATGATCGCCGACCCCCTCGACAACGGCGATGGCGCCCGAATTGCGCACCGCGAAACGTTCGCCTGCTACGCCCTCGAAATGCGCCTCGCCGGCGATTGCTCCGTACAGCACGGTGTTGCCGATAATAATGTTGTCCGACGCGACGCGTCCGGTGTCACGCGGTTGACGAACCACCAGTTGGCCGCCCGACAGCCCCTTGCCTACATAATCGTTGGCATCGCCAATAAGATCGAGACTGACTCCGCGCGCCAGGAACGCGCCGAAACTGCCGCCAGCGTTGCCGGTGAAACGGATCGAGATGGTGTTTTCGGGCAGTCCTGCATGGCCGTAGCGCTTCGCCACCTCACCCGATAGCGTGGCGCCGACGGTGCGGTTTGTGTTCCGGATCTGTCTCTCGATTTGGACCGGTTCGCCCTTTTCCAGCGCGTCTTTAGCGGCCGCGATCAGCTCGTTGTCCATTGCCGCTTCGAGACCGTGGTCCTGCTTCTCGCAATTGTAGATCGCCACACCCGGCCGCGCCGGCGCTTGGTAGAGCAGGCGGCTGAGATCGATGCCGGCGGCTTTCCAGTGATCGATGCCGCGGCGCATGTCGAGCTGGTCGACCTTGCCGATCATTTCCTCGAATGTCCGGAACCCGAGTTGCGCCATTAGTTCGCGCACTTCTTCGGCCACGAAGAAGAAATAGTTGATGACATGCTCGGGCGCGCCGGTGAACCGCTTGCGAAGTACCGGGTCCTGGGTGGCGACCCCGACCGGGCAGGTGTTGAGATGGCACTTGCGCATCATGATGCAGCCTGCCGCGATCAGCGGCGCGGTGGAAAAGCCGAACTCGTCGGCGCCGAGAAGCGCGCCGACAACGACATCGCGCCCGGTGCGCAGCCCACCGTCGACCTGCACGGCAATACGACCCCGCAGACCGTTCAGCACCAGCGTTTGCTGGGTCTCCGAAAGGCCAATCTCCCACGGTGAGCCGGCATGGGTGAGCGAGGTCAGCGGGCTTGCCCCGGTGCCGCCTTCGAACCCGGAGATGGTTACATGGTCCGCGCGCGCCTTACTGACCCCGGCGGCGACGGTGCCGACGCCAACTTCCGAGACCAGCTTGACCGAGATGCGCGCCTGGGGATTGACGTTCTTCAAATCGTGAATCAGTTGCGCGAGATCCTCGATCGAATAGATATCGTGATGCGGCGGCGGCGAGATCAGGCCGACGCCCGGTGTCGAGTAACGGACCCGGGCGATGGTTTTATCGACTTTGTAGCCCGGCAGTTGACCGCCCTCGCCGGGCTTAGCGCCCTGCGCCATCTTGATTTGAATGTCGTCGGCATTGACGAGGTATTCAGTGGTCACGCCAAAGCGGCCCGACGCGACCTGCTTGATTGCAGAGCGCATCGAATCGCCGTTCGGCAAGGGTTTGAACCGGTCGACTTCCTCGCCGCCTTCGCCGGTATTCGACTTGCCACCGATACGGTTCATCGCGATGGCCAGCGTGGTGTGCGCTTCGCGGCTGATCGAGCCGAAGCTCATGGCGCCCGTGGAGAACCGCCGAACGATGGTGCTCACCGGCTCGACTTCATCGAGCGGCAACGGCGTCTCGGCAAACCGGAACTCCATCAGCCCGCGAATGGTCAGCAAGCGGTCGCTCTGATCGTTGACGCTGTTGGCAAACGTCCGATAGGTGTCGGGCAGGTTGCCGCGCACCGCATGCTGCAGGTCGCTAACCGATTGCGGTGTCCAGGCATGATCCTCGCCGCGCAAACGAAACGCATAGTCGCCGCCGGGATCGAGCATGTCGCGGTAGACCGGGTTGTCACCCCAAGCGTTATCGTGGCGCACCAATGCTTCGGCGGCTATGGCTTCGATACCCGCGCCTTCGATGGTCGATGCCGTACCGGTGAAATAGCGTTCGATGAAGTCGCTCGCCAGCCCAACGGCGTCGAATATCTGCGCACCGCAATAGGACTGATAGGTCGAGATGCCCATTTTAGACATCACTTTCAAAATGCCCTTGTTCACCGCCTTGATGTAGTTCTTGCGCACTTCTTCGGCGGTTTGCTCGATCTTGTCCCGGATCCGGATTTCTTCCAACGTATCGAACGCCAGCCACGGATTGACTGCCTCGGCGCCATAGCCGGCGAGGACACAGAAATGATGAACCTCACGCGCTTCTCCCGTCTCGACCACGAGACCGGTGGACGTGCGAAGGCCCTGGCGGATCAGGTGATGGTGCACCGCGGCGGTCGCCAGCAGGGCCGGTATCGCCACGCGTTCTGCCGACGCCGCGCGGTCGGACAGCACGAGAATGTTGTGACCGGAGACGACCGCGTCGGTCGCTGCCGCGCATACATTTTCGAGCGCCGCCTGCAATCCTTCGGCGCCGTTCCCAACCGGCCAGGTCGTGTCGATCGTCTTGGTCCGGAAGGCCTCGCCGACGAGCGTCGATATGGCGCGTACTTTGGCGAGATCGGCGTTGGTGAGGATCGGCTGCGCCACTTCGAGCCGGTAATGGCTGCCGGCATGATGGCCGAGCAAGTTTGGCCGCGGACCGATCATCGAAACCAGCGACATCACCAGTTCCTCGCGGATCGGGTCGATCGGCGGGTTGGTGACTTGGGCGAAATTCTGCTTGAAAAAATTGTAGAGCAGCTTCGGTTGGCGCGACAGCACCGCGAGCGGCGTATCGACCCCCATCGAGCCGACCGGATCCTCGCCGGTGCGCGCCATCGGTTCCAGGAACATTGCCAGGTCTTCCTGGGTGTAGCCGAAAGATTGCTGGGTATGCAGCCGTAGCTCGGGAACGTTGCGCCGCATCTCGTCCGGGTCGTCGGGCGGTTCGTCGAGTTCCTCGAGCTTGAACTGGGTGTCGTCGAGCCACTGCTGGTAGGGGTGTTCGTCCGCGAGCTGCTGTTTGATCTCGCTGTCGTCAATAATGCGGCCTTCGGCAAAGTCGATCAGCAGCATCTTGCCGGGCTGCAGCCGCCATTTCTTGACGATGCGCTCCTCGGGTACCGGCAGGACGCCGACTTCAGATGCCATGATTACCTGATCGTCATCGGTGACGACGTAGCGCGCCGGCCGCAGGCCGTTGCGGTCGAGCGTTGCGCCGATTTGCAGACCATCGGTAAACGCGATGGCCGCCGGACCGTCCCAGGGCTCCATCAGCGCCGCGTAGTATTCGTAAAAGGCCCGGTGCTTGGGGTCCATCGATGGGTTGCCCGCCCATGCCTCCGGAATCAGCATCATCATGGCGTGCGCCAGCGAGTAGCCACCGGCAACCAGCAATTCGAGCGCATTGTCGATGCAGGCCGTGTCCGACTGGCCATGGGGGATCAACGGCCACATCTTGTCGAGGTCGGGCCCGAGCAGATCGCTGGCTATCGAATGACGCCGGGCCGACATCCAGTTGACGTTGCCGCGCACTGTGTTGATCTCACCATTATGGGCGATCATGCGGTAGGGATGCGCCAGAGGCCACGACGGAAAGGTGTTGGTTGAAAAGCGCTGATGAACCAAGGCCAGCGCCGATTGGGTCAACGGATTGGCAAGGTCGCAATAGAATGTCCCGACCTGGCGCGCCAGCAACAGGCCCTTATAGATAACCGTGCGCGACGAAAACGACGGTATGTAGAAGTCGATAAGCTCTCCTGCTTTGGCCCGGGCGCTGTTGAGCGTCTGTTTGCGAATGGTCAGGAGCTTGCGCTCGAACGCAGCCTGATCGCTCAGCGCTGGATTGCGCAGGATGATCGCCTGGCGGATTATGGGCATGGAATCGAGTACGCGTTGCCCAATGCCGTCGAGATCGGTAGGCACATCACGCCAGGCAAGCAGCGCTTGACCTTCGGCGGCGATGAACTTCTCTAAATGGCGCATCGCCGACTCGCACGCTGCATCTTCGCGCGGTAAGAAGCACATGGCGACGGCATAGCGGCCGGGTTCGGGAAGATCATGGCCGGCTCCAGTGGCCCAGTCGCGCAGCAGCGCATCGGGAATCTGGATCAGGCAGCCGGCGCCATCGCCGACCAGCGGATCGTCGCCAACGGCGCCACGGTGGTCGAGGTTGACCAAAATCTGCAGCCCATTGGTGATAATCTCGTGCGACGAGCGGCCCTTAATATCGGCCACAAAGCCGACACCGCACGCATCGTGCTCGTTGCGCGGATCGTAAAGGCCCTGGGCCGGCATTTGTTCGTCGAAAGGCACCATGCGGAAAGCTTTCCCCCACCCCTTGTCAGTCCGGGCGAAGGTAGAACACCGCCAGGATATCCCCGAATATGGACGTCAAATCGTACGAAGGCGAATCCCTGTCATTCGCCGCCACAGCAATCTGACTAATTTTAGCGTGAAAGATGCCGGATTTCCAGATGCTTGCGGCAATTCGGCGCGCCGGGGGGGAACGAGCCGACCATGTTAGGCTGTTTTCCGCCGATTCTGGCGCTATGCGGTTGTGGCCGAAATTGCCCAAATTGTATCATTTACTGATCTGTCCGAATCGGCCTAAAAATTTGATTTTCTTGACATTTTGGCCACGAGCGCCCATGTGTCGACGGTATATTTTCTCGCGATTGCGCGAAGCGCCGCCGACCAGCGACGCCACGTCCTGGGAACAATCATCAAAAAACTACCCGTTCCGGCCGCGCCCGGAGCAGGACGATATGCCAGGGTGGACCTGCGTCTTAGACGCCGTCTGCGCGCCTGGCGCATAAGGATATCTAAGTGACCAATAGTAATTTCTCGGAACTCGGCCTGGCCGATCCGATTCAGCGTGCTTTGAACGCCAGAAACCACCTCATCCCGACGCCGATCCAGGCGCGGGCCATCCCCAAACTTCTTAGCGGCCGGGATATGTTGGGCATCGCCCAGACCGGCACCGGCAAGACGGCGGCGTTCGCGCTGCCGATTCTCCACCAACTTTCCCAAAAACCGGGAGGCAAGAGTAGTCGAGGACCACGCAGCCCGCGCGCCTTGGTCCTGGCGCCGACCCGCGAACTCGCGATTCAGATTGGCGACGAATTCCGCGCCTACAGCAAACATCTGCATCTGCGCCAGACCGTGATCTATGGCGGCGTTGGCCAGGGGCCACAGGTCAACGCCCTGTCGCGCGGCGTCGATATCGTCGTCGCCACGCCGGGCCGCCTGCTCGACCTCATGAACCAGCGGCGGCTTGGACTCGAGACGATCGAGCTCTTCGTCCTCGACGAGGCCGACCGGATGCTCGACATGGGCTTCGCGCGCGACATCCGCAAAATCATCGCGGCCTTGCCGAAAATGCGCCAGACTATGTTGTTTTCCGCCACCATGCCGGGCGATATCGCGCGCCTCGCGGGTGACATCCTGATCGATCCGGTGCGCGTTGAAGTAACGCCCCAGGCGACGCCGGTCGAGCGCGTCGAGCAGCGCGTCTACCACGTCGAGGCGGCCGGAAAAGTGACGCTGCTTGCCGACATCCTGGACGATCCGGCGCTGTCGAGGGTGCTCGTGTTCGCCCGCACCAAGCACCGCGCCAACCGCGTTGCCGAACAGCTCGTCAAACGCGGCATCGCCGCCGACGCGATCCACGGCAACAAGTCCCAGAGCGCCCGCCAGCGCGCGCTAAAAAGTTTCCGCGTCGGCAGCGCGCGGGTCCTGGTGGCGACCGATATTGCGGCCCGGGGCATCGACGTCGACAATGTCACCCATGTCATCAACTATGAGCTTCCCAACGAGCCGGAAAACTATATTCATCGCATCGGGCGGACGGCGCGCGCCGGCGCCAGCGGAATAGCGTTATCGTTCTGCGACCCGGCGGAACGCGCGTACCTGCGCGACATCGAACGCCTGATCGGAAGCAAGTTGACGGTGATCGGGGACGCCCCCCCGGTTATCGCGCGCGAAGGCCGCAGCAAGGCCAAGAAATCCCGTGGCGAGCCCTGGCGCAAGCGCAGCTGGCACCGTGGTGCGACGGCGGCCCGCAATCGCAAGCGACCTTCCAACCGTCGCGGCGCTGCGGTGGCGGCTGGCAGCTAGGACCGAAGCGCTATAGCGCCATGGTTGCACAGTGGGACGGTGGCCCTACGGCGCGATGAAGTTGTCGCGTTTCGGTGGGACTGATCGGCGCTGAATTTCTGCGCGACAGTTAGTTAGTCATCCCCTGCTTCCTCAACCTCGTAATCTTCTTCGAACGTTTCCCATTTCTTTGGCCGCAGGGCGAAGTATAGGGCGCCAAGGATCATCACGATGATGATGACCGAGACCGGTCGTTGCGCGATGTAAGGGATGACATTGCCGTCGGTTATGACGAGCATGTTACGGAACCCCTCTTCGGCGATCGGTCCGAGGATGATGCCGAGCAATATACCGGCTGGCGTGAAGTTGTACTTCTGCGCGAAGTAGCCGACGACGCCGAAGATGATCATGATCGCGACATCGTATGGGTTGCCGCTGGCGGTAAAGGTTCCGACAACGCAGAAGATCATGATGATCGGCGCCAGCACGCCGCGCGGCACGAGGGTCGAATAAGCCAGGGTGCGGCCCATGACGGCGGCGATCGCGCCCATCACGATGTTGGCGAGGATGAAGCCCCACATCACCGTGTAGATGACATGGGGCGACTTCGTGAATAGCGAATCCCCCGGCTGCAGGCCATGGATCATCAGCGCGCCCAGAATGACGGCCGCGGATATGCCGCCCGGAATACCGAGCACGAACATCGGGATCAGCGAGGTACCGGTCACGCCATTGTTCGACGCCTCGGTCGCGGCAACCGCCTTGATCTCGCCTTTGCCGAACTGGTCGCCGGGCTTGGCGCGCTGGATTTCCCACGAATAGGCGATCCATTGCGCGACGCTGCCACCGGCCGCGGGGATCATGCCCATGACCAGCCCGGTCGCCCAGCCGCGCACGAGCGACCATCTGACATGGTAGATCTCGCTGATTTTCGGCCAGATATTCCAGCTCAGCTTGGAAACGCCGGAGATGTTGGTGTAGGGGCTGCCTTCACAAAGCGTCAGCGCCTGCGCGAAGGCGAACAAGCCGATCACCGAAGGCAGCACGGTTACACCCGACAGCA
>JAPUHN010000237.1 GCA_027297685.1 Alphaproteobacteria bacterium | reverse complement strand
TTTATGTGGGGTGAGCGTAATCTGTCGTAGTCGTTTCGAGGTATATTTTCTAATGTTCCTTCAGAAAACGCTCGAGCGTCGGCGCGGTCAAACTTCCGGCCGCAAGGGGCGGGCGAGCACTTCACCGATCGTGACGTCGATATCGGCATTGTCGTGCAAAATCGTATCGATTGCGGCGCAGATCGGCAACTCGACGCCGAGCGCCTTGCCCCGGGTCAGCACGGCGGGTGCTGTGAACACGCCCTCGGCGACGGTACGTCGGCCGATCTTGACGTCATCGGGGGTCGCTCCCTCGCCCAGCGCCTTGCCCACTGTGTAGTTGCGCGACGCCACCGAGGTGCAAGTCAAGGTCAGATCGCCCAGCCCGGAAAGCCCCATCAAAGTACGTGGATCGGCCTTGAGGGCATCGCCAAAACGCGCCATTTCAGCCAAGCCCCGCGCGATGGTCGCGGCGCGGGCGTTTTGACCCAGTCCGCGCCCATCGACGATACCGCAGGCGATGGCAATGACGTTTTTCAGCGCCCCGCCAATCTGTGCGCCGACCACATCGCGTGATGCGTAGGGGCGGAAAGTCGGCGTGCCGAGCGTTTCGGCGAGCGCGTTTGCCGTATCCATATTATTACAAGCAAGCGTTACCGCTGTCGGCAGGCCACGCGCCACTTCGTCGGCGAAGGTCGGACCGGACAAAACAGCCGTGGTGATATTCGGTGCGGTGTCAGAGATGGCTTCGCTGAGCAGTTTGCCGGTCGCCTGTTCGATACCCTTGGCGCAGATTACCACCGGAGTCCCCTTCGCCAAGTGGGGCGCGATGGCGTTGACCGCGGCGCGGGCGAACTGCGCCGGCGTGGCCAGCAACACCACATCAGCGCCTGCTGCTTCGGCAAAATCGTCGGTCGCTTGGATCGCCGGGTCCAACGGAATGTCCGGCAAGTAGTCGGGATTTGTGTGCCGTGTGTTAATGGCGACGGTCACCTCGGGTTCATGGGCGCGAATGATCACCTCGCGGCCCGCCCGCCGGACCACTGTTGCCAGCGCCGTACCCCAGGCGCCTGCACCAATAATTCCGATGCGTTTCATCGCGCCCTCAGCTCAAATTTATGGCGATCGATATGCGGACGCTTTCGCCGGTGTAAGGCCGCACGCCATGGGACAGCCAAGATGGAAACATCAGCATCGTGCCAGCCGACGGGCTGATCGTTTCGCTGGCCCCGAACGAGGCGCCGCCGGGAAAGTTGGGCACCAGGTCGGGCCGAAACATAGCCGGTGCGACGCCGCGCGGGTCTTGTATCTCGAACTGGCCGCCCAGCGATGGATCTTCGGCGATACCGCCATCGTCGACGTAATAGGAGACCGACCAAACGCAACCGGGGTGGGTGTGGAACTCGTTCCCGTGGTTCTGCCGGTTGACGTTGGCCCAAGCGTTCATGCGCCACTTCTGCGGCGCCGGCTGGCCGCGTCGGTCGACCGTCAGTTTGTCGGCGAACTGGCGTGCGAAGGCAAGGACGGTGCGGACCTCCTCGCCACCCCAGTCGGCAAGATCCCAGGTCGATTGCCAGCCGCCCAGGTTCGAATGCTCGGTCGAGGGGTGCGTCTCGGTGCGGGCAAGGATCGTTGTGCGCAACGCATTATTGAGTGTCTCGGCATTGGGCAGAATGGCGATGGCGACCGGTGTGGAGAACAGCGCGCGCAACTCGACTTTGGCGCTGGGCTTGGACGTTTCGGCCATCTCTCAAATGCTCTTCCTGCTCGGGTGGTTCCTTTATGACCGTACCGGTGCGGCTAGCGCAAGGCGATGTTAATTAGCTGCGCCTTTGCCTTCGTCGAGCGGCCAGCGTGGCCGCGGCGCGAAGTCGAGGCTATCGGTCGCGCCGCGGCGCAAATGCTCGAGACCCGCCCAGGCAATCATCGCGGCATTGTCGGTGCATAACGCCGGCGGCGGTGCGATCAGTCGGGTTTGGCGGCGTTCGCACAACTCGCCAAGACACATCCGCAGATGGCCGTTCGCGGCGACGCCGCCGGCCACCACCAAGACCGGCGCGGTGGCGGAATGCGTCTGCGCAAAAATATCCAGCGCGTTACCGCACCGGTCAATCAGAACATCGCCGACGGCGGCCTGGAACGACGCGGCTAGATCGGCGGCGTCGTCCGGCGTCAGCGGATCGTCGGGTAACCGCGCGGCGGCGTGACGAACCGCGGTTTTGAGGCCCGAAAAGGAGAAGTCGCACCCGGCCCGGCCGGATAGGGGCCGCGGCAGCGCAAATCGATTGGCATCTCCCGCCGCAGCCGCAGTTTCGACCGCTGGTCCGCCGGGATAGCCAAGGCCGAGCAATTTTGCGGTTTTATCGAACGCTTCACCGATGGCATCGTCGATCGTGCCGCCCAGGCGGACGTAGGTGCCGACATCTTCGACCGCCAGCAATTGGCAATGGCCGCCCGACACCAACAACAAGAGATAGGGAAAATCTACATCGTCGGTGAGGCGGGCGGTCAGCGCGTGGCCTTCTAAATGGTTGACCGCTAAAAAGGGCAGGCCGTGCACGGCGGCGATTGCCTTGGCCGTCATCACCCCGACCATGACGCCGCCGATCAGGCCCGGCCCGCCGGTCGCTGCGACGCCGTCAAGCGCGTCGAATCCGACCCCGGCTTCGTCCATGGCCTGTTTGATTATTCCATCGAGATGATCGAGATGGGCGCGCGCCGCGATTTCGGGAACCACGCCGCCATAGGGCCGGTGTTCGTCGAGCTGACTGAGGACGACGTTGGACAGAATTGTGCGGTCGTCGGCGACCACTGCCGCGGCTGTCTCGTCGCAGCTTGTTTCGATACCAAGGACATTCATCTATGGCGATATAGCGCTACCGGCGAGGCGCGGCCAGTGAAAGTGCGAACCGAATAGAGGCGGTTTGCCGCCTTTTCTTCGGCTGCGTCTGGGTCTATGACCAGACAATGTCACCGCAACCTCTTCGCATCGGCACCCGTGGCAGCCCGCTCGCGCTGGCTCAATCCAATCAGGTTCGCGATCTGCTAATCGAGACCCACGCCGGGAGACCCGATCCCGAGCTTTGCATCATCAAGACGACCGGCGACCAGATTACCGACCGGCCGCTGGCCGATGCGGGCGGCAAAGGGCTGTTCACCAAGGAAATCGAACAGGCCTTGCTCGATGGCGCTATCGATATTGCCGTTCATTCCATGAAGGACGTCGAAACCTGGTTGCCCGACGGTTTGACGGTCGATTGCTTTTTGCCGCGTGAAGACCCCCGCGACACATTATTGGGCGCAGCGTCGATCGAAGCGTTACCGGCCGGCGCGCGGGTGGGAACCGCATCGTTGCGCCGCAGCGCCCAGTTGCTCGCGATCCGGCCCGATCTGAAAATATCATTGATGCGCGGTAATGTTGGCACCCGTCTCGACAAGCTTGCCGCGGGCGAGGTCGACGCCACGTTGCTCGCCGTGGCCGGCCTGAAGCGGCTCGGCCGGGCCGATGCCATCGGCGCGGTGCTCGAGCCCAACGAATTTCTGCCCGCCGTCGCCCAAGGCGCGATCGGCATCGAGCGCCGCACCGACGATGCGCAAACGGCGGCGTTGCTGGCGCCGCTGAGCGACGGGCCGACAACGCTGTGTGTTACCGCCGAACGGGCGATGCTTGCGGCGCTGGACGGCACCTGTCGCACACCCATCGGCGGGCTCGCGACCCTCGACGGCGACCGGATCACACTCGACGGATTGCTGGTGTGGCCCGACGGCAGCGGATTACAGCGTTTTGGGCAGACGGGCGATAGTGGCGATGCTGCCGCATTAGGTGAGCAAGTCGGCCGGGAATTGCGCCGCCGCGCTGGGCCGAAATTCTTCGAAGAACTGGTGTGACACGCGAACCCAACATGCGGGTGTTGGTGACCCGGCCGCGCCAAGACGCCGAAGAAACGGCGCGCCTATTGCGCGGGCAAAATATCGAATCGGTGATAGCGCCGTTGATCGAAATCAGCGACATCGCCGGCGCGGCGCTTGACCTCGAGAGCGACTTGGAAGGCGCACAGGCCGTGCTGGTGACCAGCGCCAATGGCGCGCGGGCGCTCGCGCGTGCCACGGAGCGGCGAGATATTCCGGTGTTCGCGGTTGGCGACGCCAGCGCGGCGGCGGCCCTGCAAAGTGGATTTTCGAGAATAACCAGCGCCAACGGAGATGTTGCGGCACTGGCGGCGCTGGTCCAAGACCATTGCGATCCCCGATCTGGCGCGCTGTTACATGTCGCCGGCAGCGCCGTCGCCGGTGATTTGGCAGGCGACTTGGCCGCACACGGCTTTTCGGTTCGCCGAATCCAGCTGTATCGGGCGCAAACCGCCGACACCCTGCCGCAAGAAGCGTATCGCGCGTTAAACGACAGCGTTGTCGACGCAGCGCTTTTTTATTCGCCCCGGACAGCGACTCAGTTTGCGAAATTGGTTGCCGCGGCCGGGCTCGAGACAAGTTGCCGGCGGATATTTGCAGTTTGCCTTAGCGCTGCGGTCGCCGATGCAGCCGCAGCGCTACCGTTCGCCGAACTCCGTGTCGCCGAAACGCCCGACCAAAACGCGCTATTTGCCGTACTTATCGGTCAAACATAATTTACGTACGAGCGTAATTGCTTACGTTCTCTCTCAAACCTGATATAGATTACATAAAGCCTGGAGCGTACACGTACGTGCGTACGTGCGACACAACAGCAGTGGTGCCCGAATGAACGATAGCGATGATATAAAACTGCAAAATATCGCCGCTGTCATTGCGGCTTTTGGCGGTATTCGACCGATGGCCCACAAACTCGATGTGCCGGTAAGCACCGTGCAGGGATGGAAACAGCGTGACGCTATCCCGCAAAACCGCGTTTCTGACATATTGGCTACCGCTGCCGCCCATGACGTTGATCTTGCCCGGATCGGTGCGGACTCGGACGCGTCGAAAGAAACTGACCCAGATGCGCCCGAACCCAATCAAGTACCGCCTGAATCGGCCGGCGAATCACCGGTAATTTCGCGCGCGCGGGCGCAAAGTCATGGCAGTGTCCTGCGGCACAACGATCGTGGCGCGTTCCTCATAGCGGTCATCGCATTGATCGTCGCCGTTGCCGCCGGCGGGTGGTCAGTGCTCGGTGGCGGTCAGACGGCGCCGGGCGCCGAGTTCACCGATATCGTTGATCGGTTGAAGGTTTTGGAAACAGCGCCGAGAACCGGCGGGACCGATGCCTCACAGCAGCAATTCGCAGACGATATTGCCGATCTGCGTGCGGCGGTCGATCGGATTGACAAGACAATAAGGGAATCCACCGGGCCAACTGGGGATATCGACCAACTCGTTGCCCGCATGCGGATCGCGGAAACCAAACTCGGCGAGGTGCAGCGCCGAACTGCTAGCGAAGCTCATTCCGCCGCGGCGGCACTATCGGTGGCGCAAGGCGACATTGCGCAATTGCGCCAACAACTTTCAGCAGTGGGCGCGAACCGGTCGAATACTGGCCAAGACGTGGCGGACGCCGTCAGCTTGGCTTTGGCTGCCGGTGGTCGATTGCAGCGCACGTTGGAAAGTGGCGCCCCCTATACCGATGTCCTGGTGACCCTCCGGGCCGTTTCCGCGGGCGACGCCGCTGTCGGCGCGATCCTCGACCGGTTGGCCGAGCGGGCGGGTGCCGGTATTCCGACCCGAGACGCCTTGACGCGGTCGTTTGCCGGCGTCGCGCGCAATGTTGTCGCAGCCGCCAATACCGGCGCCGCCAGTGGTTGGACCGGCCGGACGCTGCAGCGGATCCGCAATATTGCGTCGGTGCGGCGCATTGGTTCCGATGTACCCGGCGATGCGCCGGATGCGCGGGTTGCCCGCGCCGAAGCAACATTGCTCGGCGGTGATTTAGGCGGCGCAGTTGCCGAATTGGACGGGTTGGCGGGCGCGGCGGCAGCGGCGGCGGCAACCTGGCTGGACGGTGCGCGGGCGCGTCTCGATGCCGAGGTCGCGGTCGACCAGCTCGAAGCACTCGCGATCGCGCGGTTGCAGGCGGGTATCGGCGGTTCGTGATGCGTCGGGCGCTGATCTTTTTCGTCGAGATTGCCATTGTCGTGGCGCTTGCCGTCTGGCTGGCCGACCGGCCCGGCGTGGTAGCGATCGACTGGCAGGGTTGGCGGGTCGAAACGTCGCTTGGCGTGCTGGCGCTCGCGGTGTTCGCCGTGGTGGTGGCGGCGGCGGTGCTGTTTGCCGGATGGCGCTGGCTGCGTCGGCGCCCGCGGGAGTTTTTGGCGACGCGCCGTCATCGCCGCGAGTCCACCGGATATCGCGCACTGACCGATGGGTTGGCGGCGGTTGCGGCGGGCGACGCAACGGCGGCGCGCAAGCTGGCCCGCCGTGCCGATTCGTTGCTGAACTCGCCGCCGTTGACGCTGCTATTGTCGGCGCAGGCGGCGCAACTCGATGGTGACGAAACGAGTGCGCGGCGCTGTTTCGAACAAATGTTGGAACGTCAGGAGACCGAGTTTCTGGGCTTGCGTGGCCTCATCCTGCAGGCTCTTCGCGACAATGACGACGAACGCGCGCTGGACTATGCGCAGCGCGCCTATCCGCTGCAACCATCGGCGCCGTGGCTGCTCGACACGCTGGTTTCATTGCACAGCAAAGCCGGCCGATGGCGGGCGGCGCAACAACTCGTGGAGGAAGCCCAGCGCCGGAAACGACTACCGGCCGAAGTTGGCCGCCGGCAGCAAGCCGCGCTGCTGACCGAACGGGCGCGCGCCGCCCTTGGCCGAGGCGGATTGCCGGATGCGTTCGAACAGGTTCGCCGGGCCCACGATCTCGACCCCGCGCTGCCACCCGCCGCCGAGCTCCTGGCGCGCTTGGTGGCCGACGATGGACGCGTGCGGCGCGCGCGTAAAGTGTTGGAACGAACCTGGCGCGTGGCGCCTCACCCGGCATTGGCCACCGCTTATCTCGATATTGTTGGTGACGTGGCGGCGCTCGACCGCTACCGCGCAATTACCCTGTTGACCAAGGAAAATCCGAACCGCTCGGAAAGCCGATTTGCAATCGCCGAGGCTGCGCTGGCGGCAAAATTGTGGGGTGAGGCCAAGCAACAACTCGATGCTCTGGAAGCCATCGCGCCGACAGCCCAGGTGTTTCGCCTGCGGGCGCGCCTGGCAGAAATGGAGTCGCAGGACGATGCCGCGGCGCGGCATTGGATCGATCGAGCTGCCGAAGCCGAAGCCGATAAAGCCTGGGTTTGCGCCAGTTGCGGGACGGCGGCCGAAGATTGGTCGGCTGTCTGCGGCCATTGCAGTTCCTTCGCAACATTGACCTGGAAGCAGCCACCACGCGTTCATCGTGCGGTTATTGCCCCGCCGATTTCGCCTGGTTCCGGGCACGATCCGGCCCCCACGGCGGCGGTCGATAGCGCTACTAGAACCGGATCAGACGAAGCGGCCCAAATCGGCTGAATTCCAGGCCGGCACGGCTCGATATTAGTCTCGCGTTAATCATATTGGCCTTGAATGGGCGGCACCGAAAGGCGCGCCGCCGGCGTGCCGCAGCAACGGCGTTGTCTGTTAATGGCCGAATCGACCCTGCACCAGAAAAACCTGTTGTTTTTCACCTCTGCTTATCCGCAGGTCGCGGAGATTGTGCGCAACCGCGAAACCGAACTGACCCAGCCGATTTTCGACGACGCAGGCCACGCCGTCGATATCGATATGGGCCAGGCTCGTATGTACAATCGCCCGGCCGCCGAATTTGCCGCCGAACAGGTAGCTTCCTACATGGCGCAACCGACGCGGATCGTCGTCGCGCCGCCGAACCTGGACGATTTGCACGACGCCTGCACTCACGCGATGGCGGCCACTCTCGAAACCGCCGCCGCCGATCGGCTGACCGAGCCGCCTCTCGAGCGTGGCGGTGTGTTGATGGTGGTCGGCATCGGGCTCGGACTGCACATTCCTGAACTGGTAAGCAGAACCGGTCCACGGCATGTGATCCTCGTCGAGCCGATCGCGGAATTTTTGCACCACAGTCTGTCCGCCCTTGACTGGCAGGCGTTGTGGGCCCAGTGCGCGGAAGCCGGCGCGACTATCGACATCATTGCCGGCGGCGATCCGGCCACCATTCAAGGGCAACTCGAATTGTTGATGACGCGCTTCGGTGAGACCGCGATCGACGGGTCGTACATCTACATCCACTACCAGAACGATGTGACCCGGACGGTGGCCGCCAAGTTCCATGAACTCGCCGGTATGATGGCAATCCTAAAAGGCTATTATGCCGACGAAAAGCTGATGGTCGAAAATACCGTCGCCAATGTCGCCGCCCACGATTTCTGGTTTGTCGAGGGCGAACTGCGGGTGCCGATGACTGCGCCGGTTTTCATTGTTGGCGCGGGACCCTCGCTCGACGACAGCATCGAAGTAATCCGCAAATGGCAAGACCGGGCGATTATCGTCAGCGCCGGGTCGACGCTGCAGGCCTTGCTGCACCAAGGCATCGTCCCCGACTTTCATGTCGAGAAAGAAAACACCAAGCTGACCGTCGATCGCCTGCAGCATATCCATGCGCGCAACGGCGACCGGTTCGACGGCGATACGTTCGGTCCCATCCGGTTGGTGGCGTCGACCACCGTGAAGCCCGGTGTGACCGAACTGTTCGACGAAAAGTTCTTGTTCCTGCGGGCAAACCTCAGCTCGACAGAAATGTTCGGCACGGGGCATGTTGCGGTCGACGGCACGTCGCCCTATTCCGCCAACGCGGCGTTGATCCTGGCAGCGATTATGGGTTTCCGTGACGTCTACCTGTTCGGTTGCGATTGCGGCGCCAAGGACGCCACGCGTCACCACTCGAGCGAGACCGCCTACTATACGCTGGAAAGCTATCCGGACCGCGGCGTTAAACTTCCGCTGCGCGCACCGGGCAATTTCGGTGGCGAGGTGCTCACCAACCCGTATTACGCGTGGAGCCGGTTGACCTATGAGCAGATCATTGCCGCCGCCGGACTGACCGCTCACAATTGCAGCGACGGTGTAATGATCGCCGGCGCGCAACCGTTACCGCCGTGCGACTTGGTGCTGACCAATGGGCCGCTCGACAAAATGGCGGTGATCGAGACCGTCAAAACCAGTTCTGCGCATTACACGCCGGGCGCCTATCTGATCGATCAGAACGTTCCTGCTGTCACAAACAGTTGGCGCGAGTTCGCCACTGCACTTCGCGGCCATCTCGATGCCACCTTGGAGAGTAGCGACGACGTCCACAAGTTTGACCAGCGCTTGCGCGATTTCTTCGATTCCGCAGCCGAAAAATACGGCGGCGTTACCATAGTAGTTGGCGGCTCGGCGCGCTCGATGGTGCCAGTCGCAGCCTATTACCTGAATCGGGCGGTCGACGCGGCGGCGTACGGGCGGCTGATCGAGATTTTTCGCACAATATTCCGAGACGAGATCGAGCGTATTTTGGACGATGGTTCGAGCATGATGACGAATTTGGACGCGGTGCCAGATACGGCGCTGCGGGAGGCGGGCTAGCATGACCCGTCACTTCGAAATCGGTACACGTAAAGTCGGCGACGGCGCGCCAGGCTATCTGATAGCTGAGGTTGCGCAAGCGCATGACGGATCGTTGGGGACCGCGCACGCCTTCGTCGATGCCGCCGCGCGAGCGGGCGCCGATGCGATCAAATTCCAGACCCATTTGGCCGAAGCGGAGTCGACACGCGACGAGCCGTTTCGGGTGCCGTTTAGCCGGCAGGATTCCAGCCGTTACGAATACTGGCAACGCACTGCATTTTCCGCCGAACAATGGGCCGGGCTTGCCCGGCACGCCGGCGAGAGCGGGCTGACGTTTCTGAGCTCGCCCTTTTCGATTGAGGCGGTGGAGTTGCTGCGCGCGCTTGGCGTGCCGGCGTGGAAGGTTGCATCCGGCGAGGTCGGTTCACGGTCTCTGTTGGCGGCA
>JAPUHN010000236.1 GCA_027297685.1 Alphaproteobacteria bacterium | reverse complement strand
AGCACGTAGGCCCACAACCCCGCACAGGTCGACAACACCAGGGCATAGTTCACACCGGGTTCGGCGTCGGCGATCCAGTGCCGGGTCGGCGTCGCCGCGTCGAGCTCTTCGACCGGCACGAACTCGAAAAACAGGCCGTGGTTGAGGTTCAGGAGCAACCCTTCACCATCATTGCGATCGGCTGCGGCGATGAAGCCTTCGCTCGCCGGATAAACTTCGCGCAACTCGGCGTGGCTGCCGGCCAGCAAGTCGGTAAACCGCCGCCGGTACGGCGAAAAGTCGACGCCGCCATGCACCAGGACTTCGAGGTTGGGGAACAGGGTGGCCAGGTTCGGCGCGACCCCGCGCAATTCGGCCAGCGCGTCGAAGAAAATCAATAACCAGCTCGGCGTACCGCCGATCAACCGTATGTCCTCACCGGCGCAGGTTTCGGCGAGGCGGCTCACTTTCGCCTCCCAATCCGACAACAGCGCCAATTCGCGCGATGGAAACATGCGGCTGCGGAACCATCCCGGCGCGTTCGCTGCCATGATTCCCGACAGATCGCCGCTAAAGATTCCCGGCGCTTCCTCGGTCAGGTCGGTACTGCCGCCGAGCATGAAACTCTTGCCGCCAAGCACCCGGCTGTTCGGCCGGTTGCGGGCGTGGAAGCCCATCATGTCGGCGCTGGCCAGGGAATTGGCGGAGATCATCTCTTTCGAACAGGGAATGTATTTGGTGCGCCCGGTGGTGGTGCCCGAAGTGACGGCGAAATAAGGGATGGTGCCGGGCCAGGTCGTGTTTTTCAGTTGGGGAAAGGGCTCGCGCCAATAGGAGTCCCAAAATTCCTCATAGCGGCGCAATGGCACCCGTGCCTGGAATTCGGCGACGCTGCGCGCGCCGTTGAAATCATGATCGCGGCCAAACTTTGTCGCCCGCGCGCGCGATACCAGCGAAAGCAACTGCCGCTCCTGTACCACGCCGGCATCCTGGCGATCCAATTTTCCGGCGCGCCAACCAGCCCAGCGCCGCATCGGGGGGGTAAAGTTAAGCATCGGCAACAGCGTACGCCAGTTTGAGCCCCAGAGCAGTATCCAGCTAGGGCGTCAGTTCCGTGCGATGGGGAAATTCAGCGCGGACGGTCTCCAGGCGCAGCGGCAGACGAACGTAATCGCCGCGCTGCCACAGCTCGAACTGGTCGAGAAACGTGGTGCTGTTGAACCAACCGTCCTGACCGCCCAGTAGAGCGAAATAGTTGGCGTCGGGATCGGACAGATCGGAAATATGCCGGGCCTGCGAGCCGAAGCGGGTGAAGTGGCGCTCGGTAGTGTCCGAATGGGCGGTCTTCATCAAGGTCGAGCTGCTACCGCCGACCGGTACATCGGTGAATCGGAAGCGCTCGCCGACCACCGGAATGAAACCGAGCGGATGGCGCAGACCCAGCCGATGCATTTCGCCCCAGACGCCGAATTCCTCGACGCCCTCTGACGCCTTATCCAACGCCGGACCGAGGGCGGCCGCCACGCGCGCCGGCTCGGCGCGTATCAACTCTTCGCCAAGAAATTCGTCAAAATGGCCGCCCGGCGTCAGCACCGCCAGTTCGTCTTCGCTTAAGAAGGCTTCGATAAATTTCGCCGTGACCAGTTCGAACGCCAGCGCGCCGGCCGAGTCGATCCGGTAGTGGCCGTCCCACCCGCGAAGCAGGTCGACAATCCGCTGCCTATTTTCTGTCAGACCGCCCTCCAGCGGTAAATCGGGCAGTCGTGCCAGCAGGATATCGCGCAGCGCCACCGCCGAGCCCATGTAGACATCGCGCTGCAGGGCTTCGAGGTCGGCGACGTCGACCGTGCCGTCGCCCGACAGTAATTCGCGCAAGCGGGTGATGCGGTCGTCGTTGGAGAAAAACCACCCGACGGCGATGTCGGTCTCGGCCGGCTTGTTATTGGCCGAGGCGAGATAGCCCTCTGGCGGGTCGAACGCTGCCGGCAATGTGGCGGCCGACGAGAACGCTTGCCAATAATCGGCGCCATTGGCCGGCACCACCATGTCGTCGGGCGCGGCCGCCGGACGGCGCGGCAGGCGGACCGCCATAACCTGGCCGATATGGCCGTCGACGTCGGCGTACAGCATGTTTTGGCCGGGCACCCAGAAACCGTCCAGGGCGCCTCGGAATTCGTCCCAATTGCGCGCCTGGCTGACCTTTAACATTGCCGTCACCTCGTCGCTGGCGCGGTGTCCCATCCAGCGAAGTGCGAGGGTCTCGTTGTCGCGGCCCTCGATCAACGGCGCATCGGAGATTACCGGGCCGAAGGAGGTCTCGCGAACGGTGATATCGCGGTCGAACCACCACCGCACGCCGATGGTTTCGTCGCGCTCGGAGAATTGCTCCGGCGGCAGCTTCGATACGTCGACCAAATCGCTCGACAGCGCGCGCATGTTGGTGCCGCCCCAGGCGATGCGATTGTTGCGCCCCAGCGCCATGAACGGAACGCCGGGGATCATCATGCCTACGGTATGATAGGACGGTGATTTATATCCCGCGAGCAGCCACAAATTGGGCAGGAACACCCCGAGATGGGGGTCGTTGGCCATCAGCGCCGCCCCGGTTTTGGTGCGCCACCCAGCGACCGCGACCGCGTTGCTGCCGGCCTTGCTGAACCCTGCCAGAATATCGTCCAAGGCGGCCTTCTGGGCCGACGCACCGGGCCCGTAACTGGGCACCGAGTGGCTTCCGCGAGCCGTCAATGTCGCCCAAACGTCAGGCCAGTCCGGCCGTTGACGCAATTTGAGCGCGCCGAACAGGACCAACCAGTTGACATCGATCGATGCCAGCCGGCCCAAGGTGAGCACATCAGCTACGGTCCACGGCTCTTTCTCGAAGCCGAGGACACGGAACTCGTGGGGCAGTTGGCCAGCCTGGTCGGCCTGGTCGATGTAGTAGTTGACCCCATCGACGAAGCGGTCGAGCCAGCGTTTGGTCTCCGGCGGCAACATCTCGATGGTTTGCGGTATTCCCTTACCGAAATTGAGAATACGCAGCGCATGGTCGATGTCGGTCGCCAGCGGCCCGCCCATTTCGGCGATCCGGCCTTGCGAAATGCGCCGCGCGATCTCCATCTGGCCGAGGCGTAGATGAGCGTGGACGATGCCCAAGGTTACCGCTAGATCGTCGTCGCTAGCCGCTTCGATGAACGGCACCTGGTTGTCGTTCCAGTAGATCGTCACCGCGCCCTCGAGGGGGGCGCCCTTGGTCGGGATGGCCCTGAGGCGCGCCGACACGTCCTCGCGTGTCGGCAGCGGGGCTAAAACGGCACAGCCAGCCAAGACCGCACCCATGGCGGTCCCGGCGATTAATCGTATCCAGCGGGCAAACATGTTCGTTTTTCTGTCCCTATGTCGAGCGGCTGCGGTTGTAACCGGCAGTTGATAAAATACCTTCCATAGCCTTGATGGTTTGAACCCTTATCGAAGAAACTATTACCCGTGTGCTTTGTAAGTAAGACTTCTTACGTCTGGAGCGTGGCTATCGCCACGAACACATTACTCGGGCGACCGCTACGAAAACCGTCGCGGGTGACGAGATTCAATCGACATTCCCACGGTGGCCATTCATTTTAGCGGGATTGCCGTTCCGGTGACGATCCTAATCTAAAAGCCAATTGTTTCCGGCGCTTCTCTCCAATGTAAAGAAATGTAAATCAACCGGGAAGCGTCCGCCCGACGCGCGCATTCTTGTTCCGCGTAAATAGAACCGGCATGATGGTCGTTCGACGAAACAGGAAGGGGCGAGGCGCGACGTGGAATTCCGGCAAATCCGCTACGCCGTTGCAGTCGGTAGGGAGCGTAGTTTCACCAAGGCGGCGAAGCGCTTGAATATTTCCCAATCGGCGGTCAGCGAGCAGGTTCGCATGCTCGAGGACCAGCTGGGGTTTGCTCTGTTTAACCGTACCGGCCGCGGCATCGAGCTCACCGACCGGGGCCGCAGTTTTCTCTACGAAGCCGAACGGGTGGTTGGCGAAGTGCTCAGCTTGTCCGACACCGCGGCGCGAATTCGCGGCACCGCGGTCGATCAGCTTGTCGTTGGCATGGGGTCGGGCATATCGGACATGATCATCCCCGGAGGATTGAGCGGGTTTTCTGAAATCTTTCCCGGCGTGCGCCTGGAAGTCCATACAGTGCCGACCCGGCGTATTTACAATTTGCTGCATCAGGAGCGGCTCGACGTGGGCATCGCGCTCGAGGTCGAACCGGACCGGTTGCCGGCCGGTTTGCAATGGGAACGTCTGGTCGAAATCGAGATGGTGTTGATCGCCCCCCGCCAACACAAACTGGCGAGCGCAAACGAACCGGTTGATCTCACCGAATTAGTCTCCGAGCCGATCATCATGAACGAATTGACGGTCGGCTACGGCGAGCTCGTACAATCGATGTTCACCTCGTTGGGAATCAGGCCCGACATTCGCGCCATTTCGGACAATGTCGAGACCATGCGCACCATGGTCGCCGCCAATATGGGCGTGGCGATCGTGCCGCGGGTCGCCGCGGCGGGTGCCGACATCGCAGTGCGGACAATTTCGCCGCAACGTTCGGTCGCGATCAGCATAGTGCGGCGGCGGCAGGCGATGTCGCGCAATCGCGAGGCCTATTACGCATACTTTCGCGATGCCCTGATGAGCCAGCATGCGGGCACCCCAAGCGCGTAGAGCTATCGGATTTTCCGATAGTACTATCGCTATATGTGCTTTGACTCATCGGATTTTCCGTTAGTAATATTTACGATCCAATAGGCAGAGGCAATGGCACAACAGCAATCAGCAGGCCACGTGCGAGTGGGTATCGACACCGGTGGCACTTTTACCGATATCGTATCGGTCGACACCGATAGCGGCGCCATCAATGTCACCAAGGTCGCCAGTACCCCCGACAACCCGGCGATCGGGTTGGTGCGTGGCATTCGCGAGATCCTCGAACTCGATGCCGCCGACGACAAAGACATATCGGTTATCTGTCACGGCACCACAGTGGCAACCAACGCGTTGCTGCAGGGTCAGATCGACGATCTCGGACTGGTCGTTACCGGCGGCTTCCGCCATATTCTTGAAATCGCCCGCCAATCGGTTCCCGACGGCTATGGCAATTCCTACTTCTGGGTCAAACCGGAGCGCATCGTACCGCTGCACCGGGTGCACGAGGTCGACGAACGGCTGAACTTCAAGGGTGAGGTGCTGAAACCGCTCGACGAGGACTCCGTGCGGTCGGCCGCCCGCGACCTCAAACAACAGGGCATTACGGCGATTGGGGTGTGTCTGCTGCACGCTTACGCCAACGCCGAGCACGAACAGCGCGTGCGCAATATCTTCGCCGACGAATACCCCGAAGCGGTGCTCTCGCTATCGTCCGACGTGCTGCCGGAATACCGCGAATACGAGCGCGCGATCACCACCCTCGTCGACGCCTTCGTCAAGCCGTATATGAGCCGATATCTCGGCAACGTTCATGACGAATTGGGCCCCGGCCTGCGCGACAAGCCATTTCTGGTGATGCAATCGTCGGGCGGCGTCATCAGCGCCGACCAGGTTGTCCGCAAGCCGATTACCACGGCACTGTCGGGGCCGGCCGCGGGTGCTTTGGGCGCTGCCGTGATCGCCGAGATCGCCGGTTTCGACAACGTCGTCACGCTCGACGCCGGCGGCACGTCGACTGATATCTGCCTGATTGAAGACGGCGAGCCCAATATCACCAACGCCGCATCGGTGGGACCGTTCCCGGTGCGCCTGCCGATGATCGACATCCGCACCGTCGGCACTGGTGGCGGCTCGATCGCCTGGATCAGTCGCGAGGGCGACCTCAAGGTCGGCCCCATCAGCGCCGGCGCCGTGCCGGGGCCAATGTGCTATCCCGATGGCGGCGATCAGCCGACCATCACCGACGCCAATTTGGTGCTCGGCCGCTTGCCGGCCGCGCTGATCGGTGGCGGGATCGGTCTCGACGTCGAGCACGCCCGCACCGGTATCGCCAAGTTGGCCGACGAATTGGGCGACCCCATCTCGGTCGAGGCGCTGGCCGAAGGGATCATCGAAATCGCCAACTGGAACCAGGCCAACATGATCCGCCAGATGACCATCCAGCGCGGTATCGATCCACGCGAATTCGTGCTGCTGTCGTTCGGCGGCTCGGGTCCGGCGCAATCGCCGGCAGTGATGGAACTGCTTGGCATGCACGCCTGCATCGTACCGCCCAATCCCGGCAATCTGTCGGCCTTCGGGCTGCTCGCCGTCGACTGGCGGACAGACCATATTGTCACCCGGGTCAGCCACGAAGATGAGCTCGAGGTCGGCGAGGTGGCTGCGATCTACCAGCGTCTCGAAGCGGAGGCGGCGGATACGCTGACCCGCGACGGCATCGATCTGGCGCACCAGAGCTTTGTGCGCCAAGCCGATATCCGCTATGTCGGCCAATCCATGGAGGTCCGCGTCAATGCGCCAACCGGCGCGCTCGGACCCGATAGCCTGGCCGAACTCTCCGAGGCCTTTCACGCCGCCCACGAGCGCACTTTTGGCTATGCCTACCGTGGCGAACAGAAGATCGAGGTAGTGAATTTCTGCCTGTCGGGCTTCGGCGCCACCGAACGGCCGGAACTGCCAACATTACCAGCCTCCGATGCCGATCCCGAGGCCGCGCGTACACAAACGCGGCCGGTGTTTTTTGCTGGCGCCTTCCGTGACACAGCGGTCTATGACCGCACCGGACTTCCCGCCGGCACCTGCATCGAAGGGCCCGCGGTAATCGAGGAGTTCGGCTCGACCACGGTCGTCTTCCCCGGCCAGAATGTGACCGTCGATCCCCACGGTATCCTTGTCGTGCGGCAGACCGAAATACAGGTGGAGCGAATCGCATGACCGATAGCGCCACGCAGATCGGCGAAATTGAAGCGCTCAAGGCGTCGACCGACAGCGTCGACCCCATCGTCTTGCAGATCGTCGAGGGCACCCTCAATTCCATTGAGGCCGAGATCGAGTACGCCATCGAGCGGACCGCGCGCAGTCCGATGATCCGCGAAGCGCACGATTACCGGGTCGGGCTGTTCGACCGTTTCTGCCGCAAGCTGACCGGTCGCTCCTATTCGGCGATGCCCGACGCGGTGGTGCGCGACTACCCGGCCGACGAGATGAAACCGGGCGATGTCTTTTTCATGAACGACACCTACGACACCGAAGGTGCGATCGGCCACCTACCCGACATGTGCTCGACGGTGCCGGTTTTTCACGACGGCGAAGTGGTCGCCTACATCCAGGCGTTCGGCCACCACGACGATATCGGCGGCAAGGTGCCGGGCTCGATGCCGGGCACCGCCGTTACGGTGTTCGAAGAAGGCCTGATGATTCCGCCGATCAAGCTGTTCAGCGAGGGCGTGCGCAACGAAGAGGCATTCAAAATCATCCGACGCAACACCCGCGTGCCCGAGATGCTCGAAGCCGACGTCGATTCGGAAATTCAGGCCTGCATCATGGGCGCCGAACGGATGGCCGAATTGTTCGCGCGGTTCGGCAAAGCGACCGCCGAAGCCTGCTTCCAGGCGATCCTCGATAAAACCACGAATGTTTTCCGCGACGAGCTGCTACCCAAGATCGAGAACGGCACCTACTACTGGGAAGACTTTATCGAGCATGACGGCGTCACCGACCCCAAGCTGCACAAGCTGGCGCTGACCATGACCAAGACCGATGACAAGATCGTCCTCGATTTCAACGGCACGGCGCCGCAGGCTCTCGGTCCGATTAACTGGCCGTGCGATTACGCCGACGGCAAGTTCCTGATCAAATGGATCGCTCCGATTCTGCGTAATCTTGCCGAAACGCCCGAACGGGCGGCAGAAATCCTCGTCAACGAAGGCGTGTGCGAAGTCATCGACGTGGTCTTCCCGCCCAAGGGAACCCTGCTTACACCGATCCGTCCGGCGGCGACCAATGCGCGATCTTTTCCGTTGCTGCGTTTATTGGGCTTGCTCGCCGGTGTGATAGCGCAAGCTGTCGATGGACGCATGCCGGCCGACCAGGAAACCATTCGCTACACCGGATTTTACGGCCGCGACCCCAACGGCAACGAGTTCCTCTCTCGTGAAGTACTCGGCGGCGGCAGCGGCGGACGCTATTACGCCGACGGCAGCGACGTTATCCATATCGTGCCGGACTCGCGTAACCAGCCGGCGGAATTCTCGGAAACGAGGTACCCTGTGCTGGTCGAAAAACTGGCGCTGTGGACCGATTCCGGCGGGCCCGGCTGTTACCGCGGCGGCCTGGGCTACGAAAAGGACTACCGGGTGCTGGTCGATTGCCACACGATCGTCACGGCCGACCGGGTGCGGCTCGGCTGTTATGGCCTCAATGGTGGCAAGGCGGGGCAGCCCTTCGGTGTGTATGTCGATGCCGATGGCCGCAACGAAAAACTCGGCGGATTGGTCGACGGCGAACCCCTCGAGGCGGGCCAGTTGGTCCGTATTCGCACAACCGGTGGCGGTGGCTGGGGCGACCCGCTGGAGCGCGAGCCCGAACGGGTTCAGGTCGATGTCCTACAAGGCAAAGTATCCTTTGAAGCCGCCCGGTCCGACTATGGCGTGATCTTGTCCCCAGGTGACGACGGTCCCGAGGTTGATTTCGAAGCGACGAAAAAGTTGCGCGCCGAGTTGCGCGATTCCCGCAGCGAACCATTGCCGATGATCGATCGCGGGCCGGGCATGAATATGTTTACCGATAAAACCTGAACGGCGAGCAAAGAAATCAGGATTTTCCGTGGTGTGTCAGAGCAGAGTTAACAACAACAAGTAACAACAGGAGGCGAGTAACATGATCAAGTTCCCAACTTTGACGAAACGCGGTGCGATCACCGCGCTGTCGGCGATCGCCATGCTGGCGGCCGGCGCAACGGCCCAGGCTGCCGACAAGGTGACGGTCGGCGTGTTCCCGGTGGCATCGGCGCTGCCTTATTTCGTGGCGCTCGAGCGCGGTTATTTCAAAGACGTCGATATCGAAGTCGAACTGGTTCGCCTGATCGGCGGGCCGGCATTGGTCGGCGCGATGATCACCAACGAAATCGACGCGGCGGCCAACCTGGTCACCATCGAGGGCATGAACGCCAATCTGAAGAAGCCCGGCGTGGTCAACTACATCTCCATCAACAGCCAGAACAAGAAGTACAAGATGGAGCAGTTCGTCGTCGGCACTAACTCGGGCATAAACTCCTACGCCGACTTGAAAGGCAAGAGAATCATGTCGGCGCCGGGACCGGCCAACCTCACTATGGCGCGCGCCGTGCTGGCCGCCAACGGCCTGAAGAAGGGCGATTATCAGCTCGACCAGCTGGCCATGCAGCACCACGTCACGGCTATGAAGGCGGGCACCTACGATGCCGGTTATACGCTCGAACCCGCCGCCTCGATCATGGCCAAACAGGGTTCGGCGAGGACCCTCGAAGCCGGCGTTATCGCCAAGTACATTTTGGGCAGCGACGACGCCGACGCCTTCATCGCCGGCGGCGCGTTGACCGGCCAGTTCATCGCCGACCGGCCCGACGTGGCCAAACGTTACGCCGCGGCCTGGGGCCGGGCACTGAAGGACATTGCCAGCGACGATAGCGTGCGCAAGCATCTGGTGAAAAACACCTTTACGCCGGCAGATCTGGCGCCAACCATGCCGCTGGTCAAATTCGTCATGGTCGGCGATCTTTCGGCAGACGACAGGAAGGAATTCCAGACGTTCATCGATTTCGCCTCCAACAACGGCATCCTCAAAGAGAAGGTCGATACGGCGAAGTACCTGAAAGCCTTTTAGAGGCACGGGAGTATCTGGTGACGGTTGAGAAAGCAGCGACGGCGGCGGCCGCAAACATGGCGCCGCTGCCGTCCGCCGCACCTGCGGCGCCCGACGCGCGCCCGCACATCACGGTGCGCGGGCTGTCGAAGCGCTTCGGCGCCACCGTCGTCTACGACAAGTTCGACCTCGACATCCCGCGCGGCCGCTTCGTATCGGTGTTCGGCCCCAACGGGTGCGGCAAGTCGACCCTGATCAATATAATCGCCGGCCTGTTGCCGGCCGACGAAGGTGAAATTCTGTTCGACGGCAAGACCCTGCGTCAGACCAATTTCGGCTACGTTTTTCAGAATTACCGCGAGGCGTTGTTTCCCTGGCTGCGGTCCATCGACAACATCCGCTATCCGCTGAAATTCTTTAACTTGTCGAAGGCCGAGCAGCGCAACCGGGTCGATCGGCTGGTCGAGCACCTCGGCGTCAAGATCGACCTCAACCGTTATCCCTACCAGTTGTCGGGCGGTCAGCAGCAGCTGATCTCGATCATGCGCTCGCTGGTGATCGAGCCGGAAGTGCTGTTCCTCGACGAACCGTTTTCGGCGCTCGATTACGAAATGACATTGTTCATGCGCGACCAGTTGCAGGCCGTCTTCCTGGAAACCGGCACGACGATGGTGTTCGTCTCGCACGATCTGGAAGAAGCGATTTACCTCGCCGACGACGTGCTGTTGCTGTCGCGCGGGCCGGCGCGGATCGCCGACTACGTGACCGTCAGAAACCCCCGTCCGCGCACTGCCGAAACTCTCTCGGACAGCGATTTCGTGCAAGTCAAAGCGCACTGCCTCGACGTATTCCAGCGATTGGTGCGCGGGTCATGAACGCTATCCGGCGAAGACTCGGCCACTTGACGCCCCTGATCGGCGTCATCGGGCTGCTTATCGTGTGGCAGATTGCAGTGTGGTTCGAAGTCGTCGACCCGGTCCTGCTGCCCTCGCCGGCCGATACCTTCATCGCCGTCTGGAACGGCATGACAGGCGGACGGCTGTGGATCGACTTCTTGCGTACCGTCGAGCGCACGTCGTTATCGATCGCCTACGCGGCGGCGATTGCGATACCGCTGGGGACCCTCTTAGGCTCGTCGACCGCGGTCTACCGGTCGGTCGAGTTTGTCGTTGACTTCTTCCGCTCGACCCCGGCGTCGGCGCTTTTCCCCTTGTTTCTGGTTATTTTTGGGGTCGGCGATAATACCAAGATTATGGTAGCGGCTTTCGGCGCCAGCCTGGTGATCCTGTTCAACGTCGCCTACGGCGTCATGAACGCGCGCAAGACCCGGCTGCTGGCGGCCAAGGTCATGGGAGCGTCGAAGATGCGGGTGCTGACCGACGTCATGCTGTTCGAATCGATGCCGCAAACCTTCATCGGCCTGCGCAACGGGGTCTCGCTGGCGCTGGTGATCGTCATCGTGGCGGAAATGTTCATCGGCTCCGTCGACGGGCTCGGCTATAGCGTGCTCGACAGCCAGATGCTGTTCGAAATGCCCGATATGTACGCGGCGATTTTCGTCGCCGGCGCCTTGGGCTATGGCTTTAACCTGTTGTTCCTGGTGATCGAAAAGCGCTTCGTTCATTGGTCCGGCCACTAGCGCGGCTAGCAGCCAGATTGAATCTATTCCGTTGGCGGCGGGATTATCGACAGAATGGTTCCAGCGCGCGCTCTTAAGCTCTAGGTTGGCCGCCCAATGGACGATCCCTACAATGCGTTTTGCGACCACGCCGTCGTCTTTGTCGAGGGCGTAAGCGACGGACCGCTAGCCGGTCTGACGTTTGCGGCAAAAGATTTGTTCGATATCGCCGACTACCGCACCGGCGCCGGCAATCCCGATTGGTTGATGACGCACTCCCCGGCGAGCCGACACGCCGCCGTGGTCGAAACCCTGCTGGCGGCCGGCGCCACCCTGGTCGGCAAAACCCACACCGACGAGTTGTCGCGGGGCATTTTCGGCGAGAACCCCCACTACGGCACCCCGGTCAACCCAAAGGCGGAGAACCGGTTGCCGGGCGGCTCGTCGAGCGGCTCGGCGGTCGCCGTCGCCGCTTCCATGGTCGATTTCGCCATCGGCACCGATACCGGCGGTTCGGTGCGCGCGCCGGCGAGTTTTTGCGGCCTCTACGGCATGCGCCCGACCCACGGCCGGCTTTCCCTCGATGGCGTCGTGGGACAATCGCCGAGCTTCGACACGGTCGGCTGGTTTGCCCGTGATGCCGAGCTATTCGCCCGTGTCGGCGCGGTCTTGCTCGACGCCGAATTTCCCGATTACCTGCCCGAGTGCCTGATCTTCGCCACCGACGCCTTTGCCGCCGCCGACAGCGATGCCGCGGCGGCGCTCCAACCGGTCGCCGAGCGGCTATCGGTCACGGTCGGTGCCAGCGAATGGCGGCCAATCAGCCCAGAAGGCAGCCCCGAGGGGTTGGCCGTTTGGCGCGGCCATCAATCGACGCTGCAAGGCCGCGAGGCGTGGCAAATGTTTGCCGACTGGATCGACCAGACCAACCCGCGCTTCGGCTACGAGGTCTCGGAGATATTTCACACCGGCGCCGGCTTGTCCGACCGCCGGGTCGCCGAGGCCAAGGAAGCCTGGCCCAGGATCGTCGCCCATTTGGACGCCATTTTGGCCCCGGGGACCTTCATCTGCCTGCCGACGACACCTTTTGTCGCGCCGCTGAGGGGTCAGCCGCGTTCAGCGACCAAAGCGCTGCGCGGGCGTATCGTCGCCTTAACGTGCATCGCCGGGCTGCTCGGCGCAGCGCAAATCACCCTGCCACTAGGCGACGTCGACGGCGTTCCCTTGGGGATTTCACTACTCGGCCGCCGTGGCAGCGACGAACAGTTGCTCGGTTTCGCCCGCCAGCTCGCTGCAAACCTCTAGACCACCACCAATAAAGTTCAAATCGGTTTGCCACAGTTTCGCCTTGTCCTTTGCCTAGGGTGCGGCCGCAAATCACCAAATCGTCCCCCTCGATCCAACCTGGCAGTGGCCTCCATGCGATGGACCTTGCGCAAAATCGACGCCTTGCTGGGCACCATACTGGCCGCGATGGCCGGCGTAGGTTTCGCCCAGCTGCCCGCATTCATTCAACAGTATTTGCAGCGCCTTGGCGGCCATGTCGACGAAGCGCAGCTCAACTTGGAACAAATCGCCACCGCTACGAGCTTGCGCATCCTCGATGCGCCAGCGCGCGAAATCTTGACCGTATCGCTCGAACGGCGGGTGATCGAACTGGCAACCGGCGAACAGGCAATTGGCGGCGCGAGTGCGTCTGCCCGGCCGTTCATATTCCTGCGCGAGCTCGACATCGATATCGCCATGGCGACGTTTCGGGCGTTCGAGCCTGCACTGCCGCTCAGTAGCGCCGGCCTGATTTACGGCGTCGCCGGCATCGTCGCCGGCTGGCTGTTCTACGAGCTGCTCAAGGCGCCAGTTGGCTTGATCGTTCGCCGCCGCCGCGCCCGCCACCGAAGTATCGACCAGGCCGAACCGTCCTAGACCCTTGTTGAGCGGTCTACACCCGGGCGATTTTCGCCAACAGTTCCAACAAGTTCTTTTTATCGTCGGCGCTGAGGCCCTGCGCCAGTTCCGCCTCATGGGCTTCGACTAGCGGTGTGAGCCGGGTGAGCAATTGGCTTCCTGTTTCGGTCAAATAGAGCGCGTGCGACCGGCGGTCGACCTCGGACCGCTGGCGCCGCAGCCAGCCGTTTTCCTCGAGCCGGTCGATCATCGCCACCATGGTCGAACCGTCGATGCCTAGCGTGCGCGCCAACCGCGTTTGGCTGAGGCCTTCATTGTTGGCAACGATTACCATCAGGCCGAACCAACCGGGAGTAATCCCTTGCTTGCCGACGGTGGCGGCAAAATGTTGGAAGGCCGCTATCTGGGCCCGCCGTAATTGATAGCCGAGCAACTCCGGCAGCTGCCCAAGGTTTAATGGTTCATCGTTGGCGTTCTTACGTTCGCTCACAAACGGCCCCACAAAATGCAAAACTCCCTGGAACTTTGTTAGCGGCGTTCTGCACCCAGCACCAGAACAAATTGGTGTGGCCAATTATTGGCAACCATGTGTATCTGTAAAATAAGGGACTGCCAGCGCGCCGTTGCCCGGCCGCGGCGAGTGCGCCACAGTGCGCACACCGAAGGCCGTCAACGGCAAACAACACGTACCATCAGCAACGTCAGGTTCGATGATTAAAAACACCATCAAAATTCCAGTCGAGTGGGGCCATTGCGATCCCGCACGGATTGTTTTTTACCCGCACTATTTCTTTTGGTTCGATCAAGCGACGCGGCATTTGTTCGACCGTGCCGGCCTCAGCTACGAGGTCATGCTGGATGAATATAAAACCGTCGGCCTGCCGCTGGTCGACGCCCACGCCGAATTCCTGTCCCCGACCAGATTCGGCGACGAGATCGAGGTGACCAGCCACGTCAGCGAATGGCGGCGCAAGACGCTGGTGGTCAGCCACGAAGTCGACAACGCCGGCACACCGGCAGTGCGCGGCACTGAGGTTCGTGTCTGGGCGGTGGCCGACCCCGATGATCCACGCAAATTGCAGTCGAGGGACATTCCGGCTGATTTCCGCGCCCGTTTCGAAAGTGTGGCGGCTGATTAAGGTGCGCGGCACCCAATAGCCCAACAAACGGCTCATATACCGGCCTGCGCCATGCAGGCCGCCGACCGTGCTACGCAAGTATAGCTTGGCGTCCGCCGGCCAGAAGGGTTACCAATAAGACAAACCAAAACCCGCAAATTAGACAACAGGTAGAGGAGAGGCATTATGTTGAACTTAATTAAGGGAGCGGTGGTTGCTGGTGCGGCGGTTGCCGCGCTCGCAGCGTCGGTAGGCGTTTCGCAGGCGCAGGAAGTGACCCTGCGCATGCACACCTTCATTCCGCCGGTCGCCAATCCGAGCAAAACGTTCTTGATCCCGTGGGCCGAGAAGATTGGCAAGGATTCGGGCGGCCGCATCAAGGTGCAGCCGTTCTGGTCCATGCAGCTTGGCGGCAAAGTACCGCAATTGCTCGACCAGGTACGCGATGGCGTGGTCGACATCGTCTGGACGCTGCCGGGTTTCACCCCTGGCCGTATGCCGGAGATAGAGCCTTTCGAGCTGCCGTTCGTGCACAAGGACGCGTTATCGACAACGTTGGCGTTGCAAGACTATCAGGCAAAACACCTGGGCTCCGCTCTCAAGAGCTATCAGCCGCTGTTGTTGCACGTGCATGACGGCTTCTTGTTCCAGACCAAGTCTCCCATTACCAAACTGAGCGACCTTAAGGGTAAGAAAATACGCGCGGCCTCGCGCGGCGGTGTGTGGTTGCTGGAGGCGCTGGGCGCGACCGGCGTCGGCCTGCCCTTACCGCAGATACCCCAGGCCTTATCGAAGGGCGTTATCGACGGCGTTACCCTGCCCTACGAGATCGCCCCGGCGGTCAAAACACCAGACCTGGTCAGCCATTTCTCAATTCTGGCCGGCCCGCAGCCGCGCCTCGGCACCAATGTATTTACCTTCCTCATGAACAAGGACTCCTACGAAAAGTTGCCGCCCGATCTGCGTAAGGTGATCGACGACAATTCCGGCGGTAATATCGCGCGAGCCGCCGGCGAGAACTGGCGGCGCATCGAGGAACCGGGCCGCAAAGTCATCGAATCGAAGGCGAAGAACAAGTTCTACGTGATTCCCGCGGTCGAGGTCGCCAAAATGAAGGCGGCGGCGGAACCGGTGTTCGACCGCTGGTATGCGGAAATGAAAAAAATCGGAATCGATGGGCCCGCCCTGGTATCCGACGCCCGCAAATTGATCGACAAGTACTCCAAATAAATAAGTACCGAACCGGATCGGCAAGGTGTCGGTCCGCAACTTCGATGCGATGAGCGAACAGGCGGAAACGTCCATCCGGCCCACCGACCCAGTGGGCCGGGTGCTTTATCAAATCGCCAAATGGCTGGCCATTTTGGGCGGCGTGATCCTGTGCGCCATGGCTGTTTTGACCGCAATTAGCGTCACCGGCCGCTCCGCTCTGTCGGCGCCGATATCGGGCGATTTCGAACTGGTTGCCATCGGCACCGGCTTGGCGGTGTTCGCCTTCTTGCCCTGGTGTCAGATGGTACGCGGTAATGTGCTTGTCGATTTTTTCATGGTCAAAACACCGGTGCGCACACAGGTGTTCGCCGACATTGTCGGCGGCGCCTTCTACCTGTTGATCGCCACCTTGCTGACCTGGCGGCTGATTTTTGGCGCCATCGACATGTTTCAATACAGAGAAGTCACGATGACCATAAACTTTCCACGCTGGACGACGTTCCCGGCCTCGGTGGCGATGTTAGGGTTTCTCGTCATTGTCATCGCCTACACCATCGCGCGCAGCATCGCCGAGCTACGCGCCGGCCGCTACTTCAGCGAGTAGGGAGCAGGCGGCATGAGCGGTCTGGAAACCGGCCTCTTGGGCTTCGCCGTACTGTTCGTCCTGTTGGCGCTGCGGATCCCGATCGGCGTCGCCATGCTCACCGTCGGCATCGTGGGCTACGTATCGATCGCCGGCGACAAGGCGCTGCTGAGCTACCTCAAGACCGAAACCTACTGGCGGTTTTCAACCGAAACGCTGTCCGTGGTGCCGCTATTTCTGTTGATGGGCCAATTCGCCGCCAAGGCGGGGTTGAGCCAGGCGCTGTTCAGCGCCGCCTACACCTGGCTCGGTCATTACCGGGGCGGCATCGCCATGGCAGCGATCGGTGGTTGCGCCGGCTTCGGCGCAATCAGCGGCTCGTCGCTGGCCACCGCGGCGACCATGGGCCAGGTGGCGTTGCCCGAATTGCGCCGGTTCAACTATTCCGGGGCGCTGGCCACCGGCACACTGGCCGCCGGTGGCACCTTGGGTATATTGATACCGCCCTCGATTGTGCTGATTAT
The DNA here is from genome assembly GCA_027297685.1 of Alphaproteobacteria bacterium. Classification (GTDB taxonomy): domain Bacteria; phylum Pseudomonadota; class Alphaproteobacteria; order UBA6615; family UBA6615; genus JAPUHN01. The sequence continues at coordinate 5,635 of JAPUHN010000236.1, read as the reverse complement.
TTACGCCGTCATGGTCGAGGCCAACGTGGCGACCCTGTTCCAAGCGGCGTTTATTCCGGGCATTCTTGCCGCTCTGGGCTACATCGCCGCGATCGCCATCGTCGTGCGCATCAATCCCGAAGCCGGACCCGCCGGCGAAAAGGCGACCCGGGCGCAGAAATGGCGCGCCTTGCTCGAAATCTGGCCGGTTCTGGTCATTTTTTTACTGGTGATGGGGGGCATCTATGCCGGTTTTTTCACCCCCAGCGAGGGCGCCGGTGTCGGTGCAGTTGGCACTTTTCTGATCGCGATCACGCGCGGCGGCATGCGTTTGAGCGGCTTTATCGATGCGCTGCTCGGTACCGCCAAAATTACGGCGATGATTTTTTTAATCCTGCTTGGCGCCGCGATCTTCAACGCCTTTCTGGGGTTTTCCCAACTGCCGATTTCGGCGGCGGATTTTTTTGGCAATTCCGGGCTGTCGGCGTTCACCATCCTGTTGGGCATGATCGTCCTCTACATCGTGCTCGGGTTCGTCATGGACTCGCTGTCGATGATCTTTTTGACCGTTCCCATCTTCTGGCCGATCATCGCCGGTCTCGATTTCGGCTTGGGTCCGGAAGAGACCAAACTATGGTTCGGAATCATCACGTTGATCGTCGTCGAGATGGGGCTGATCACACCGCCGGTTGGCTTGAATGTGTTCATCATCAATTCGATGGCGCGCGACGTGCCGATGATCGAAACCTTCAAGGGCGTCATTCCGTTCTTCGCCTCGGATATTATCCGGGTCGTAATCCTGGTTGCGTTCCCTGTGATAACCTTGATTTTGCCCAATTTGCTCAACTGAGATAGTTGGAACAACGTTACAAATTAGTTTGTATTGACAATTGTTTGTAATACAAACTATGTTTAATCCTCGTTGAGGAGAGACGACCCTATGGGCTTTGCCGTAAACGTTCGGCAATTCGACGAACCGCTCGACGTCGAGATGGGCGATACCATCCTGCAAACCGCGCTCAACGCCGGTTTGCAATACCCCCATGGTTGCCAGTCGGGAAACTGCGGCGCTTGCAAGTCGCGCCTTCACTCCGGTGAAGTCGAAATGTCGCCGTATTCGGAATTCGCCCTGACCGACGCCGAAAAGGAGTCCGGCCTGATCCTGGCCTGCCGCTCGGTGCCATGGAGCGACTGCGAGGTCGCTTATCTCGAACAGGACGAGGTGGTCGCGCACCCGTTGCGCAAGCTGACCTGCACGGTGCGCGAGCTCGACCGCATGACCCACGATATCGTCCGCGTGCGATTGTCGGTCGAGGCGGGCGGTCCGTTCGATTTCACCGCCGGACAATATGTCGAAGTATCGTTCGACGGCCTGCCGCCGCGCGATTACTCGATGGCCAACCGGCCGAGCAGCGAGACACTGGAGTTTCACATCCGCCACATTCCCGACGGCGCGGTGAGCGCCTATGCCAACACCAATTTGAAAGTCGGCGATACGGTCCATGTGGACGGGCCGCACGGCATTTCTTACTACCGCGCCAAGCACACCGGCCCCATTGTTGCACTTGCCGGTGGCTCCGGATTGGCACCGATCAAATCGATCATCGAAGAAGCGCTGGGCGAGGGCGCCGAGCAACCGATCCATATGTATTTCGGTGTCCGCGACGAGCACGACCTCTATTTGGAGGATCACTTCCAAGCGCTGGCGGCGCGCCATGCCAACTTGTCGTTTACGCCGGTTTTGTCGGAACCCAGCGGAACCACGGCGCGGCGCACCGGCTACCTCGCCGATGTAATCGCCGCCGATTTCGCCGGCCTTGATGGATCGAAAGTTTATCTAGCTGGCCCGCCGATTATGGTCGAGACCTGCGTCGAACAGGTGCGCCAGCGCGGCGCCGGCGACGAAGACTGCCACGCCGACGCGTTCTACACCGAAGCCGACAAAGCCAAACTGGAGGCCGCCTCATGAACGACACCGCCGAATCGAACCGGCTCGAAGGTCGCGTCGCCCTGGTGAGCGGCGGCGCGCGGGGCGTCGGGCTGGCCATCGCGCGCACTTTGGCGGGCCAGGGCGCCAAGGTTTTGATCGCCGATGCCGGCGGCGCCATCAACGGCGACGGCGCCGACCCCACGGTCGCCGAGGCGGTCGCGGCGGAGCTGGGCGACAGCGCGCTTGCCTTCACCGATTCCATCGCCGAAGCCAGCGCGGCGCAAGCTGCCGTAGCGCTGGCCAACGAGGCGTTCGGCGGCCTCGACATCCTGGTCAACAACGCCGCGATCTTGCGCGACGGCTTCATTTTCAAAAGCGACCCCGCCGATTTCGACGAAGTGCTGAAAACAAACCTCGCCGGCGCCTGGTATCTGACCAACGCGGCAACGCCGCTGATGCGCCAGCACGCCAAGGATAATCGCGGCGGCGAGCCCTACCAGTGGGGTCGGGTGGTCAATATTACGTCGACCGCGGGCTTTTACGGCAATTACGGTCAATCGTCGTACGCTAGCGCCAAGTCGGGCATGCTGGGCCTGATGCGCACCACCGCCATGGACCTCGCCCGCGCCGGCATTACCTGCAATGCTGTAGCGCCGTTCGCGGCGACCCGGGTTACCGACACCATCGTGCCGGCCAACGACGAACAGACCACCTATAAAGAACGCGCCTTGAAGGTATCGCCCGACCATGTGGCCATGGTGGTGGCCTGGCTGTGCTCACCCGAAGGCCAGTCTATCACGGGTCAATTATTCGGCGTGCGTGGCCGCGAGGTATTTCTATTTTCGCAACCGCGCCCCATCGCCACCCTGGCGCGCGACGACGCCGATTGGGACGTCGCGGCCTTAAGTGAAGCCGCTGCAGCAACATTTGCACCGCTGTACACCGATCTCAAAACCGATTTGGAAGTTTTCAACACCGAACCGAAAGTCTAGCCAGAGGGGCCATCCCATGACTATCAACCCCGGAGATCAAGTCGAGACCGCGCGCGAACTGATGCAGGCGCCGGAGGAGTTCCGCACCGCCGTCGAGAAGATCGTCATCAGCCACGCGGTAAACGAATTGTACGGCGCTCAGGTCTTCGACGAACCAGCGATCGCGCTGGCGCCGACCCCCTATTCGAAATGGCTGACCTGCCGGGTTGCCATGGAGGAATACGGCCATCATGTGCGGTTCAAGGAGTTGGGCGAGGAAATAGGCATCGCACCAGAGCGGATGGCGGCGAGCGACGACAAAAAACCGTTGTCGATCTTCGAGTTTCCCCTGCAAACGTGGGAAGAATTCTGCGTCATCAAACTACTCGCCGACCTGGCTGAAATTCTCCAGGTTGAGGATCTCGCGCAGTGCACCTTCCTGCCATTGCGCAATCTGTCGCGCATGACCATGCCCGAAGAGCGCTTTCACGCCCAGTTCGGCAAGGATTTCTGCACCGAGTTATGCCAGACCGAAGAGGGCCGCACAGCCGTACAGGACGCGATCAACCGGTATTACCCGATCTTGCCAAAATTCTTCGGGCGGCCTAAATCAAAGAACAACGAAATCTACCGAAAATGGGGTATCAAGCAGCGTACCAACGAAGATATGCTTGCCGACTACGTCAACCGCGCGCAGGAAGTAGTGGCGGAACTAGGCCTGACACTGCCGGATATTTCGGAAGCCGCCTGAACGCCCCTGACGGGAAAGGAAAATCCATGGTTGAAGCAGCAGTCCGCCCCGATCTCACACCGTACTACGAGGAAGATCTGGCGCCGCGCAATCTGGCGCCGCTATGGGAAGTCCTGCATCAAATGGTCACTCCAGAGCCGGAGAGTGTGTGCGAGTCGGCAATCTGGCACTACGAGGACATCCGCGAAGTCCTGATGAAGTCTGGCGAAATAATCACCGCCGAACAGGCCGAGCGCCGCGTGCTCATCCTGGAAAATCCCGGTATGACCGGCCGGCGCCGGATCACCACGTCACTGTTCGCCGGCCTGCAACTGATCATGCCGGGCGAGATTGCACCGGCGCACCGCCATACCCAGGCAGCGTTGCGCTTCATCGTCGAAGGCAGCGGCGCTTATACCGCCGTCGAAGGCGAAAAGACGATCATGGAGGAAGGCGATTTCATCATCACGCCATCGTGGACCTGGCATGATCATGGCAATGAGAGCGATCAGCCGATGGTCTGGATGGACGGCCTCGACGTTCCCCTCGTTGAGCTGCTGGACGCCTCGTTCATGGAAAGATTGGGCGAAAAATCACAGCCGCTGGGCCGACCGACCGGCGATTCGTTGGCGCGCTATGGCTCGGGCCTACTGCCGGTCGACTATAAAGGGCAAACCGCCGCTTCGCCGGTCTTCAACTATCCCTATGTGCGGACCCGCGAGGCACTCGAGCAGATGCGCAAGGCCGACGAGTGGGACTCCTGCCACGGCCTGAAACTGCGCTACGTCAACCCGGACAACGGCGAAGCGCCGATGCCGACCATCGGCACCTTCATGCAATTGCTGCCGAAGGGCTTTGAGACCTCGTCCTATCGTTCGACCGACGCCACCGTGTACTGCGTTGTCGAAGGGACCGGCACATCGTTGATCGGCGACAAGACCTTCGAATGGGGCAAGCGCGACACCTTCATCGTGCCGAGCTGGTGTCCGCAACGCCACACCGCCAACGAGGATGCGGTTCTATTCAGCTTCTCCGACCGGCCGGTGCAGCAGAAGTTGGACCTGTGGCGCGAGGATCGCGGAAACGCTTAGAGCGGGATCCGGCTAGATGGCAGTGGCAGTGCCGGCGCTCGCCGAATTTTCTAGCCGGCTGGGTGCAGCCTCATGGTTTTCGGTTATCGGCGAGTCGCTGACCGCTGCCGAGCACGCTGACGTCGCCAGTTACTTGATGTCCCTGGGCCTCGCAGACATGGCAACAAGCGAGATCGCCTCATGGAGCGATGCCGAGGCCTGCATCAAGGCCACCGACTGGAATAGCGGCTGGTGGGACGCCGAGGATCGCCTTCGTCTCAACCTTCTTGAACGCGCCGAACAGCACTTCGGCAAAACTGTCCTTCTCGAAGCCCTGACCGTTCTCAGCGAGCAGGTTTCGGATGTTGTGCACGGCGCCGCCGCCGTTGCCGCAACACGCGACGGTATTGCCGACCCGGGCCTGATCCGCGCCGCCGCAGGCGCAGCAACGATGGCGTGCCATCAGGCGGCGGTGGGAATTGCCGCCGATCTCACCAACGATAATCCGTTTATGGCCAAATACCGCCTCTTCGAGGCCGGCCACTGGCCATTATGCGCACGCGGCACCGTGTTTTATATTTTCTGACGATACCAACGGAGAGCGACAAACATGGGCGAAACGCGAGACTGCCGTCCCTTCCTACAGCCGACAAGTGTCGCCGTGGTCGGCGCCAGCGAGCGGCTGACCAGTTCCGGCGGCGCGGTTCTGCGCAACCTGGTCGCCTCGAAATACCCCGGAGAAATTATCCCGGTGAACCCACGCGGCGGCGACGTGCTGGGCATTCCGGCCAAGACATCGCTTAGCGATTTGCCTGACCCGGCCGATCTCGCCGTCATCGTGGTCCGCCCCGATCTAATCCTCGACATCGTCGACGAAGCCGCGGCGAGCGGACACAAGAACTTGATGATCCTACCCGGCGGTTTTCGCGAGGCGGGGCCGGACGGCGAAGCGCGC